>DASPST010000035.1:0-66643 GCA_035623795.1 Terriglobales bacterium
CTCGTCCCATCACTTCCACTCGCTCCAGCTCACGAGTGCTCATAGCCGTCCTCTTCAACAAGACCTCCCTGGCTGGAGGTCTCAGTTTAAGGGGACATTTCTATTGAGTTTTCGAGGGGACATTATCAAAGAGTTTCAACATCATGTTAGCGGTGTCCGCAAGGTCCCCCTCGTTAACTGGTTGAAGGCAAAGCCAGGACGGCATCGCCGTGCTTTCCCGTCGCCCGATCCTGCAACCGTGGGGCTACTTCCCCAGTTTTTCGAAGAACAGGCAGATCGACTCAATCCCCCGGTAGAAGTTCGGGATGTGGAACTTCTCGTTAGGGGCGTGCAGGTTATCGTCGGGCAGGCCGAAGCCCATCATCACGCTGGGAATTTTCAGCACGTCTTGGAAATCGGTGACGATCGGAATTGAGCCACCTGAACGGATGAACACAGTATCTTTCTTGAAGATATCGTGCATGGCCTCGGTAGCCGCCTTGACGTATTTGTTGTCGGTTGAAACTACGCACGCCGGCCCTTTGCTCCACACTTTGATTTTGGTCTCGATGCCTTTGGGTGTCAGCTTCTTGACAAAGGCTGTGTACTTTTTCAGGATGTCGTTCGGATCCTGGTTGGGTACCAGCCGCATGGAGACCTTGGCGGCGGCTTTCGCGGGGATGACAGTCTTTGCGCCCGGGGCAGTGAAGCCGCCGGGCATACCGTGAACCTCAAGCGTAGGACGAGCCCAGGTGCGATAAAGCACCGAGTATCCCGGTTCGCCAGTCAAGACCTTTGAGCCGACCTCAGTCTTGCGATAATGCTCTTCGTCGAAGGGCAGCCGTTTCCAGGCCTTGAGTTCGTCCTTCGTGGGTGCTTTCACATCCGTGTAGAAGCCTGGGATGAGGATCCTGCCCTTGGCGTCTTTTAGCTTGCCGATGATCTCGATCAGGGCAAAGAAGGGGTTGGGTGCGGCCCCGCCGTACATGCCGGAATGCAAATCGGTCCTGGCGCCGTAGGCCTCGATCTCGGTGTAGACAAGCCCGCGCAGGCCGACGCAAAGGGTGGGAAGGTTGGGCGCGAACAGCTCGGTATCGCAGACCAGGGCAAAGTTGGCTTTCAACTTCTGCTTCTGCTTGCGCACATAGTCGGCGATCGATTCGCCGCCCACTTCCTCTTCCCCTTCGAAGATGATCTTTACGTTCACTGGCAGCTTGCCGCCGTGGGCCCTCATCAACGATTCAAGTGCCTTGATTTCCATCCAAAGCTGGCCTTTGTCGTCGACGGCGCCGCGGGCATAGATGTTCGCATTGCGCTCGGTCGGCTCGAAGGGCGGCGAGATCCACTCATCGAGCGGATCGGGGGGTTGTACGTCATAGTGCGCATACATCAAAACCGTGGGCGCGCCCGGCGCGTGCAGCCAGTCCGCATAAAGAAGCGGGTGACCCTTGGTGGGGATGACCTCGACGTTTTCCAAGCCGATGCGGCGCAATTCGCTGGCCACGAAGTCGGCGGCCTTTTGAACGTCGGTCTTATGTTCTTCGAGAGTGCTGACGCTAGGTATGCGAAGCAGATCCTTCAGTTCGTTAAGAAACCGCGGCTGATTCCGACGGGCAAATTCTACTGCCGGCGAAGCCATAGATGTGTCCCTTTCTCGCGCATACGCGGCAATTTCGGTCCACCGAGAAATAAGTATAACCGAGCCCAAGGCGCAGGTTCGGTGATGCACAGTCCGGCGAGCCGGACCAATTCGCGTTCGGGCTGGGGTCGAGGGGAAAAGATCGAGGCAGTTACTTCTTCGCGACCAGCACGGAGTACCCCAGCGCTCTGGCCTGGTACGCCTCCAGAATCGTTTCGATGCCGTCCACGAACAACCGTGCCGCCCGTGGCAAAAGCTTGACCACCGGCTCCGCGCGCCGCGCATGATCCCGGCAGATCTCCCAGGTACGCACGATCTGGGAAGTCAGGTCGTCACCGTGCTGAACCACCATCCCCGTGGCTTCGATTGCGCCGCGGTATTGCTCTGCTGTCCAAAGGTCGGGACACAGGAAGGAGCGCGCAACCGCGCTGACCCTGCTGTCTTGCATCGATCCAGTCCAGGCCGTGAGCAGCAGTTTGCCGCCCGGGCGCAGAGTGTAGGCGACATCTCGAAGGAATTGTGGCTTGTTGGCAAAGTGCTCGGAGGATTCCATCGCCCACACGAGGTCGAATGCTTCAGCCGGAAAGAGGAAAGTGGCAACGTCCTCCAGCACAACCGTGAGACGATGGCTGAGTCCCGCTTTGGCGATACTCTCCTTCGCAATTCGGGCCTGCTTGGGGCTGATGGTCAAGCCCACGCCATGACAATCGAGCAGGCGGGCGAGATAGATCAGCGTGCCACCGTAGCCGCAGCCGAGGTCAAGGACCTCCTTCTCGCCCCGCAGGTCCAACCGCTGGATACAATGGTCGAGCATGCGAATCTGGGCCTGTCGGGGAGATTCCTGATCGTCTACAAACAGGCCGTGGTGCAGGTGGTCGCCCCAGAACGTCTGGTAAACGAAGGCCAGAGAGTCATAGTGATTGCGGATTTCAGCAATCGAAGCCATATCTCTCACGCTGCCTGCAATGCGAAACGCTCCAGCGCAAAGGGCTTAATGTCGTGTTCCGGGTTGGCGCCGGCCAGGACTTGTGCCATCAGCTTCGCCGTGACCGGCGCGAACAAGATGCCGTCGCGAAAATGGCCGGCAGCCACGTAATAGCCAGGAATCTGGGTGGCGCCCAGGATGGGCAAACCATCCGGAGTACCGGGACGCAGTCCGGCCCAGGCCTCCAGCACGCGCGCCCGCTTCAGAGCGGGAAGCAGCGCGATGGCCGCTTTCTGAAAGCGCAGGATCGTCTCCGGCACCGTCCGTTTATCGAAGCCGGCCTCCTCGATGGTCGCTCCCGCCAAAAGGCGGCCATCGCTGCGCGGGATTAGATAGATCTCGGACGATCGCACTACGTGCCGCAGCAGGTGGCGCGATGGCATGGCGAGACAGACCATTTGTCCCTTCACCGGGCGTGTGGGCAGGGGAAGGGGAGGAATTTGCCCGGCCCATGCCCCGGCACAGTTCACTACTTTGGGGGCGTGGTAGGAGGTCTGCTCGGTGCTGACCCCGGTGACACCCCCTTCAGACAGGTTCACCGACCGCACGCCCGCGCCGGAAACGATGTCAACTCCCCGATGACGAGCAGCCTTCAGAGCCGCTTCCGTGAGATGACGGGGGCACACGCTGCGCTCGGGCAGAAAAACGGCATGGCGTCCGGAGACGGCCAGCCCCGGTTCCAGTTCATTCCAAGGAGCGGGCAGTGGACTGGCTCTGCGGATTTTCTCCGGCCCGGGCGACGAAAAAACCAGGAGCGTACCATCCGAACGCAGGTCCACGTTCACACCAGATTCATCCTGCAATTCGAGAGCAAACTCAGGGTACATCCGGGCGCTGGCGGCGGCCAGCTTTTCGAGGACCACGGGCATTTCGTCGCCGCAGTCGGCTAGCATGCCTCCGGCCGCGCGAGAGGCCTCATGGCCAGGCTCTCCCTTGTCTACTACTAAGACCGAAGCGCCCCGCTTGCGCAGTTCGATCGCGAGCGACAGACCGATAATGCCACCGCCCACGACGATAACGTCCGAGCTCTTCACACCCGCAATTGTAAAAGAATCTGCTCCTACGGCTCGGGCGACTGGTCTTTCTCCAGTCTCTCAGACGGGTGGGCCCGGAGGCGCCCCGGAGGGTTTCAGCCGAGGCAGATTCTGCTGCGGATTGCTCAAGAACAGACTGATCTCGTGGTCGAGCCTTCGCGCCACCGGACTTTGTTCGCCATGCACAATCTTCTGGACGTCATAGACTCCGGCGAGCGCCGCAGCCTGGACCTCCGAAGTTGCCGCGTCGTCGACCGACAGGAGCATCAGCCGCTCCGCCACTTCGGTCTGAACCACTCCAGCCAGGCCGGCCTGACTGGATGCAGCCGGTTCCGACCCCGGCCGCGAAAACGCGGCGCGGACGAGGTCCGAGACCACTTCCATTGCGCCAGGCGAACCGGAGCTCTGATGGGCCAAGGTGACCAGCCGCTGCATACGCTGCCGATCAAGCAGACCGCCCACAACAATTTCCGACACCGCCCGCCCGCCGTCTTCCGGGCTGAACAAGTATCCGGCCGACGAGGAGAAGCGCTCCGGATCGCTTTCCCCCGGTTCAGGTGGAGCCAGCAGCTTCCATACCTGTGAGGACACTACGAGTTCGTTCGGATCCAGGGCCTTGACAACAAGTTCCAGCGCCTGCCGCTGACTTGCAGCGGGCCACACGCTGACCGCTTCTTGGCCATCGCCAACCAGCGACGGGGGAATACGCGCGCTGCCCACAACATTGACGGCGGCGCTCAGCGCGTAGCGGTGGAAGAGGTAAATCAGGGGAAAGCGGGAGGCCAGCACCGATGCCGGTTCGCCCGGTCGCAGCTGGGACGGTCCGTACGCTGCCAACAGAGCATCGCGTACCGGCCACAATTCCTTCAGCCAGGTCACCGGATCTGGACCGTCGTCATAGGCATTCCACCGCGGGTCCTGGTCGCTCCCCCACACCACGCCTTGTGCCTGCGCCTTACGCACCATCGAATCCAAGCGTGACTGCTCTTGTTCCTCGCTTGCGCCCGGTACACCCTCGCTGTAACCCCATTCGATTGCAAAGTTGTCGTAGCTCCCGGTCCCTTGCATATAGGCGTCTGAAAGATCGGCCGACCCGTCGGGACGGATCTTCACCCGCGGGGCGTAATAGTCCATTACCGAGCCACGCCCGAAGGTGCTGGCAACGAAGTTATGCTCCAAGCCGAGTACGTGCCCCATCTCATGGCAGGTGAGCAGCGCCAGACGGTTGAGCATCACCTGCTCGGACGTAAGTGCCGGATCGATGCTATCCAGGGCTGCGAACCAGTCGAGCGCCGGTTCTTCATTCCCGCGAGCCGGTGGCATGGTCGATTCCCAATAGCTGTTCACCGTCCGCATGCGATGTGAATCCAGTTGCACCACAGCATGCAGGATCTCTCCCGTTCTCGGGTCGGCCTGGGCCATCCCTACCGACCAGCCCCGGCCCGACCGATTCGTCCACTGGATCGTGGGGTAGCGCGTGTCGAGTGGGTCGGCGCCCTCCGGCAGGTCTTCAATGCGCAGCGCATCCTTGAATCCTGCCTGTTCAAACGCCCTGTTCCACCAGAGTGCTCCGCGGCGCAGGGCAGACCGCATGGGCTCAGGCGCCGCGCGATCCAGGTAGAAGACGAGGGGCTTGACCGGTTCGCTAACCGCGCTGTTAGCGTCCTTCTTCTCCAGCCGCCAGCGCTCGATGAACCGCCGTTGCAGCGGACGATCGAAGGGCTGCGAGAAGTCCAGGAAGCTCTCCCCGAAGTATCCCACCCGCGGATCCATCTCTCGCGGTTTGTAACCGGGAGGTGGCAAGGCCAGGAATGAGTGATGCTCCCGCACGCTCAGCGCGTGCCGATCCGGCTGGTTCAGGTTGACTTCCTCCTCGTTGGAAAACGTCAGCAGGGCTTCCACTTCAGTGTTGAGGGGAAAGCTTCCGGTGTGCTCCAGATCAATCACGCTACGCGATTCGTCGAGTCGCCAGATCGAATCCGCAGAGGGTGTGCGCACCATCCTCCCGTTCATCGCCTGTGTGGGGCGACGCAGCTGCGAAAGCAGATCGGTGGCATCCCGGATCAGCAGCGGGTTCGCGTTCACCAGCAGATTGCCATCCTGCTCAGCTTCGATCGGAAGAGCGGCCAGCACGGACGTGGGAAAACTCGATTCGACGGAGCGTTTCAACTCGGGGCTGCCATGCTCTGCCCGAAAAGACAGATTCTCCGCCATCACCAGCACTTTCGACCCGACACGCCGGAAGCGGCAGACTGCCGAGGTTGCAGTCGTACTCCGGTCGGCAAACACCTTGATGGACCCGATTCCGCTGCCCAGCCCGGTGAAATACAGGAACTGGCGCTCCAGGCGGCCCTGCCCGAGTTCAAGCAAGAGCATGCCCTTCTTGCCATCCCAGTAGTAGGGAAGAAAGCCATCATGGCGCTCGAGTCCGCTGCTGCGAGCGGCGAGAGTCTCAGCAGTCAACGGGACATTCTGAGCCTGCGAGGGGGCTAGCAAACCTGCGGCCAGTGCCGCAATCATCCATCGTGCGCACCGGATCATGGTCATAGGCATGGACTTATACAGCAAGCCCCGGCCCAACTCAAATCTCGCGTTTGCCGCTGGAGCCTCACATCCAGATACTTACCGCTAGGCAGAATTCCACCCACCAGTTACTTTCGGCACCTGATCCGGTTTGGGCCCGCTTCCTATAATCCGCAGAGTAGGGATCAGCAGCGGTTGCTCACCATGGCCAGCACCAAGATCAAACATGACGCCAACCGACCGTCTGCCTTGTGGCTCTACAACCCCACGCTCGATCTGATCGTCGGCTGTGGCGCCTGGTCCGCCCCTTTGTTGCTGGTGGCCTATTTTTCCGTAGCGTCCAGCACCCTGGCCTGGTCAGTTGCCTTCTACGCTCTTGCCATGTTCTTCAACTACCCGCACTACATGGCGACCATCTACCGCGCCTATCACCGCCGGGAGGATTTCAATAAGTACCGCATCTTCACCCTGCACACGACACTGCTGATCTTGCTCACCGCCCTCGTCTGCCATTTCTGGATGCGTGCCCTGCCCTGGATTTTCACGCTCTATCTCACCTGGAGCCCCTGGCACTACAGCGGCCAGAATTACGGGCTGCTTATGATGTTCGCGCGCCGCGCCCAGGTGAATCCGGCCGCGCGCGGGCGCCGGGCCCTGTATGGCGCGTTCCTGCTGTCTTACGCCATCCTGTTCCTGAACTTTCACACCGGGCCCTCCAGCGACCCGCTGTTCATTTCGCTGAACATTCCCGAGGCTGTCAGTCGGACTCTGCAGATCATCCTGGGTGTCGCCTTTGTCGTGTGCAGCGCCTACGGGCTGTCGCGTCTGGCCGATCAGGCCGGCTGGCGCGACCTGCTGCCGTCGCTCACTCTGTTCGCGACTCAGTTCGTCTGGTTCCTGTTGCCGGCCGCGCTGGTGCTGGGAGGAGACCTCCATGTGCCGCAGAGCCGGTACAGCACGGGTGTCTTGGCCGTCATGCATTCGGCGCAATACCTGTGGATCACCAGCTACTATGCCCGCCGCGAGGCCAACGCGGAGGGTCGCGAGTCCTGGCGTCCTCTGGCCTATTTTGCTTGGCTGATCGTCGGTGGGATCGCGCTGTTCATCCCTGGACCGTGGATTTCAAGCCACCTGTTCCACTTCGACTTCACTCGCAGCTTCCTGATCTTCACCGCGCTGGTCAACATTCACCACTTCATCCTGGATGGCGCCATCTGGAAGCTGCGTGACGGCCGCATCGCCGCGCTCCTGTTGAATTCGCAGACTCGTTTATCTGATGCTGCGACGGCAGCGGGTGGCAGTCTAGGCGCTGGTCTGCGCTGGCTGGTGAGTCCTTCGGCTGCCGCACGCGGCTTGCGGATCGCAGCGGCAGCGACCCTACTGGCATGGGGTACGGTAGACCAGGTCCACTACTATCTTGCCCTGCACCAGAACAGCCTGCCGGATTTACAGCGCGCCGCCGCACTTGATGCCTATGACACGCCGGTTGAAATGCGGCTGGCGCAGAAGGATCTCGAGGCCGGCAGAGCCGACGCTGCCGTGGCTGCCTGGAGGCGCGCGATCCAGGCAGACCCCCGCAATCCCGCTCCCCGCGACTCGCTGCTCCGGTACCTGACCGGCGAAAAGCGCTTCCGGGAGGCTTATGAACTGACCCGCAGTTCGCTCCAGAAGACTCCGAAGGACGCCCGCTTGCTGTTGAATCATGGCATTCTGGCTTTGCAGCTGGGACACACCGGCGAGGCCGAGCAGAGCTGGCAAAAGGCGGTTGCGCTCGATCCGTTACTGCCGGAGGCTCATCTTTATCTTGCCGCCGAGCTCGACGCGGGGGGGAAACCCGCTGAGGCGATTCCCCAATACGGCCAGTACCTGGAGCTGGTCGCGAAGCACGGAGTGCAGAGCCGCCCTCCGGCTTCCCAGTTGATCGCGGTGGCGCTGAAATTGGCGGACTGCCAGACGCGGACTGACCATCCTGATGCTGCGCTCCAATCCTTCGAGCTGGCGCGCCGGATTGCCGTTCAGGCCGACGAGGCGAAGTTGGAGAGTTTTGCCAGCGCCAGCGAAGCGGCAGTCCAAGCCAGACTGGGGAAAATTGCCGCGGCCCAGCGCCTGTATCAGCGTGCCCTGCAACTCGACGCCGCCTTGGACGACCAGCACAGTGAAGGGGTCGACTGGTGCAACTACGGCCTGTTTCTGCGTGATGCGGGTTTCCCTCGCCTGGCCTATGCCAGCCTGCTCAAGTCCCAAGTCCTGCTGAAGTCCTCCCCGGATGCGCCCGAGACGAAGCCTCTCCCGGCAACAATACTGCAGTTAGAAAAGCAATTGGGAACAGAAGCAGCATCCATCCGCCGCGCCCCGGCACCGATCCAGCAGGAAGCGCTCTGGGGCAACCGCTAGCATAATCCACTCCTGGTAAGCCCGTTGGCGGCTTCAGCCGCCGAGGTCGAACAGTGTTCTGCAAGTTCTCCCGCCCCCTGAACGGTGCTCTGTTGGCGTCACCTTCCCAGCGTTTGCAAGCGGGAAAATCGCGTGTCACCTCTGACATCACTTCGAGGGTGCAGAAGCGCTCAGGCAGGACGACATAAAGTTCTTGCGGTCATCTCCTTTGAGGGACTTCTTGTTGGCCATTTCGTTACACTTCTTCATTTTGTCCTGCTGCGACATCTTGTCCGGGGTTGCTGTCTCATCCGGACCCTTGGCGCTGAGGCAAGAGGACATGAAGTTCTTGCGGTCGTCCCCCTTGAGCTGCTTCTGGTTAGCGATCTCGTTGCACTTTTTCATCTTCTCCTGCTGGGAGTTGTCGGCCCGCAGAACGGTACAGAACAGAGCCAGCAGCACGACTACACAGGCAATCAGGTGTTTTCGCATGGAGTCTCCTTCCGGTTGTTGCGGCCAAGAACTGTACCACTAAGGCATCGCCTTCGCTAGAACCTATTCACCGGTCTACCGCTCAGATCTGCAGAAGAATTAGGTGCTTTAGGCCAAAAGGGATGCCCAGTTAACTTCTTCGCTTTCCAGGGAATGGCCTGGCTCTATTGACATCCTCGTCGGGCTGGCAATTCGAGCCGCCAGGAGAAAGTCAACAGAATCTGATGGAATCTAGAAGCTGCACGACCTGATGCCTCGGGTCAGAACTCGAGGTACCCGTTGGTGCCGGTTGGGCGAGGTGTGCCGTCAGCATCGTTCTCCGGCAGCATCGCGGCCACTCCCCGCAGGTCTTCCCATGCCGCCTCGGTCAGGGCCGGATCCGCTCCGACGACGTCGCGGATCATCTGCCAAGCTGCTATGTTGAGCGCTCCCTCCGGAGGAGGCCCCATGGCCAGGGAGACGGCACACTGGGCACAAAAGCAGATCCGCTGCGCCGAAGACTTCTGTCGCGGCCTCACCCCCACCGTCTGGGCGAACATGTAGACGGCAACGGATTTCTGCCCACTCTCCAGCTCGCGGTTACAGCGTAGACAGTAGAGATTTTCCAAGCCTCGTTCCCGTGCAGTCGCACAAGATACTGGCTCTAACAAGAAGGGCGCGCAAGTACGCAGCCAGATTCCCGTTACCTGAGCGACGACCCCGAACCAAGATGAGCTCTAGCCAGGAAAGACGTCGTCCGGCACCCTATATTCTCTATGAGTGGGAGGCAGCTGACGATTGACGGTTCGCCGGGCAAGAGTCCGCGGCAAAGTAGGGCTTTTGGGCTCACCCGTTTACGCAAACAACGTGGACGACAGCAAGTCGCCGCGGTTTGCTACCGTGTCCGCAGTGGCAACATTGAGTTTCTGCTAGTGCAGACTCGCAGCGGGCGCTGGACGTTTCCCAAGGGCGGCGTCAAACCCGGGCTGACATACGCCCAGTCCGCGGCGCTGGAGGCTGCAGAAGAAGCCGGCGTTCATGGACGGATCGACGAGACGGCGTTCTCCTGGTACGTTCGACGCAGTCGAGGCAATGCTGGCGAGCCGCCGGTTCGTGCCTACCTCTGCGAGGTTTCGCGGCTCGTTCCCGCGTCGGAAGCGAACCGCCGCCCGACCTGGTTCTCCTGGGAGAAAACGAAGGATCGTCTGCGGTCAGGCCGCACGTCCGCTGACGCGGCCGAGTTCGCCCGAGTGGTTGACCGGGCCGTGGAACGCCTGCGGCGACTGCGCGGCCAGCCCGATAAGGTTGGCGACGCCTTGCAAAGGGTGCATTTGGAAGCTCGCGAGATCCAAGATCAGATTCAGGCAGCATCATTCTTCCGCTACCGGCGCAGCGGCATGGGGCGCCCCGCCGAAATCGAAATCGCCGTCAACGGATACCTTGGCAGAGTTTTCCGCCGGCGCTGCCTACGAGAGTTGATTGAGAATACGCAGCGGTTTTCGGGGGAAGAGTCCAAACCGCGCTTGCTGGCATCCGGCTTCGACGAAGCCCAGCGCAAAGTCCGGTACATCGACAACCCACGCCGGGCAACAACCGGCAACCGGTCGCCGGGAGCCCCCAAGAAGTAGCGGCCAACACGCTGACTTTCATACGCCTGTACATCAACACGCCATTCACCTTCTTACAGCCATCCCTTGGTCCGGGCAATGCGCGCCGCCTCCACACGGTTGCTTGCCCCGAGCTTGCTGATGGCTTCCGACAGGTAATTGCGCACCGTGTCCTCGGATAACCCGAGTTCGTCGGCAATGTCCCCCGCTGGCCAATCCCTCGCCCGCCAAGCGAACAACCTGCCGCTCGCGATCGGTGAGCGGGTCCAGTTCTCCCCATGCTTCCCTAGCCAGTTCGGGATCGATCAGCGTAGCCCCTGGCGCACGCGCCGCACCGCCTCGGCCGTTCCTCAGCGGGCCGGTGCTTGAGCAAATAGGGCGAGGCCCCCGCATCCAGTGCCCGCCGCAGATAGCCGGAGCGCGCAAACGTCGTCACAATGATGACGCGTGTGCTGAGACGCCGAGTGTTGCAGTTCTGCCGCCACCTCCAGACCGCTCATGCGCGGCATCTCGATGTCGGTGATGAAAACGTCCGTTTTGTGGGCCAGCACCGATTCCAGGGCTTCCTTGCCATCGCGGGCGCGCGCGACCACGGAAATGTCGCCTTCAATTTCCAGCAGCGCGGCCAGAGCCCCCAGCACCATCCCCTGGTCTTCTGCGATGACCACGCGGATTCCCTTGCGGGTGTCCCTGGAACCTGGAGTCACCGGCTAGCTCTCCCCGGTGCGCCCGACCGGCAGTGTGATCCGAATACGGGTTCCCTGGTACGTGTCGCGGTCGAGGCTGCCGCCCAGTGACTCTACACGTTCCCGCATGCCGCGCAATCCATTGCCTTCGAGCTGATCGCCCCCTTGCCCATCATCGTGGATCTCCAGATAGCAATGCCCGTTCTGGCGGTCAAGATGCATCGAGCAGCGGTGCGCGCGAGCGTGACGCACGATGTTGGTAACCGCCTCCCGCAGCGCCAGCGACAGTACTGTCTCGTGCGTCGCCGGCAGCTGCATGTCAGGTATTCGGGATTCGACCTCGCCCCCGGCGGTTTCCAGGGTGGCTTGCGCCTGTTTGAATTCTTCCGCCAGCCCCTTGGCACGGTAGCCGAGAATCGCCTGCCGGACTTCCGCCAGAGCGTGACGCGATGCCTCCTCCACGTCGCGAATCTCGACCTTTGCTTGCGACGGATCCCGGTCAAGCAGTTTGCCGGCGAGTTCGGACTTGAGCGCGATCAGGGAGAGCGTATGCCCCAGCAGGTGGTGCAGATCGCGGGCGATGCGCTCCCGCTCGGCGACCTTGGCCAGATGTTCGAGTTCTTCGTGGGCTGGGCGCATTGTTTCCGCGTGCCGGGCTCGATCTTCGAGCGAGGATCGCGGAATTTCGCCCCCGGCACCAGTGGAGATCATCACGCGCTATCTGTGACAAATGTCAACCCGCGCCCGGCCGCACCAGCCCGGCAATTGACACCCTCCCTCCGCCTGCTGAACAATGAGGCTAATCTCGATCTCTCAAGATGATGAGGAGTCCGTATGTCCGAGCAGGAAGACCAGATACTGGTTCATGAAGGGGGCAGCAACGTCGGGAAGTGGCTGACTTTGCTGCTGGCGCTTATTTACGTAGCGGGTTCGCTGTACTTCCTGTTCGACCTGCGCGGGCGTCTTGACAGGCTGGGCAAGGAGCAGTCCGCCAGCCAGGTCCAGATCGCCGAACTGAAGGACCGGCTGCAATCCACCGAAGCCGAGGCTGAGACACTCGGCCAGCAGATCGGCCTGACCAAGAAGGAACTGGCACAGCGTGCCGCCCAGCTGCAGGCCCAACAGCGTGAAGCCGAAGCCCGCCTCGCCGAGGAGCAGAAGCAGCAGATTAGCCAGGTGAGCGGCGAAGTGGCCGGCGTGAAAACCGACGTCAGCGGCGTGAAGAGTGAGGTCGCAACCAACAAGACGGAGATCGATGCCACCAAGGCCAAGCTGGAAAGCACCATCGGCGACCTTGGCGTGCAAAGCGGGCTGATCGCCAAGACGCGCGACGACCTCGAAGTCCTCAAGCACAAAGGCGACCGTCAGTATTACGAGTTCACCCTGCTGAAAGGAGCCAAGCCGCAGCCGGTGTCCACCGTCAGCCTGCAACTCAAGAAGGTCGACCCAAAGCGCGGCAAGTTTACCCTCGACGTCACCGCCGACGACAAGACCATCGAGAAAAAGGACCGCAACGTCAACGAACCCATCCAGTTCTACACGGGCCGCGATCATATGTTGTATGAATTGGTGGTGTGGACCGTCGACAAGAAGAAGGTCACGGGTTACGTGAGCACGCCCAAGAGCGCTCCGGTTCCGGTCACCCCGGCGTCGACCTCGAACCCTTCGCTCTGATGCCGATCGCCACCGGGCACATCTTGCTCAACATCACGCTGCGGACGGTGGTCATTTACGGCGTGGTGCTGTTGGGAGTGCGCCTGAGCGGCAAGCGCGAAGTGGGGCAGATGACCCCTTTCGATCTTACTCTCCTGTTGCTGCTGAGCAACGCCGTGCAGAACGCTATGACCGGCCCCGACACGTCCCTGCTCGGCGGTGTGGTCGCGGCATGCACGCTTCTGCTGGTCAATTACTTGGTGGCCGATCTCTCGGGCGCAAACCGCCGTTTCCGCCGCTTCATCCAGGGACAGCCTTCGCTGCTGGTGCACGACGGGGAAGTGATCGCGTCCCACATGGCCCGGGAACACATCAGCATGGACGAACTGCAGCGCAGCATGCGCGAGCATGGCATCGCGGAGTTCCACCAGGTTGCCATCGCCGTGCTCGAAGTGGATGGCTCCATCAGCTTCCTGAAGTATGACGATCTGAGTCCCACGGCCGACAACCACCTGGCGCACCGCCGGCGCATCATGAAGCGCGAGTAAGCAGGGGCGAGGCGAAAAGGGAGCGAAAGAGGCTGCGGGGGGCATTCGGATGGGTTCGGCCGCCCTCCCCGCGGCATGATGCCGGCCGTTATTTCGCCAATACCACGGGTACGGGCTGGTCGTAGGGCTGGATCACGGCGCTGATGGATTGTCGCTTATCGAACTCCTCCTGCTTCACGGGGAAGCTCACCACCATGGTGCCCCGTATGGACTCGCCCGGCAGTAGCTTGGTCTCGGGCATCAGCGCATGGGTTGAGTTCTGGCGCAGTGCAGGGAAAGCCTGGAAGTAGCGCTCAAGGTCCACGGCCGAGGCAGCGTCGTCGGAATATTCACCGCTTGCCGTCTTCAGCTTGCCGTGTAGAGTGTGAATCCACAGCGTCTTTTCCCCGGTATTGCGGAGGGTGACGGTGAGGGCAACCAGCATGGCATTCTGACCGGGGATTTCGACCGCGGCCACGTTGTCCACTGAACCGGCGCCCTGGGGCTTGGCACGCGTAAAGAACGAGAGAATGCCCACGATCACTGCGAGCGCGGCGATGGCGATCACCAGGATTTTCACCGGGGGAAGCTTGCGTTCTGGCGCAGCCATGTCCTGCTGCACGCTGATACCAACGCCCGGTCCTAAGTTCAGTTTGGGTTTTTCGCCCGAAGCGGGTGGAGGCGCGGCTGGTGCCGGCCGCAGCGGCGGTGCCCCGGGCGGAGTGGTTTGGTCGGGCATTTCGGTTCTCCTCTTGGATTTTACGCGCTTGGTGAGGAAAAATCTTAACCTCGGAGGACTCCCCATGAGCAAGTTCATGTGTGCCGCAATCGTAGTCGCTGCCATCGTGGGATGGGAAACTGCGATCGCTCAGGAACATCCACTGCCCTCCAAGACCATTCCTGATTCCCTCAACCTCATCTGGAAAAGCCTGGAGCAGGACTTCACTGCTTTGGCCGAGGCCATGCCGGAAAAGCAGTGGAGTTTCAGGCCGACGCAGGGCGCGTTTGCGAATGTCCGCACATTCGAGCAGGTAAAACATGTGGCCTACGCCAACAAGGCTTGGGCGAAACAGATCATGGGGGAGAAACCGCCCGAGCGCTGCGACCTTGGCGGGCCGAATTCGGCGAAAACCAAAGCGGAGATTCTCGCTTATCTGCGGGACTCCTTTCGCCGGATGGATGAAGCCATCGTGTCGACCAACGCCAACAACTTATTGCAGCCGGTGGGTGGACCCTGACGGCCGCGGTGTGGCACCTCTCCGACCACTATGACCGGTTGGTGGAATACTTACGCATGAATGGCATTGTGCCGCCCGCGAGTCGGTAGTTGAGCCTACCAGCGAGCCGCCACGCCGGCGCCATGATCCTGCTTCCTTCGCAGGAGAAAGAAGCTGCCAGTCTGCTAGCGCGCCGGGCTGCCCCCGGTTGAAACGGCCAGAAGATACCAGGCGGCGTGGGGAAGCCATTGCTCTCCCCAGCGCCAGTCATTGTCGGCGCCGGTCTGGCGATAGGGGAGGAGGTAGTCGATGTCGCTCTCGTCGTGGAAACCGCTGGTGATCCCGTTGGAAATTCCGCCCGGCGCGTTGGTGAATTCCCAGGAGTCAAAATACATGTAAGCAGGGTTGTTGCGGCCGATGCCATTCAACATGCTCGAATCGAAGGGGTTCAATCCGAGAATCCAGTTGAGTTGGCTGGTGGCAAAGGCCTCGAGTTGGCTGCGAAAGGCGGCGTCCTGGGGGAAGGCGAGTTCCGCCAGACGCGCCGCGGTTGCAACCGAAGCCAGCCGCGCATTCTCCCCCTGCCACCACGGAGCCGCGTCACTGTTGTGGGGAAAAAAGAAGCTGGCATGGCGCGATCCGGTCTTGTCCTGCACGTACTCACGGCTGTAACCAAATGGGTTGTTCACTTCGGACGTGATGGCAAGCTCGAACTGCATCGACTTTCTCACCACGGTCAGCACCTGCGCTTTGGTCGCTGGGTCGGCGATGTCGGAGTAATAGAGCAGGCTGACGACGGGGAAACCGCCGTCGGAAGCATGAAAGAACGGGCGCTGGTTATCATCCGCTCGCCAGTAATTCTGATAGCTTCCGGCGCTGATCTGGCGAGCCATCAGCCTGCGAGCGCGGTGGTCGGCAGCCTGCTTGTACCTGTCCTGGTGCATTGCGCGGTAGAGTTCAGTGGCAGCTGCCAACGCGCAGTAGTCGTCGACAATGTTTTCCTTGCCGTCATTGGTGAGTTTGAGGTTGTTCTTCTCCAGGTAATCAAAAGCGTCCACGGCGGCTTTCCGATAATCGGAACTGCGAAATTCCCCGGACACCGGGTACGTACTCGCCATGGCCAGAGCGGCAATGGCGATGCCTCCCCCGGAGCGGTAGCTGACTTCGTAGTCCAGGTCCGTATGGGCCACCTGCACCATTCCAGCCGCACCCTGGCCTGGAACACTTTCGATACCAAAGCGTTTCATCTCGCCGGCGATCTTGCGCTCTTCGGGAACCTGCGTCACGCCGCCGGTAGAGACCGAACGGTAGAAGGAACCCCCTGGAACCTTCACCCGCACCAGATAATCCGCTCCGAACATGGCCTCGTCCAGCATGCGCGTTTTGTACCGTGCAAAACCCTCGAGATCGCGACGATTGGCCTGCTCATGACTCTTCAGCAGACTGTAAATGACAAGGGGAATCTGCTGCGGATTGAAGTAAGTGGAGAAGGAAAGGTGGGAGAGATGCTTGCCGTAGTCGCCCGTGGCATCCCACCAGCCACCGTGCGCGTCCACCCAACCGGCTTTCGTACCGTCAAAGCGGAGCTGGCGGTCAGCCTTATCCAGTTCGCCCGAACTGCGCTCGTCTTTGAAATAGTAGATCACATCGGAGGCGGTGTTGCGTTCAAGCAGGTCGGTCTGCACCAGAAAGGGCAACGAACGGATGCTCGTGGTATCGGCAGCGCATTCCAGATAATAGGTGCCCTCGGTTGCAAAGGAATCAAAATCGACCGTCCAGAAGTACCAGTCTCTCCATCTCTCAACCGGACCAGCGGCCTGGGGCACGATGGGCAGGACCACCCGATCGTTTGCTGGATCCTTCAAGGCGCAGGATGAAACGTGGTCCCTGGCGGTGCCCAGAATAACCGCATGCTTGGGGCCGCTGGTTTCGTATCCGAGATGACTGGTCAGAAGCTTCAACTGACCGGCAGAACACCGGGCCGCAAACAGGAGAAAACACGCGACCAGCAGGCGCAATTCAGAACGGCGTCTCATAAGGGCCTTTCTGGAAGAAGCCGGCGAAGTCATGGCGGTGGAAACGCATCTACCATGCATGCTTCATCGCCTTCTCGAACTTTGTCACGGGCAGGGTGTTGAGAACGTCGTCTTTGGTCAGCCACGCGCGTCGGGCCTGCAGGATACCGAAGCGGATCTTCCCCAGATGAGAAGTGTGATGGGAGTCGGTATTGATAACGATCTTCACGCCCTCACGCTTTGCCTGCCGCAGGTGCACATCGTTTAGGTCGAGCCGATCAGGATAGGAATTCAGCTCCATCGCCACTCGGTGCCTGGCCGCGGCTTTGAGGACGGCATCCACGTCGAAAGCATAGGCATCACGCCGTAGGAGGAGGCGGCCGGTGGGATGTCCGAGGATCGAAGTATGAGGATTCTCAATCGCCTTCAACAACCGCTGGGTCATCCTGTCGTGGTCCTGGTTGAACTGGGAGTGGACGCTGGCCACGACAACGTCCATCTGGGCCAAGACCTCATCCGAAAGATCCAAATCTCCGTCGGCGAGAATATCGACCTCGATCCCGGCGAAGATGCGGATGCCCTCCATTTCGTCGTCGACCTTGCGAATGCGCTGGATGTGCTCGACGGCGCGCGTATCGTCGAGGCCATTGGCGAAGGCCAGATTCTTGGAGTGGTCGGTAATCGCCACGTACTTGTAGCCACGCTTTTTGGCGGCGTCCGCCATCTCCTCAATCGTGTTCTTTCCATCGGTTTCGACGGTATGCATGTGCACGTCGCCCTGCAAGTCCTGCTCTGTTATGAGCGCGGGAAGCTTGTGTTCGGCAGCTAGGTCGATCTCGCCCAAGTTCTCTCGCATCTCCGGGGGTATGTAGTCGAGCTTTAGCTTCGAATAGATTTCCTCCTCGGTTCTTCCCGCCACCGGCTTTTCCGTTTCCAATCGCGCCAGACTGTACTCGCTGAGCGTGAAGCCCATCTTAAGCGCACGTTGGCGGAGGGCGACATTGTGAGCCTTTGAACCGGTAAAGTACTGCATGGCGGCGCCAAAAGAATCCGGCGGGAGCAGGCGCACGTCCACCTGCAGGCCGTTGCGCAGGCGAAAGCTGACTTTGTTGTCGCCGCGGGCCATGACCTCTACCAGCGCCCCATACTTCACCACGTGTTCGATGGCTTGCTCGCGCCGGGCGTCGTCGGCGCAGACTGCGCCCGTGACCAGCACATCGAGGTCGCCCACGGTCTCGCGACCACGGCGCAGCGAGCCCGCCGGGGTGATCTTGTCGATATCCGGAAAGTTAGAGAGATACTTCGTCAGCTTCTCCGCCTCGGTCTCAGCGACATCGATGAGGAAACGTCCACCGATGCGCCGGTAGCCCTCGATGGCCTTGAGCAGCTTCTGCTCGTGCTTTTCCCCCATGCGCGGCAGGATGCGAATTTTGCCCTCCCGGGCCAGCTTCTCCACGCTGTCGAGGTCCGATACCTTGTAGGCGCTCCAGATCAAGGCGATGGTCTTGGGCCCCAGGCCCTGAATCTTCATCAGCTCCAGCATGGACGGGTGGTACTTCTCGAGCAATTCGGTCTGCACTGCCAGGCGGCCGCCCTGGAGAATCTCCTGCAGATTTTTGAGCATCCCTTTGCCGATGCCCGGGATCTCAAGAATCTTTTGCGGCTCGGAGATGAGGTCCGCGATCCGCTGCGGCCAGTTCTCGATGGCTTGCGCGGCGTTGCGGTAGGAGCGAATGCGGAAAGAATCCTGCCCGTCGATCTCCAGCAGGTCGGCAGTCTCGTAGAGCAGATGGGCGATGGCCTTGTTATCCATGCGGGAGACAAGATTAAACAAGATTCGGGTGGGAGAAAAGCAAGACCCAACACCACGGCATCTCGGTGCCGTCGTTGCGGCCGTCTACACACCTCAGGGCGGGAGGGTTACTCGCGCTAGAGTGAAATATGAGAAGACAGCCTTAGGTGTGTGCCTCGGCAGACGTGTTTACCCTACTGACGTTGGCCGCCTGCGGCCCCTTCTGTCCTTGAACAATCTCAAACTCAACCGCGTCACCTTCTTGCAGGCTCTTATAACCTTCGGACGCAATCGCGCTGTAGTGCACGAATACATCCGGTCCGTCGTCACGGCCGATGAAGCCGTAACCTTTTGCGTTATTGAACCACTTCACCGTGCCTTTCAACCGTTCCACGTGTGCCCCCTTTCGGCTGCCAGTCTCTGGTTGCGGGGCATCCCCGGGGGGCGGGATGACCCCCGTCCAGCCGAATCCTCGAACATTCTGTGGCCGCTGGGGGTAGGGCTGTCAAGGACATGTATCACTGGCGAGCAGCTATGAGGAGGACTTTTGTCCCATGGAATGATGGGCTAACCAGAGGACCGCCGCGATCGTCTTGGCGTCGCGGACGGCACCGCGGTTGACCATACGGACAGCCCGGGAGAGGGGCACCAGGCGGTGAAGGATGACCTCGTCTTCTTCGGGCCGGGCCTGGCCCGGCCGTAATCCGCGCGCCCAGAAGACGGTCATGGGCTCAGCCACGAAGCCTGGACTGGCGTAGAAATGGAGAATTTTCTGCCACCGCGAGGCACGGTAACCGGTCTCCTCCAGCAGTTCGCGCTTGGCGGCAGCCAGCGGCTTTTCCCCGTGGTCAATGCGCCCGGCCGGCAATTCCCAGAGATAGGCTTGCGCGGCGTGGCGGTACTGGCATTCCATCAGGACCTGGGGCTCGCGGCCTCGGTCCTTCGTGGCAAGGATCACCACCGAGCCGGTGTGGCGGACGATATCGCGCCGGGCGCACACCCCGGACGGTTCCAGTACGCGGTCCGAAGTCACCCAGAACACCGGACCCCGGTACACGGTGCGGGACGAGAGGACACGAGCGCGCTTGCGGTGGGACGCTTTAGCCATGCCAGACAATATATGCGAAGCGCCGGCGGTAGGTCAGGGACTGGCCTCCTAACGACAAGCGGGTGAGGCGTTTTCTTTCCGCAACCGTTTCCGCCCTGGGAATGCGCTGTTATGCTGGCGGCGGTGGGACGGCGAAGCCAAGCGGCAGGAACGAAGATTGCGATTGTGGGCTCCGGGAACCTGGGGAGCGCCCTCGCCTTATCCCTGCGCTCCGCACACTACCGCATTACGGAAATCGTCTCCCGCGATGCCACGCAGCGGAGAGCGCGGCAGTTAGCGCGCCGCCTCGGGGCTCGAGTCACTACCCTGCATCACCCGGAGATCACTGCCGACGTCATCTGGTTCTGTGTTCCGGACCACGCGATTGCCTCCTGCGCGCAGGCGATGGCCCCTCACGCAGCCTGGAAGGGAAAGGTCGCCTGGCACTCCAGCGGGGCGCTCAACAGCACCGAATTGAAGGCTCTGTCCCGGCGGGGAGCATGGACCGCTTCGGTTCATCCCTTCATGACGTTTGTGCCGGGCGTGACGCCCGCTCTGGGGGGCGCCAGCTTTGCCCTGGAAGGGAACCGGAAAGCTGTGTCGATGGCCCGGCAGATCGTGTCCGACCTCGGCGGGAGAGCATTTGCGATCTCGGCGAGTAACAAGGCCGCTTACCACACCTGGGGTGCCTTCGCCTCTCCGCTGCTGACGGCGTTGCTGGCCCTGGGGGAGAAGGTTGCCGCGGCCGCCGGAGTGCGCCGCAAGCAGGCGCGGCGGAGGATGGCTCCGATCGTGCGGCAGACGGTAGAGAATTACATTCTCCGCGGCGCTGCCGCCGGGTTCAGCGGACCGATCATCCGCGGAGATGTGGCGACCGTGCGCAAACACCTGGCCGCCTTGCGCCGAATTCCGGGAGGTGAGGAAGTCTACCGGGCCCTGGCGCGCTCTGCACTTCGCACATTGCCGGCAAAGAACAGAAAAGCGTTGGAGAAAGTGTTGCGCTCGCGGGGGGAGAGATTGGGCCAATCTGCCCTGAAAGAGTCCTAGCCATAGCTTGGCCCAAGTGGTGGCGGTCTCTCGAGCCCATCGCGCCGCAGTCCCAGCCGCCCTACATGCCAGCCAAACCGGCAAGCAGAGTCCCACATCAGCGGGACGTGAAGAGGTGGCCCAGTTTTTCTTTCTTGGTCTTAAGGTAGTCTTCGGCGTGAAGCGTGGGCTCGACTTCGCACGGAACCCGCTCCACTACCTCGACCCCGTCTCGTTCGAGAGCAGCCACCTTATCGGGATTGTTGGACAACAAGCGAACTCGCGTGGCCCCCAGAACTTTCAGGATCTTCGCCGGGAGGGCGAACCCGCGCTGATCGGCCTTGAATCCGAGACGTTCGTTGGCCTCCACCGTGTCCAGACCGGCATCCTGCAGTTCGTACGCCTGGAGCTTGGCCATGAGGCCGATGCCGCGGCCTTCCTGCTGCTCGTAGATGAGCATGCCGCGACCCTCGCCGGCGATCATGGAAAGCGCCATCTCCAGTTGCTGCCGGCAGTCGCAGCGCAGCGAGCCGAACACATCGCCCGTCAGGCACTGCGAATGGATTCGCACCAGCAAGGGTGCTCCGGAGATGTCGCCCATGACAAGAGCGACCGCGCCTTCCGTATGTCGCTCGTCGCCTTCGCCCGATACCCCCTCAAAGCCTAGGATGCGGAACTGTCCCCAACGCGTCGGGAAGTCGGCCGATGCCACCTGTCGAATTGACTCCGAAGACGTCACGTACGAATTATAAATGGCGGCTTCGGGCATCATGCGCGTCCCCGCCTTAGTCCTCGCACGTCGCTGCGCCCACTTGGTGGCAGGCACAATCACTGCTAAAATCAGGACCACCAACCAAGGGGCTGTAGCTCAGCTGGGAGAGCGCCTCGTTCGCAACGAGGAGGTCACCGGTTCGATCCCGGTCAGCTCCACCATCTTTTCAACGACTTGCACGCTTCCAACTTGAACATTGTTTTCAAGTTAGGCCTTTTATTGGACCAACCATGAACCAACTGGACCAGCCTTCTTCACCTGCTTAGCTACGCATTCGGTCAGCTTGGCAGCAGCTTGCTTCTGGCCCTCGGGAACAAACTGAGCGAGTGCCGCATCTGTCCCTGCACCGATTTCGGATCGGCCCCGCCTGGAGTTGCCAGGTCGCACACGACGTGCGGAGGCATCTCCAGTCCACCGTGCCCAGTTTCAGTTTTTCAGCCGCGGGCAGGATGAAGCGTTTGCGGATGTTGTCAGCGTTCATCTCCCGTCTGGGCCACACCGACAGCCTGACGATCATAGTAAAAAGAGTTTTGGCCCGGCATTCGCCGCAGGTTGAGCCAGAAGAACTAGCATCTGTGGGGTAACGTTAAACGTAAAGACGGAAATCCGAAGATGCTCAATGGCAGATTCAACTCTCCCACGCTGCCGGTGGGGTCCACGCACCTCCCCACCCCGCGAGGACGAGGAGGAGTAGATTGGCTGGCAGCCCCAGGTGCATCGAAATCCACTCCCGCAACCGAAAGAATCGCACTGAGCTGCGGGCCAACGATAATAAGGTCAGGCGAACGCCAGCAAGCTATTGCAGTTTCGCGTACTCGCTTCTGGCTTGCTTCAGAACGGGGATGTCGGGGTCGGCGTCTTTCCAGAGGTTAAGAAAATCCTTATAAGCAGCCAGAGCCCGGACGCGAGCGGCATCGGCATCTGCTCCCTGCGCGGCTCTCGATTCTATAGCGTTCGCACGCGCTTTGCCCAGATGCGCCAACGCTCCCGTCCAGCAGTTCCAGACGATGCCGCTATGGTCGAGGATCTTCTGAAATTCGGCAGCCGCAGCCCTGCCCTGTCCCGCTGTCAGATAGGCCTCGCCCCGAATATAGGTCGGATAGAGACAGGAACCAGAGGCGTTGGCGGCAAACGCGATTAATCCAAACTCGATTGGTGGAAGAGCAACCTGTAGGCTTTTCAAGGCCAAAGCCGGATTGTTGTGGTTCAGTGCC
This sequence comes from Terriglobales bacterium, assembly GCA_035623795.1. Lineage (GTDB taxonomy): Bacteria > Acidobacteriota > Terriglobia > Terriglobales > Acidobacteriaceae > DASPST01. The sequence goes on from DASPST010000035.1 coordinate 22,601, forward strand.
AATTGCCCCTGAATCGCTGGCAGCCAAAGGGACTGCATCTGCGTGTCCAGTGGGAAGCGTTTCTCCAAGTCCTGAGCCAAGAATTCGGCTTGCGCCGCATGGCCTGCCAGCGCAAATGCGAGGGCTGCTTCGACTTCGGCTCCTTGACTTGCCGGCGCGAGTTTCAGAGCCTCAGCCGCTGAAGGTCGGGCTTCCGCAGCCATACCGTACGCAGCCTCCCGCTGAGCCGCGATCGCTTGTAGCATTGCCCCAGTTTCCTTTCTGTCAGCCCGGATAGCAGAACCCACCGCCCGCCTGCTGAGTTCCCGCGCCTTGCGCAGACGACCCACAAATGCCTCGGTGTCCGAGGCGAGCGCCAATCCAAAGTTCTCATACTCGGGCTTGCCCGCAAACCACAGCTCCTGTTCCGCCATGGCAGTGGAGTCCGATCCGAGAAAAGCAAGAGCGTACAGAGCCGCGGGGAAGATGTAATTATCCGGTTTTCGCGGCTGCGTTTCGTGGATGATTTGCCTCGCCTCGTCGAAATGCTGCAAGGCAAGGAGGTAATCGACGAGATTCTCGTACAAAGTCACTTGATCGGGTGCGAGGCGTATCCCTTGCTTCGTGATATCCACGGCTTTTTCATACTGCCCCTGTTCCGCGAATACTATGCCCAGGTTGTTATACGCGGCAACGTCCCGTGAGTAGCTCCCGATCTTCTCCTGATACGTCTGGGCTGCTTTGTCCAGTTCCCCAGTTACAGACGAATAGTAATTGGCGGTGATCGTCAATCTTTCCCGTTCACTAGCATGCTCCCGCAACTGGAATGCTTTGGTCAGGTACTCGTCGGCTCGGCCTGGCTCGCCGAGATTGTAGTAGTGAATGCCCACTGCCGCGAAGCCCATCGCAAAATTCGGATCAAGCTCGATGGCACGCTGATCGTAAGGCAGGGATTCGGCGGCGCCTCTCTCGCGAGCCGCCTTCTGTCCAAGGCTGAATGCCTTCAGGGCATCGAGCGAAGATGTGGTAGCCTGTTCGAGCGGAACATCAAACTTCTGGATCGTGGCGAGCGATTCGCCCAGTTCGCCGCGTAGCTTTGATGCTGCTCCGCCCAGCGCGTTAAGAACTTTCTCTTTGGACGCTGCCGTGCCCTGCTCTAGCCCCAGCGTATCCCCGCTCTGGCAATTCACGGCCTTCAGTTCCAGCACATACTCGCTGGCCAAACTTCCAATCGCTCCGGCAATGTAAGCTTTGCTGCCCGCCCGCTGGCAAAGCTCACGAGCCACCTCAGGCGTGAGTTTCCTGCCGGCCGGACGGGTCATCTGTTGCAAGGTCTTCGCGACTTCGCTGTCGGAGAGCACGTTCAGGAACGGCGATTGCCGCAGGGAAACGCTGAGTGCCGTTTTCAGCGTGTCGTCGAAAACCGCATCGCCCGTGCTGTTCGCGAAATCGGTAAGAACGATGGTGTCCTTTTCGGTCAGACGCTTGCTTTGATGCGAACGATAGTAAAGTCCGCCCGCCACAAGCAAGACCAGGGTTACGAAGGGAACCGCAAATTTCCAGAGCTTACCCCGCGGCGAAGAAGCCTCTGCCGCGGCCACCGTGCCTGAGCCTGCTGCAACTCGCCCTGTTTCTGTATCACGCTTCAGCCGTTGCAGGTCCGCCCGCATCTCCGAGGCATGTTGGTACCGGAGCGAACGATCTTTTTCGAGTGCTTTAACGATGATTGCGTCGAGCTGAGGAGATATCTGCGGGTTACATCGGCTGGGAGCTTCGGCCTGCTCGTGAAGGATGGCACCGTACGTCGCTCCGTCGGTGTTTCTGTCGAAGGGCACACGGCCGCTTGCCATCTCATAGAGTGTCACGCCGAAAGAAAACAGGTCGGTACGTTCGTCGAGGGGCTTCCCCGCGACCTGTTCCGGCGACATATAGTTGATCGTGCCCAAAGCAATGTTCTTGGTAGTGAGATCCTTTAACGTGATCGTGGGATCCTCTGAGCCGGAGCGCGATTCACGTCTGGTGCCCGGATCTGTCCTTTTCGCCAATCCAAAGTCGAGAACTTTGGCGTGTCCCCTCTTGGTAATGAAGATGTTCGCGGGCTTGATATCCCGATGGATGATGCCCGCCGCGTGCGCTGCGTCGAGTGCATCAGCGATCTCAATCGCAAGCGACAGAAGTAGATCGGGCTGCAGTGGAACTCCGGCGATGCGGTACTTCAGCATGACGCCGTCGAGATACTCCATCGCGATGAATGCCAACCCCTCTTGCTCGCCAATGTCGTAGATGGTGCAGATGTTGGGATGGTTGAGAGCGGAAGCTGCCTGAGCCTCCCGCTGAAAACGCGCAAGGGCCTGCTCATCTTTGGCCACTTCATCGGGCAGAAACTTCAGGGCAACGAAACGGTGGAGCCTTGTGTCCTCGGCCTTGTAAACAACACCCATTCCGCCTCCGCCGAGCTTCTCGATGATGCGATAGTGCGAGACGGTTTGGCCGACGAGTTCGGAGGGAGTGGTCATCGGGGGGAATGTTAGGTCCAACAGCTAAGAAGGTCAATCGCCACCCTTAACGTGAAAAGAGGTTGTTGCAACTAAGTCGGAGAGGGTGCGGCCGTACTCGTAGACGTAGCTGTTGCCGTCGGGAGTAATGAAGATGGCGCTGACGTCTGTGACGCCGGAGACGTCGGGAGGGACAAGCTGCTTCCACGGTGCCTGACGGCATCCCCTGGGATTCCTAGTTTGAGGGTCAGCTCGGTGCGGCCCTAAGTTGGGACCAAATTCGGACCAAAACCGGCAGTCAAAGATGGCTTGTTGGCGGGGAACCCCCTTGCGTTCACTATGGGCTAGCGATGACCCGTTGGGCTCGTAACCCAGGGGTCGTGGCTCAATCCAAGCTCCGCCACCAACCATCAACGATTCGCGGCGTTAATGCGATGTTGGCGGAGAGGGGATGACACGCGCCTGATATGCGGTAAGCACCCCCATTGCGACCTGGGCGGCGGAACCTTGCTGAGCTGCTGCCTTCTGCAGCCATTTCACGGCTTCAACTTCATTCACCGGCACTCCGTCACCATCGCGGTAGCGCAGCCCAAGATTGTATTGAGCTGCGACGTTGCCTTCGCTAGCCGCTGTGGCTACCCATTGGGCGGCGGTCGTACAGCTTTGTGGAAGCTCGCGTCCGATCTCGTAAGCCATTCCCATCTGGAATGCCGCAGAATCGTCTCCATAGTGCGCCCGACGACGTAGTCCGACCAGTTCGTAGTGGCTTAGGGTCCGTACAACCTGCTCAGTCACGCGGTCGGTTACATGCATGTGGCTCACCTGCAGCGGAGCAGACGTCTCGAACTGCTCGGCCGCTTGTGCTTCCCGGGCGTCCGCCTTCTCGGCGCTGAGCGGAATAGTCTGCTCCCGCTCCGTGGTCTGCGAGCTTGACGCTGTAGTTTGGGCAAGATTGTGGAGACCCGTTTTCACCATCAAGAACGTGATTGTGAATACCAGTATTGCTACGAGAGGAGCTGCCCAGCAAAGAGCAAGGTGATTATTGGCGCTCTTCAAAGCATGCTTAAATGAATCTCGCCGCCAAACGACCTTGGGCAGCGCGGGAAGCCTTACTTTTAGGCGGACTGTGGGCAAATTTGGTCTGTGCGCCGTCGCGGCTCGAAGGCTATTCCTAGCACTCTTTACTGCACTTGAGATCGAAGCATTCAGTCGCTGCAAGCCGCTAAAGGCGGCTTTCCCTGGCAGTTGCGCAGGATCAAAGTGAGCAGCGGGTAAAACCCTGTGCTCGGTCTTTTCAAAGCGATTCAAGAACCATGATCCAGCGACTTCCAAGGCATTGAGTATGAGAGAGGCGTATTTCCCCACAGCCGCGACCACTCTTTCCGACTTCTGCCGAACTGTCGGCCAGTCGGTTGAGGTCTCCACACCCTCGGTTGCGAACGGCCCCGGCACCTCAATCCGAGGTACATTTGTACCCTCGAGCGCCGGACAAGTCGCCGAATCCACGGGCGAGGCAGGCGGCCCTTGCTCATGTTCTGTCCAGATGCCACCTGGCGCTTCCGCGGCAGAAGTTTCCTCACCCGGTCGGTGCAACTCTTGCAGCGGTTTCTTATCCAGGTCGGCGGCCGGAAGCTGGTAGGCGCTCTTCGAAAATCGGTGCGCCGACGGCCGCGCATTCTCCTCGCTTTCTAACATCCTCTGCAGAGTCGGTATGATCCGCTCGATCAACTGCAGCATGGCTGCGGGGTCCAGGGCCACGCTCTGTTCCAGGCGTGCTCCGGTTGCCTTGCTGAGTGCCTGCGTTAGCACCCCGGCGAGCAAGTGGAAATTGTTGGCATCTTGCTCCGTAAAGGAATTGAGCTTATCCGAAAACGCAGCTAGCGCTCCCGCGATGTAATGTCCTTGATAAATTGGCTCCACCAGTAGAGACGTGGTCCCACTGGGATCGCTGGCGTTGTCACGGGTACTTATTGCCGTCGGCCTCGCAAGGCGAGGCACCGAAGCGCTGCTCAGCCGGCAGACGTCGGCGAGCTTGGAAATCACCACAAGCCGCAGTCGCTCGTCGTTCGGGGCGTTTCCTGCTCCTGTGCACAGGAAGACATCATCGTGTGTGAACAGCCACACACCGGCGCCGTCGGCGCCGACTACTCTCTGACTTAGCTTCACGAGCCGGTTTGTGATTGCATTCAGGTCGAGCTTCCCGCTCTTTACATCCTGCCGGATGTGCACCAGTTCCGGCAGCCACTGAGGGTCGATTCGATCACTCGCGCTCCAGCGCAGTTCCTGCCTTTGCACTAGTTGGAACATTGTGGACAGAAGCTGCTTGAAAGGCCGGCATCCGAGCAGTGCTTCCTGACCCATATCTAGACGTCCTTCGAAAGAAATAACCCACGAAAGACCAAAGCCCTTTCGTAATGCCCATCCTAGGCCGCCTGATCCAAGCCATGGCAGGTATCCGAAGGACGAGGCGACTAAAGACTAATGGCCACAACACCTACCAATAGCCGGGGTTACTCTTGCAAATTACGCCGACCAATTTTTGCGGCAGGGTCTGGGAATTTGGAGACATCGAGGACACCAGCGCTCGGTTTTTTGGGACCACGAACCGACCCAACAAGTCCCTAACCTGCTGAACAGGAATCACTTACGATCGGAGAGCGCCTCGTTCGCAACGGGCAGGTCACCGGTTCGATCCCGGCCAGCTCTACCATGTTTTAAATTACTTCCAGCTGTCCCAAAGCCGAAGTCTGTCCCATTGTGCGGAATTAGGACGGATCTGGCTGGACTCACTGGTCAAACAGCATAAGATCAACCCTAGTTGTTCTGCCCATCTTGTGGAGTGCATGAACCAATGTCGCAGTCCGATCTTATCGCGTGACCAATGCTCCTCGCCTGGACCCGTTCCAAATACCCCGGGGAAGCCATGGCCGTAACCTGCTGCCGTGCAAGCCTCGGGTGGTGGCCTGAGATTCTGCGTTTCCTAATCCCATATTTCTCGAACCCACGTCAGGCATCAAGCAGAGGCTGAGTGGAGCGTTTCGATCTGCAATGCCTACAACAAAGCTCCTGTCAAGTCCACATCTGAAAGACTTACACAGGGTGCCACACAAGGGCAGGTTACTGTATGTTGTGTGAAATGACCCAACCCAGCCAATGAACTTCCGTGACCTTCGGCCGCGAGTAACATTGGGATATTTTTTCCTTACTAGTGTCACGGATGATGCTCAAACGCGCCTTTAGGGACAGGCGTCGCCGGCAACGCCAACTGGTAAACACTTCGGTGCAAGTATTCACCGAGTCTTTTCACGCAAAAGCAATTGGCGTTAATCTCAGCGATGACGGGATGTGCCTCTTTACGATTGCGAACCTGGCTTTGGGAGCTCAGGTTGAGGTTGAATTTCTGCCACCTCAATGCAACGAGCCCGTTCGAGTATAGGGACGGTTCGGCATCGCGCTCTGTATCTGTACGGGATTGAGTTCCTAATGGGCCCAGATCAACGTTCCAGTAATTGGGCCGATGTAGGGACGATTACCAACCGTTAGCCTCAGCCTTGGGTCGCGAACCACCCAGCAGTTTCAGCCGGATTCGTTTCACCGCGTACTTCTTCTGGTCAAAACCACATCTCCATAACCGTCCACGTCGGACGTACGGCTATCGCTGTTTCCTGCTTCGCCACAGGCGCGACGAACGGGCAGTCTCGTGAGTTCACAGGGGAGCAGTTCTGGGTGCATCTCTTCCGGTGTCATCTCGGCCACACGCTGCCGTTTTTCCAGTGCGACTCGACGGCGGGTACAGTGTGGTGTAAGTCGGCGCGGATAACCGGGGAGACCTCTTGGACGTGATCGAGTGGCGTCAATTCATCCCGCTTCCATGAAAACCGCGGGGCGCTTCCTATGGTGAAGCCGCTTCTTGCTTCGGTTCCAGCGTCGAATTTCCGGCGCTTGCGCTCGGGGGATCGAACCGTGATGCGGGGACAATTTCCGGCGACCGACCGGAATCGGATTGAAGGAAGTTGGATGCGGACAGCCTGCGTCCGCAGGAAAAGGTCCCTTCTGGTGCAGATGCCGCTATTTTGGTTCCGTGATGTGTAGTGTTTGATTTGCTTCGATGCCAACCGGCAAAACCTGCTTACGGCCAGAGGGCCAGTCGACTTCCACCTGCTCCACCTTATCCGTGTCGCCTAAGCCGAAGTAGAGCGGCAGAACGCTTTGAGCCAGATAGCCGGACTTGCCATCGTTGTATTTGGTGTAGGTTTGCCCACCAGCGCGCACGCCAACCGTTGCGCCCAGCCCGTTGCGATTTGAACGGGTGCCCGTCAGCACAATTTTAAGCCAGTGAATCGGTTTGCGTTGCGCCAGGTTACTCACCAGCACTTGCGGCTCAGAGTTGAAATCGTTGGTCACGATGTCGAGGTCCCCGTCATTATCCAGATCGAAGATAACGGACGAGCGGCTGGAGCGTGGGGCCATAACGACCGATTTGCCCTTCTGGCCGACACAAACCCTGCTATCGAGTCTTTCCTGCGCCGACTTCTCCTGCGCGTCGGAACAATCGATTTCAAACCAGGGCGTGTACAAGTTTTTGCGGGGTTCGATTCCGAGCACGAACTCCGCATCGTCAAACCTCCTTCCGTGGTCGTTCAATAACAGGGAATTGATGCCGTAGCGGTAGGGATAACTCATCCCAGAGGCAATGAAAATGTCGTCCCACCCGTCCGCGTTGAGGTCGCCAACGCTCGGTCCCCAAGGCCAGTAGGTTTCTAAGCCCAGGCGATCGGACACCTCTTCGAACCTCCCGTTGGCCAGCTTGTGATAAAGGGCGTTTCCCCAGATGAAATCCGCTTTGGCGCCCTGGATATAGGAATCGGTCCAGGTGATGTCGGACTTCCGCTTTTCGTTCTCGGGACCCGGCTCCTGGCTCATGTCGGAGTGCATGTCGACGATGAACAAATCCATGCGGCCGTCGTTGTCGTAGTCGAAGAATTTGATTCCCATCGCGCCCCACGGAGTCTTTGGGAAGTACTGCTCCGTCTTCTCCACAAACCTCTTTCCCCCCTCGTTTTCGAAATAGTGGCTGTGTCCCTGCATGTTGAGAAAGAAGATGTCAGGCCAGCCATCACCGTTCACGTCACCGAAGGTGGCGTCCCCGCACCAGCCGTGCGGGTTCAATCCCACGTCGGCGGTCACGTCCTTGAACCGGTGGTTGCCCATGTTCTTGTAGAGGACGGGATATTCGTAGCGGTCCGGGTACAGGTGCCCGGAAAAAGCGTTGGGTATTCCGATGTATTCCCCGTCCGGCCCTTTGTCGTCGTAGGTGTATTTGCCGACATTGCAGACCAGGAGATCGAGCAGTCCGTCGTTGTCATAATCAAAGAAGAAGGCTCCGGAAGAGTGGGCGACTAGGCCGAGACCGGCTTCCTGAGTAACATCCTTGAAATGTCCGAGGCCGTCGTTTTTGAATAACACATTTCCGCCGCGTACGGTGGTCACAAAAAGATCCTGGCTGCCGTCATTGTCAACGTCCCCGAATGCGGCTGCCACGCTGATCCGGCCGGGTACCGCTACGCCGGCTTCCTGGGTGATGTTCTTGAATTTGCCCCCACCCAGGTTTTTCCAGAGCTCGTTTCCCCCAACCTGGTTGGCGAAGTAGATATCGTATAGGCCGTCGCCATCGACGTCAGCCACCGCCACCGCGCTCCCGTGGTCATAGTGCCCCATCCGCATGTGTTTCGTGACGTCGTCAACGGCGTGGTAGGTGAATGTGATCCCGCTCTCTTTCAGCTTGTCCTGAAACCGGAACTGGTAAAATTCCTTAAACTGCCGTGCGGCCTCCATCTGGGCCTTCTGTCGCGAGGGGAGAGAATCCTTACCCATATCTTCTTGCGGATAGCGGAAGGGGACTGTGGAGTCGGGGGCAGCACTGATCAGGATGAGGCCGGCAATCAAAGGCGTCCCCAGCGCGGGTCGGAGAAAACGTCTTCTGCCGCAGCCCATCCTGAACTCTCCTGGGACGGATTGTACGCATTCCCAAGCCCAATGAGAAAGTCGCCTGGCCACGATCTCGGAACACGCTGGGGTGAGGCGCGAGGAGGACTTTGCTTGTCCGGCCTGCCTGCCGGGTCGTGGGACCTGAGGCGGGGACCACAGCGGCCCATTTTGAGCTAGGATAGACATCAATCTCGGCAGCGATTACAGGCCCGGTGTATCGAGGAGACCCTGGGAAGGTGCTGAGTGAAATTAGTTTGCGATGGGAGAGCGCCTCGTTCGCAACCAGGCCGGGCCCGAGTTTGATCCCGGCTCCAGCAAGGCTTTCCATCACCCTCTGCTCCCACTCCGACCAATATGCCTCTAAGAAGTAGACCCCAGAACCGGCGGCCTGAGAACGCAAGCGGTTACTCTGGCACGCCTCTCCCCAAGAAGCTGGGACTCAAAGAGAAACTCCGGGTGGCATTGCTGGCGATTCCTCCCGAGGTAAAGGCTGAGTTGACGCCGGTCCTGGCCTCATGCTGCCTGGTTCAAGACGAAACCTTGGACTTCGCCATGGTCTTCGTCAAGTCGCAGGCCGAGCTAAAGCCTGCGTTTGCACGGCTCACACCCGAGCTCACGCCCTCTGGGATGCTCTGGGCGTGCTGGCCCAAGAAAACCTCCGGCATTGCCTCCGATCTCACGGAGAACGCCGTGCGCGCCATTGGTCTTGCGGCAGGATTGGTCGACGTGAAGGTGTGCGCCGTCAGCAAGGTGTGGTCGGGGTTGAAGTTTGTCCGCCGCTTGAGGGATCGTTAGAGGGCAGCCGCGGTCCTGCCGCAACCCCAAAGTCCAAGCACCAAGGGTAAAACTACTTTGAATCGACAACCAGTGTAGAATGGCGCACACAGTTCTTCCGCGTCGCCGACAATTGGTTGACTTCGATACTGGGAGCAGGAGCTCATCAGCGATGGGGGACATCTTCCGCCGTAGCAAAGCCGGGGCGATATGGCCGATGGCGCTGCTCCTGCTCCACGTTGGCCTGCCGGCTTCCGCCTTGGCTTGTGACCAGATTCAGGCGGGCGAGACGTTCTGGATTCGCCTGCTCGAGCCCATCGCGTCCTACAGCGCCAAGCCCGGAACGGCGGTGCGCGCCATACTGGTCGAGTCTCCCGGGTGCGAGGGAAACGCGGTCTTCGCCGTAGGCTCCGAGGTCGATGGCAGCATCAAGTCCGTGCGCCGGGTGGGTATGGGTCTGGTTCACGATACGGCGCGAGTGCGGGTCGTCTTCGATCGCATCGTGCCGCCAGGGGAACAACCTCTGGCCATCGAATCCACCGTGCTCGAGATCAGCAACGCCCGGGAGACGGTCCACAAGGGTGTCATCTTTGGAATACGCTCTACTGACTCCCCGGAGGGCCGCATTACGAGCCGCTTGCGGCACTTGCCTACTTGGTATCCTTACAGTGACTGGTTCTTGCTGGGCTACCGACTTGCCTTCCCGATCGCACCCGAGCCGGAAATCTACCTTCCGCCTGGCGCCGACCTGCGTCTGCAGTTGACGCAACCCCTCCCCGTGCCGGATCGCCTGGCGCCAGCCCCGTTGTTCGCTTCATTCAGCGAGACCGAACGCTCGCACTTAGACTTCCTCCTCCAGTCCGTGCCGGAGCGCACCACGACCCGCAAAGGCCAGGCGGCTGATGTGGTGAACCTGGCGTTCATGGGCACGCGGGAGCAACTGGACAAAGCCTTCCGGGCTGCCGGGTGGCGGCAGAGTGATCCCACCAATACACGCTCCGTCCTTCGCGAGTTCCGCGCGTTTATCGCCTTTCAGAACTACCCCACCGAGCCGATCTCCCGCCAGTTGCTGGAGGGCGAGCTGTCGGACGTGAACTGGGAGAAGGGCCTGGACAGCTATGCCAAGCGCGACCATCTCCGCATTTGGCAGGATCGCGAGCCTGGCCAGGACGCCCCCCTCTGGCTCAGCGCGTTTGTGCGGGAGACCGGAGCCGCACTTTCCTTGCGCGATCACAAGTTCATCCACCACGTCGATGCCAACCTGGATGAGGGGCGCGATCTGCTCATTCGCGATCTGGCGCTGGCGGGTTGCGTGGACGCCGTCGAAGAAATGCCCCGGCCCGAGTTTCCTCACCTGGTGATCAATGCCACGCACGATCCGATGCGGACCAACGGTTCGCTTGCGGTCGTACGCGTGAAAGACTGTGAGCGTGGCCTGTTCGACTACTCCGTCAGCCGTCCCCAAGTGCCGTCCCATCCCCATTCCCGGGTGGTTCGCTATCTGCGAACCGAGCTGCTGGCCTACCGCAGTGACGTGATCCGGGGCAATATCCTCTATTCTTTGTTCGACGTGACCCGCATGTCCGTTCAGGCCTTCCGCCGCCATCGGGCGCGCGAGGCGGTGGTTGCCCGGGAGCCGCAGCCCACCACTCCGAACGCCCCGATTGAGGGGGTTGACACCGCGACCGAGTCCATTCGCGACAATGTGATCGCGGGCGGCACCGTACTACCGAATCCTCACATTTTCCTCCGCCCCTCCCCCCCACTGCCGCCTCTCCTGCAAGTAACCGGTACCCCTTAGGTACCTTCGTGACGTTGAGGCCAGTTGGTTAACCTTTTACTCTCTAGCTCACAGCGTAAGACATCAGTGAGCGATGGCCTCCCCTGCACACCTCCGTCGTTGGCCCCGGCATCCGGTCGACCTGCCTGTGCGCGTCACTTCCAGCAAAGGAACCAAGATCACTGTTCCCGGCCGTGGCACGGAAATGAGCGAGGGCGGCATGGCTCTCTACGCCGGCATTGCGCTTGAACCCGGCGACCTGATGGAAGTTGAGTTCCTCACGCCCCACCACGCCCGCATGTCCGGCGTGGTTCGCAGTCGCAACGGTTTCTGCATCGGGCTGGAGTTTCTCACGCCCCTGACCATCGAGAGCGAGAAGCCCGTCGCCGGGGCTCGCGCGGCGCGTGGCAAATACGACCCTTATGCCATGCTGCGGCGTAAGGAAGCTGAGATCAAGCGCCTGCGCAACGAGATCGCCGCGTTGCGCTGGCTGGCTCGCCTGCAACCCTGAACGCAACCTTTGCCTCCCGGCCGGGGTTTAAATCAGCAGAAGGGACTTCTTATGCAACCTCGATTCCAATGGACATTTCGGGCGTGTCTATATGCCTTTGCGATCGTATATGCGTGCTCGGGACGTGCCGAACCAGGCTCATCGAGCGCCCAACGAATCCTGCTGGATTCAGTCAACGCGGAACGGAAGGCGCAGGGAATTGCCCCGTTGGCTTGGGATGAGGCTCTGGCACTCGCTGCACGCGGCCACGCGGCGGAGATGGCAAGGCAGAATTCCGTGGCCCACGTGTTGCCCGGCGAACCTTCTCTACCCTCGCGTGCCACTCGCGCCGGTGCAAAGTTCACCTGGCTTTCTGAAAACGTGGTGTCTGCCAGCAATGTGGACACCGCCCAGGCCCAGTTCATGAAATCGCCGGCGCACCGCGCCAACATCCTCGACCCCGACATGGATCGCATCGGCATCGGCGTCGCCCACCGGGGCGGCCAGGTCTTTGTGGTTCAAGATTTCTCCAAAGGCAAGTAAGCAGCTGCCATTCGCGGCGGCCCGGACGGCCTTGGGACAACCGGGAAGGTCCCGGCGCCGCCGGACCGGGATCGGCACTATCGCCCTTCCATCACCCACTGCTTGTTTCGGTAACGAATCACCGGGGGCAGGTCGGCGCCTGGCCAGCCGCGCAGCGCCCCAATCACCAGCTTGCTCCAGGGCTTCGCCAATGCCGGCACCGCCAACACCCGCTGATTGACCGCGCGCAGCAGCTTCAGCCTGCGCGCTCCCGACAGGGAGGCCACCTCCTTGTCGAGAATCTCGTCGTGGATGCGGTGACACTCCTCCAGGTTCTGCAGCCCAAGCGAATCCGGATGCGAACGGAATCCCCCGATCAGGGCATCGACCGTATACAGCCGAGCCTGCCGGAAGAAACGCACCCACAACTCGAAATCGCTGGCGCTGCGCCGGGAATCGTCGACCCGGCTGCCGGTCCGTTCCCACAAGCTGCGCCGCCAGAAGGTCGACTCCTGCTGGATGTAGCGGTTGGCTCCGGCCAGAAATCGCATGCGCGACCAGCGCCGCAGCCGCAACACCTCCACCGCCATTCCCTCGTGGTTGAACCCGGTCGCTCGGCCTGTGATCCATTCCACTTGGGGAAATGCGCGGAAAACTCCGCCCACCACGAACAGCGATCCCGCATGCAGCAGGTCGGTCGCGCTGATCCAGCCCATCACCTCGCCAGAGGAGAGAGCGAAACCCTTGTTGATGGCGTCGTACATGCCGCGGTCGGGCTGGCTGATCCATGTATGCAGCTGTGTCGCATGGCGCCGGATGATCTCCACGGTTCCGTCGGTCGAACCGCCATCGACGACGATGTACTCCAGGTTGGGATACTCCTGCGAGAGCACCGAGTGCAGCGCCGCTTCGAGGTAGCGGGCCGAATTGAAGACGGGAGTGACCAGCGAAATCCGGGGCCAGGAGGCGGCGGAGGAGGATCTCGAACCCCGCTGGCCTGGGGGATGGCTCACCAAGGCGTCTCCCCCGCCACGGCAACGATATTTTCCGAGTCACCGGCCGCCCGCGACCGTGTCGCTGGCAATCCCGTCCCACGATCGAAACCGTATATGCGATAGGCGAGCTGCTCGAGCATGGCCACCACCTTCCCGGCATTACCGCCCTGTTGTTGCAGAGCTCGATCGGAGAGCTCCAGCAGCAGCACCGGATGAAATTTCCTCAGTGTCTCCAGCCCACCCTGCAGGGCCGCATACTCTGCCCCCTCAATGTCCATCTTGATCAAGTCCACCCGGGCCAATTCTTCGCGGCACACGATGTCGTCCAGGCGCTCCAGTTTGACACGTTCCCGGTGGTCGAGCGCGGTCTCATAGACAAAGGCGCCGAGGGTGTTGTGGCCGGAATGTCGCGGAGCGGCCACCAGCAAGTCTCCTTCGGAGGTTTGATTCGATAGCGCCCGCTGCACTGCTTTGACGTTGGTGAGATCGTTGAGTTCGATATTCTGGAGTAACATTTCCAGCTCCCGGCTGCTGGGCTCGATGGCCAGAACCCTGCCACCTGCTCCCACCCGCCAGGAGGCGAGCAGCGTGTACAGGCCCAGGTTCGCGCCGGCGTCGATAACGACCATTCCCGGCTTCAGAATTCTGGCCAGCAGGCAGATCTCGTTCGGCTCGTAGCGCCCGGTCACGAACAGGGAGCGACAGGTTTCGTTGCCGGGATAAAGCCGGATCTGCAGGCCGTCCAGCCAGGGTACGTCGAAGGGAGTGCGCAGCAGCCGCCAAAGCAGCTTGCGCAACCGCGCTGCCAGATCGACCGACTGGCCTGAACCCAACACCCATCCGGGGTAAGGAGCAAGCACCGGTCTGGCGGCCAGGGAACATCCCAGTCGCCTGCGTAGGCTCAAGTTAGCCATCCATCTCCGAAGAGAGAAACCGTGCCGCTCTCGTCCCTGCGAGTGTCCTGACCGCGTGATCGTTACCACGCCAGGCTCACGGTTGTCGATGAGGGGCCGGTGTGTCCCCCCCCTGCCGGATGGGCGAGACGCCCGTCCCTGCGCTGTTTCAAAGCTCAGCCTGCGGTTGCCCGCGAGCCGACATCGGCCCAGGCGAGGGGCTCATTCCTCCCCCACCAGACTTTCATCGTTGGTTTCCCGCGATTACGTTTTTCTCTTTCACCGCGCGAGCCGGAAACAGTGCGCGCTTGGTCAGCCGCGCCAGTCCCAGCGGACGTGACGAGTAGCGCTTGAAGGTCTTCCACAGCGCGCGCGAATTTCGTCGAATCCCGTCGTGCGTCAGCTTCCACGTCGCATCGTCGATGGTGTAGGCGTACCGCCAGAATAAACCCTCGTCATAGTCGGCCGGATTCTGTTCGCAGGTGAGGCGCGCGTTCAGGATGGACTCCTCGCTGGCCATCATGTCGAGCTTCCGTGGACCATAACGAGCATGCGAGTAATCGTGGTTCTGATGCACCGCCAGCACCATGGGCGAGGCGTCAACGACCGCGGCATCGAGCGAACGCGCCTTCCACAGCAGCCAGTTGTCCCAGTGGAAGCGGCCGATGGCGAGCGGCGGCATCACGGGATAGAGGCCACGGGAAAACGCAAAGTAGTCGATGCTGCGCGCGATCTGCAGTTTCCCCTCGGCCTCGACCTGCCGCCGCAGCCGCTGGCGCCAGTCTTCATCCTGAAACGCAAGGGGCGAGGTGATCTCGATGTCTGTGCGCCGGCCCACCATCAGGAAACGGTTGCCCCAAGCCGCGACACGCGTAACCGCTTGCACGAAGTCGTCGAACAGAACGATGTCGGCGTTCACGTAGCACAGCGTAGGGTTCTCTGCCAGCGCTTGTGCTTTCCCGAAGAGGTCGCTGACCAGCGGCGTGCCCCAGCGGTTGCGCTCGACCTCCGGCACGTGTCGCACCCCAAGCTCCAACGCCATCTCCGCCGTGCCGGGATCGGTGCCGAACAGCAGAATCTCTGGGCGAGGATTCATGCGCGTCCAGCTGGCAATCGCATTTCGCTGGATCACCCCGATATGTCCCTGAAACGCTCGCGGAATCGCAAAGAGCGTCAGCGGATGTTCCGGCGGCGTTTTTGCCCCAGCCGCGCCGCTCATACCAAACCTTCTCCCAGCCCGAGCCCAAGATAACGAACGCCCGGGTGGTCGTGCAGGAACGGTAACGCCCGCCAGCAGTCAATCACCGTGCGGGGCGGCGAGTGGCGCGTCCACTGCTCGCGGGGGATACGGCCGAATTCAGGCCACGCCGTCGCCAGCACCACCAGATCCGATCTCTGAATGCACTCTTCGGCGTTCGCGGTAAAACAGATGTTCTGGTGCATCCCGGTCGCCTTCTTGGCATACCCGGGGTCGAACGCCAGCACCTTCACCCCTCGCTTGGCCAGTTCCTGGGCGAGGAGGAAGCCGGCCGCTTCTTCCACCACGTCGGTTCCGGCTTTATAAGTCAATCCCAGGACGGCGACCGTCCCACCCGCGCGTCGTTCCTCCACCAGATCGGCCAGCCAGTGAATCTGCGAACGGTTGAAGCGATCCACGCTCTGTGCCAGGTCGGGGGGGACCCCCAGCGACCGAGCCAGGTGGGCCAGGGCCAAGTTGTCGCGTGGAAAGCAAGGCCCGCCATAGCTGAGCGCTCCCTTGAGGTATTTGGGGCCGATGCGCGTGTCCAGTCCCAGGGCCGAGGTGATCACATCCACGTTCGCCCCGGGCAACCGCTCGCAGATCCGCGCCAGCAGGTTCGCATAGCTGATCTTGGTGGTCACGTAGGTGTTGACCGCGAGCTTGGTGACTTCCGCATTTACGAATGCCATGCGCGCCACGGAAGGCTGGTTCTCGCATACCTGCGCGTACAAAGCTTGCAACGCGTCGCCCGCGCGCTTGTCCGCTTCGCCGATCAGCAGCATGTCCGGGTTCAGGAAGTCACGAATCACGCTGCCTAGAGCGATGAACTCGGGACTGTAGCAGAGGCCGAATTCGGGCCCCATGCGCTTTCCGCTGGATTTCTCCAGGATCTCGCGCACCGGCCCGCCGGTCGTCCCCGGCATGACCGTGCTGGTCAGGCATACCACGTGGTACTCCGGCTTCGCAGCCAGTGCCCGTCCGATCGCCGCGCACACCGGCTGGACGTAGCGCAGCGAAAAGCCGCCATGCGGCTCGCTGGGAGTCGAAACCACGATGAACGTGATCTGCGATTGCGCGACCGCCGACTCAATGTCCGGCTCCGCCCGCAGGCGCCCCCCCGTCTTCGTCAGCAACTCGCCCAGGCCCGGTTCATTCACCGGGGGCTTCCCCTGATTGACGGCGTCTACCTTCGACGGATCGTTGTCCACGCCAATCACGGTCACGCCCCGTGCCGCCAAGCAGGCGGCTAGCGGCGCACCTAGTTTTCCCAGGCCAATCACCGAAGCCTTCATGCCGGCATCTCCGCGCTGAGGCACAGGTGCCAGCCGAAATGGCGCTCGAACCACCGGAACGTGCGCGGCGGGGTCCAGCTCCAGGGCCAGCTCCGCACGTACTGGTACTTCACGTATTCGGGGATGTGGTAGGGGAAGATGTGGTCTACAAAAACATCGGTCATGTGGAAGCCGGACGATTCGATCAGCTGGCGGCCCTCCTCCCGAGTATACGTGTACGTAACCGGGCAGCCGGTCTGCGCTTCCGAGTGCTCGGCGATCAGGTCCGTAAGACGCCAGAATTGGCCTTTACCATATCCCAGCAGGATCCACAGCACTTTCCAGGAGTGCCGGTAATAAACCATGATCTTCACGGTGGTTCCCGGCCTGGCATAGTTGCGCATTTCCGCCACCACGCGCTCCGGATGCGGCGTGTGGTGGATCACGCCAAACGAGTAGATCAGGTCGTACGGCTCTATGGGAAGGAACGAAGAAAGTTCTTCGGCGCTGCCCGAATGAAAGCGGATCTGGTCCTCGAGTCCGTACAGCCGGGCCCGCTTGCGCGCCAGTTCCAGCGACTGCGGAGAGAGATCGATGGCTGTGACCTGGGAGCCGTTCCGCGCGAAGTTGATGGTATCGGTGCCGATGCCGCAGCCGATCTCCAGCACCTTCTTGCCCCGCCAGCGCTCGAACTCGGCGAATCGCGGAATGTGCGGCTCAACAAAATACTTGCGTGTCTCCACCTCGTCGAAAAACTCGCGCGTGCCCACCGTCTTGGGCGAGTGCCGGATGTTGCACGGACGCTGGTCCCAATAATTCCGGACTTCATCCAGCGTGACTCTGGAAAACTCGGACATCAATGGTTGCCTATTAGTAGTGCTTCAGTTCGAGTGGCACACGCCCTCGAAAAGCAAAACCCGCCGTAAGAGAGCAGAATCCGGCTAAAGAGTCGACTCGAAAAGTGAGGATGGAATTCGCGCGCCGTTCAACACTTACCCTGCTCGGGTGAATCGCCACCGGTGACGACTGACGAGGGACAACCGGCCCTCACCCTGCCTGCGCTTCCATCGCGCGGATGCGCCCCGCCTTCCGCAATTCGCCTTCAATCCATTTGTAAGTGATTTTCAGACCGTCCTCCAGCGGGATGGAGGGTTCCCAGCCCAGTACCTGGTTCAGCAGGCGGTTATCGCTGTTACGGCCACGCACGCCTTGAGGCTTAGTCAGGTCGTGCATCTTTCTCAGTTTCTTTCCTGCAACCTCGCACACCAGCTCCAGCAGTTCGTCGATAGTTACGAGCCGGTCCGTCCCGAGGTTGAGAGGCTCGGAATAATCGCTGGCCATCAATCGGACCAGGCCCTCCACGCAATCCTCCACGTACATGAACGAGCGCGTTTGCCGCCCATCACCCCAGATCTCGATCTGGCCTCCGTCTTCGGCTAACGCCACTTTGCGCGAGATCGCGGCCGGCGCTTTCTCCTTCCCGCCTTCAAACGTTCCCAGTGGGCCGTACACGTTGTGGAAGCGTACGACGCGAGTCTCGAGCCCGTGGTCTTTCTTGTAGTACCGGCACAGTTCCTCGGCGAACAGCTTCTCCCAGCCGTAGCCCGGCTCCGGGTCCGCCGGCATCGCATCGCTCTCCTTGAGCGGGGTGACGTCCGCATCCCGCTGCCTGTACTGCGGATACACACAGGCCGAGGATGAAAACAGGTACCGCCTTCCGCCCTGCTGTCGGGTGGCTTCGAGCATGTGACAGTTAATCAGGATGTTGTTGCGGGCGAGGTCCGCATGATTAGCAGTAATGTAGCCGATCCCGCCCATGTCCGCGGCCAGATTATAGGTTTCGTCAATCCCCTGGGCCGCCGTCAGGCATTGCTCCCAAACCCGGAGGTCCAGGATGGCAAAATCATCCGCTGGACTAGCCTCGAACTCCGGGTGCTTGAGGTCCACCCCCCTCACCCAGAATCCGTCCTGCTTCAACCGGCGGACCAGATGATGCCCGATAAAGCCGCCCGCGCCGGTCACAAGAATTCTCGGTTTCACGCTCACACCAGAACTCCACTCTAGAATTTCGCTGGAATCAACATAATTCTAGCGAACCTGGCGAAATTCGGGCAAGCGAGCCTAACCCTTCTGGCCCGTTAGCCGATGTCGCCTGCTCGTCTAACCCTCGAGGTCGCCCAGGCGCAAACTGCGAGAAGCTGGTCAAGCGGGGATCATCAGTTACGTATTGAGTTTGGTCATTTTTCTCGCCGTGGCAACCCGGGCGTCGTGGTACCGAGCCTGATTCGGCGTAGCGCCAGGACGGATCCCAGATCCCCGGCTGCTCATGCCATGACAAGCCAGGTACCCTCCCAAGCACGCTCCGACTATTTACGTGCAATTTCCTTCACAGTCGTGTAGCCTCCCAGCTTCGAGCGGGCGTTATCTCCTGTGTCCTAAGAGTGATACAGGCTGGCGTATGGAAGGCAAACTGCACGCCTTCCCCTTGCAAGCTCCCCCTGCAAGAATCCCCCCTAGTCTTAGACCCTGGTTTTCTGTTCGGGCTGGGCCCAGATTCTGAATGTTGGTGAACGACCCTATCGGGCAACGCAGTCGCCATGTGTCGGCTCACGCGTGCCGTCTCCGTCCTGTCGGCCGCGGCCGCCGCATCCTGCTGACTTTTGCCTTTCTGGTTGCCGGTTTGGCAACGGGCGCCCTGCTTGCCGCTGAGTTCGACTCCTACTTTGTGTTGCCTCCCGATCCTCCGCCCCTCGCCTGGGACCTCCCATCCTTCGGCAACGATGGAACTTTGGCCTCCGTTCCCCAGACCGAACCCCAGACCCGACCCATTTATCCCTTTTCCATCATTCCCGGAGGCATTCGCGACCGTTGGGACTTGGAGCGCAATTTCGATGATGATCCGGTGGTGGCCGAGCATTACCGCGGCTTCAACTTCCGCCACCTCCGACTGATGCTGCTGGCGGAGGACGAGTGGGCCTATGTCTCCTACCGCATCGGTCAAAAAGT
Source organism: Terriglobales bacterium (assembly GCA_035623795.1). Lineage (GTDB taxonomy): Bacteria > Acidobacteriota > Terriglobia > Terriglobales > Acidobacteriaceae > DASPST01. The sequence goes on from DASPST010000035.1 coordinate 42,034, forward strand.
CTTCTGGACGTCCCACAGAGTTGCCTTGCATCGCGGTGAAAAGCTGCTTACTGACGGGAACATCACCGCCCGCACCCGGTGCGGAAACCAGGTCTCTGCCTTGCCCCACCCCGCCGTTTCGCCCCTGGAGCCCTCCGAGGCTCAACTGGACCAGCCTCTCCCGCCAATGATCCCGGCGACGTTCAGCCCAGTGCCGCCCAATATGCCCGCCCTAGCGCAGCCAACCGTTCCCAGTCACAGCGGTTGGTTCCCGCCCTTGATTCCTCTGTATCCCTTCGGCGGAGGCTCTCCTGCTTCCACCCCCCACCCGAAAACCCCCATTGCCCACGGCCCGCCGCCCGCTCTCATCCCGGTGCCCCAACCTGTTTCCGTGCCGGTCAGTATGCCAGAGCCCGGAGAGTTTGCCCCCGCCGCTCTGTTTCTGTCTTGCGCCGGCCTCCTCGGCGTGTATCGACATTACCGCGGCCGATGGCGGAAATAGCTTTGTCTCGCGTTCAGACTGCAGGGCGCCTCCGGCGGCCTTAGGGTGACTCGCTCCGCCAGGAGTACAGCCGCCCCCATGTACTAGTGATTTCTCAGATACACCCATCCGTAAGGCACAAATCGTGCCCCAGACTGCTACAATCCACACACTCGAACCTTTTTTAGTATGGTCCGCTCCCCCCAAGTCGTTTGGACCAGTCCCCTTCTCGTCGGAACCCTCTTCTCAGTGTTGACGGCTTCATTCTGCGCAGCCCAGGCGCCGGCTTCGGTCCGGCGCGTGGCCGTCTTGCGCTCGGGAGACACCGTAGAAATCGAAATCCAGACGAGCCAGCACCTGATGCCGCAGGCGCAGGTTCTGACCGGACCCGACCGCATCGTCTTCGATTTTCCGGGCTCCCTTCCCGGACCTGGATTGCGCGCGGTCGCCGTTCCGCGGGGAGAGGTCAAGGGCGTCCGCACGGGCCTGTTTGAAGCCAAGCCGCCCATCACCCGCGTGGTCTTTGACCTTAAGACTCCGCAGGGCTACCAGGTCTTCTCCTACGGCAAGGCCGTCATTGTGAAAGTCGGAGGAACAGCCAGCGCCGCCAGCGGCCCACCCCCAAGCCAGGCAGCGACGAGCGCGCCGCCAGTTGCAGCGGCTCCGCCTCCCCCTCCGCCGGTGACCGTAGGATTTGAAAACGGCATGCTTAGCGTCACCGCCGACCGGGCCAGCTTGGCGGAAGTCCTCTATCAGATCCACGTGCACACAGGCGCCGAAATTGCCGTGCCTTCCGGTGCCGAGCAGGAAAAGGTTGTGGCTACGCTCGGTCCCGCACCGGCCCGGGATGTCCTGACCGAACTGCTCGAGGGCTCGTCCTACAATTTCATCATCCTCGGTTCCACCCAAGACCCAAAAGCCCTGGAGCGCGTGATCCTCACTCCCCGTGGACCCGGAGTCCCGGAAGTCAGTGCGATGACACCGCCTCCACCCTCGCCACCCCCAAGCCAGGAAACCGATCCTCCGCAGCACATGATTGAGCCTCCGCCCGCCGTGATGCCGGGCCCGGGCCCGGACGCAGCACAGGGAAATCCTCCTCAACCAGGGAACCCCAATCCGCCTCAGAACTAGGGTCTCAGGGGGGACGGTCTCAAGGATAATTCCATGGCCGGGTTTCCGGCCTCGTAGCAAGTGGGTATACGGGAGAGACTCTCTTTCCCGCTTCTTTAATATCTTATAGATAAACGGAGCAGGGGTTTTGAGACGCGCCCCTACTCTACCAGCCGTACCGGCACTGCGGAAACTCCACCCCCGGTAACCGGCGTGCCCGAATTCGAGGGATTGCACCCCACGGCGTTAAGCACCATGACGTCGAGGTACGAGGTCGTTGGGGAGCCCGCATCCAGGACGGCAAGTTGAAGAAAGCCGATTACGGTCTGCGTTCCTCCGCACCTGCCTCCGGGACAGGGGTCCACGCCGTTCCACCGGAAGACCGGGACGGTGACGACCGAGTCGCTGCTGCTAATATTCGTCACCCCCTGCAGCGCAGGATTAGGGTTCGCCAGGCCCCCGGTGATGACGACGGGATTGCCGGCACCGCCCGCGGTGAATTCGTCCTGGTCCGGAGATGGTCCGATATCGTCGGTGTGGATCAGGCACTGAGCTCCGGAGAGGTTCTCCCCGCGCATCCACCACGAAGTGTTCCGGTTGCTCAGCCTCACCACTGAGCCGCAGCTCAAACGATTGGTGTTCGCACAGGCAATGTTGTCCAGATAGCTGCCTCCGCCGACGTTCAGGCATCCCCGAGCGGAGGAAGAAGGGCAGACCGTCGCCTGCATGGCAGACATGTCGAGCGCGTAATATTGGTCATTCTGGGGACTCGGGGTTCTGCGCATCTGCAAGCCATAGGTCTGCCCGATGAAAGCGGTTGGGTTCTTCAGCGCGTAACTGTTGGCCGTGTCGATAAAGAAATCTCCGCCCCCGCAGGGAGGACTGTTCGGATTGCAATTGGGCAGCAGCCAGGGCTTCACCGAGGCGACCGAAATCGGCACGGACGATCCCGACGCGTTGAATACCTCGGCTGTCGAACTCGCACTCACGCTTACCGTGCGCTGGCCAAAAATCCGGCCGAAGAATGTCGGCAGGTTGGTGCGCCCGGTGGTGACCGTCAGCCGCGGGTTCTCTGGTATCGTGAAATCGCAGCTGATCGACGTGACGGCCGCCGTTTGACCGGCGATCTGGTTCTGCGCAGCCACGGTGACTGCCTCAGAATTGGCCACTCCCGTCCCCGGCGCTCCCGGACTGCAGATTGGGCTCTGCGTGGCGCCAAGCGAGGGGTCGCCCAATTGCCAGGAGGTGAACCCCGATAACACGTACGTTCGCGCCCCTGCCAGCGCCGCGGCATCGGAGGCGCGCTGCGCATCGGTGTGTGCTGCGTACAGGGTCATCACGTCGATGGCGAGCGCGGCCATGGCCAGGATCGCGAACATGGCCGCCACCACCAGCAGCATGGTCACTCCCCGCTCGCCTTTCCGGTCGCTTGTTGGGTGCATGCTGGATCCTCAATTCATGTTCTGCAGCGTCGCAGCGACGCTGAGTTGCGTTGTGCCAGCGTAGGTTGCTGTGGGCACCAGCAGCGTGATGACATTGCCGAACTGCCACCTGTAAGGATAGGTGAGCGTGACCTGCGTAGCCTCCACCGTCATCGCTTGCGTATACGGGGATACGGCCGGCACCGTGAACGTGTATCCCCGGTTGATGGTCAACACCACATTCCCCGCAGCGCAGGTGGTCCCAGTCACGGTCCAGGTGAGCGTACCGGACGCGACCGGCGAGGCCCCTGCCAGGCCACAATCGTTCACCTTGGCGCCCGTGAGCGAGCTCACGACCACCTGGGTGACGGTCTTTACCGAGGCGGGCGGCGACTGCGAGAGATCGGCCGTGGGTTGATTGGCACCCACGCGCGCCCCTTCCCGTACCGCGTTCATCATGCGCTGCTTCAGCCCAAAGGCCGATCCGAAATCAAAGATCCCGACCACGAAGACGGTAATCAGCGGGAGTGTCACCGCAAACTCCACGATCTGCGAGCCGCGCGCATCCCAGAGTCCCCGCCGCGAGACCCATCTTGTGCCGCATTGGATCAGGCGTTTCATTCTTCCGCCTTCATCTCCACTTGCGTGCTGATATTGAGGTTGTCGAGTTTGCTCTGCATCCCTGCCGGCGCGTAGGGTAGCGGCAGGGTCACGTGCATCGGGTAGCGGAAGGCCACGACGGTCCCGCAGGTTTCCGCCCCCGACGCTGGGTTCAGGTTCACCCCACGACAGATGGTCACATTGTTGGACGTGCTGCAGGCGCCAGCAGGCACGAAGTTCACGCAGAATGTAGGAGACACGGCCGGGCTGGGTGCAACAATCTGGGCGGGATCCAGTCTCGAGGCCTTCAGCGCGTCGGAGATCGCGCTCACGACGGTGGTGTCGCAGGGATAGGAAGAGCCGCTCCAGGGGCATGCCTGGATACAGCTCGCGCAAGTGGCCGTTGCCGCCGTGCGGGCCCCGGCGCGCGCGGCCCGCGTGATCGTCGAATAGATATTGAACGCCCGTCCCAACCAGAAGATGCCGATCAGCAGCATGAACATGATCGGCAACACCATCGCCGCTTCAGCGATCTCTGAGCCCGCGGCCCCCGTGACCATTTTCCACCACTGTCTCACGCCAGCCTCCCCCACCAATGCCCCGCGCCGAACAGGATCACCGTCACCGCCACCGCCACGCCGAAGGGCACTTTGGCAGCATCGGGGTTGTCGAGCGAAACTTCACGCGGCGGCATGCGCAGCATCATCAGCGCCCCCACCAGGTGCGCCATGTTAGCCAGGGTCCGACGCACCCGCCCCTTGACCACCACCAACACCGCTGCCATTCCACCCGCCACCATCAGCGAGCCGATCAAAACTGCGATCAAGCGGTTCGGGCCCAGGAACGCGCCCAAAGCCCCAACCAGTTTCCAATCTCCCCCGCCGATCGCCTTCAAAACCACAAACGGCAGCAGCACGAGCAGACTCAAACCCAATCCCAGCAGCGAAGCCTTGAGTCCCGCCCATCCCCCCAGTGCCGCATTCACCAGCAGGCCCACAGCCGTTGCCGGCAACGTCAGCCAGTTCGGAATCCTCCGGTAGCGCCAGTCCATCACTCCCGCCCATACCGCGACAAAAACCACAAGCAGCCAGAGGCTCTTCTCGGTCATGCCCGAGGGCCTGAGGCCACCGCGCCGCCCTGGTGGAGTTGACAAGAAAAGGGCATCGGCCAAAACTCCTGCCGGAAGGAAGGCGTCATCCCGAGGGCCGCAAAACCCCGGCGGGACGCGCTAACAGGCGGATTTTCACACGGTTACTGCGTCTAGTCAATGGAACAAAAGAACCATGCGGCCCTGTCGGACCGGCGTCGGAAACCGCCTGCCTGCAAGGACTTCCAGGGGGGCGGCTTCCAGTTGCCAATCTGCCAACTGCTGGGCCTCAGCGGCCGATTCCTTCCCGAGCGGCAGAAGAAAAGCCCAAGATGCTCTCTTGGGCTTCAGACTTGGCGTGCCTTCAGAAATCGGCAGTTGGCAATTGAAAGCTGCTCACTGGCTGGCGGGCCGCGCCCCATTGCGTTCCGCGATGACTTCTTTGAGGTGCTCCTGCAGCGCCCGTGCCTGGGGCAGCAAGTCCAGCGCCTTGATCACCATCGGATCATTCTCCGCCCTCACCTTCAAACCCTCATCCTCTCCAAACTGGTCCACGAAGATTTCGCTTTTGATGGAGTAGCGCAACCAGTCGTTGTTCTCCACCAAGTCTGACTCCGCGTATGGGATCTTCTGCGCGTCCAGGAAGCTGCGAAATTCCTCGAGGATCTGGTCGTCCACCTCGAAGCTCTTGCCTACATGGTTCTTGACCACGTAACGCTTGGCGAAGTTGAAAAATGCATAGTGCTGCAGCAGCGTGTCCTGAAAGTGATTGCTCTTGGGCGGAGTCACCTTCACGTCGGGTGTGATCCCGCCTCCGCCGTAAACGGTCCGCCCACTGTCGGTCAGCTTCACTTCGTGGTTGCCGTTGCTGTCGTCGGCGTCGCGGTTGTAATAGTAATCGTAGAGCGAGACGTTGCTGTAATCACGCTGGATCAGGCGTCCGCTGGGCGTGTAATAACGCGCCGTCGTCAGCGCCAGGCCGGTGTTCTCAGCCAGGGGATACACCGTCTGCACCAATCCCTTGCCGAAGGTGGTTTCGCCCACGATCAACCCGCGGTCGTGATCCTGGATGGCCCCGGCCACGATCTCCGCCGCCGACGCCGTTCCCTTGTTTACCAGCACCACCATGGGATACTCGTGTCCGCCGTTGCCGTGTGTGGCCACGTAGCGTTTCTCCGGCGAAGAACGCCCGTGGTGGGAAACGATCAGTTGCCCTTTCTTCAGGAACTTGTCCGCTACTCCCACGCCTTCGCTCAGCAAGCCCCCCGGGTTCTGTCGCAGGTCAAGCACCAAGCCCTTGAGGTCGCCAAATTTGTCGAGCGCGTCGGAAACCTCGCGCTCGGTCGTCTCCTGAAAACCGACGATGTGGATGTAGCCGATACCGGGCTTGACCAGAAACGCCAGGTCCACGCTGTTGCGCGGAATCTCGTCCCGCACCAGGGTGAACTCCATGGGCTTGTCGACGCCTTCCCGCAGGATGGTTATGTGCACCGTGGTGCCCTTGGGGCCCTTCAGCAGGTCAGCCACATCCGATGTACTCATGTTTTCCGTGGACCTGCCATCGACCGCGATGATCACATCGCCGGGGTGAATGCCCGCTTTGTACGCCGGGGTACCCACAAAGGGAAAGATGACGATGACCTTGTTATTGCGCGGGCCAACCGTCATGCCCACGCCGTAGTATTTGCCACGCTGCTCTTCGCGCAGCAGCGAGTACGACTTGGGATCAAAAAAGTTCGAATGCGGGTCGAGTGCGTGCAGCATGCCGGGGATGGCGCCGTTGTAAATGGCTTTGTCGGGATTGACCGGCTCGGCGTAGTTGTCCTCTACCACTTGGTAGACTTGGGTGAACTCCTTCAGGCTGTCCTTGACTTCGGAGTCCGGGGTGGGCGCTGGCAGACTGGTACGCTGCCCATAGAGCATGCCCAGCAGTCCGCAGGTGAAGAGAATAAGAAAGACAAAAAGCAGCGAGCGACGAGAACTACCTGCCATCTTCGGTTTCCTTGATTGGGGGTGAACAAACCCCGCAACACACTCAGTTTTGTGAGTATAGCATGCGAGTTCGTGTCTTTCTGGGACGAATTCCGTGACTCTTGGTTACCAACGCGCGGCTTGGTCCACCATTGTCAGCTGCACTTCCGCTCTTTCATTCCCAGTCCCGGGGTTCCGAACGTGAGGTCTCAGCCTGCGTTTTTGCAGGCCTCAGGTCCCAAGTCCGAACGCCTGCCAAGCTTCCACGAAGGTCCAGCTAAGTTATTGAACCGAACGGATTTCTGCTGCGACGGCCGGTTGGACGCAACATCTCTCCTCCGGCCGTGTTGGATTCCAGCGAGCGGCTGAGGCCGCCACACTGAAGCGGCAGAGGAGAAGGCAATGACCAACGCGACGAAGATCGCATTTCTCAGCGCTGCGCTGGCGGCATTCATGCTGCCGGCCGCCGCGCAGACCTCCGGCGGCACGGTTCCGTCCACGACGCCCGCGCCCAACCCGACCACGATCCAGCAGCGCAAGGAAAACCAACAGGACCGCATCGCCAATGGAATCGGGAGCGGGCAGCTCACGGCCGGCGAGGCCGCCAACCTGGAGAAGAAGGAATCCAACCTGAACCAGGAGGAGAAGCTCATGCGCAGCGAGGACAACGGCCACCTGACCAGCGCCGATCGTGGAGTCCTCAACCAACAGCAGAACCAACTCTCCAACCAGATCTACAAGGACAAGCACAACGCTGCGGTGCAGAACACTGACCCCAGGAGCGAAGTCGGCCAGCGCCAGCGCAACCAACAGGAGCGCATCGCGCAGGGCATCCAGAGCGGTCAGATGACCGCTGGCGAAGCCGCGCGCGCGGAGAGAAACCAAGCGGCTGTGAACAAGGAAATCCGCACCGATCGCGCTGCCAACGGTGGACATCTGACCCAGGCCGAGCGTCAGCAGATCAACCGGCAGCAGAACCACAACTCCAAGCAGATCTATAAAGAGAAGCACAACGGTCGGCACCAATAACCGATCGGCAGAAACCAGGAACGAAACGCCCCTGGCAGCAGGGGCGTTTCTTCGTTGGGGAAAGGCCGGCGGGCGGTCAGTTCGCGGGGGTCGGGTAACCATAGGCGGGCAGGGTGGGGTCTTAAGACTTGGGGACTCAGACCTCGGATTTCAGACCCGTCGGACGTCAGAGCACAGAGCTTCAAGAGCTGAGCCTGGCACCTCGCGCCTTGCATCTGAAGGCTTGAGGACTTGCCATGATCGCACGCATCTGGCGCGGCACCGTACGCGCCCCCGACGCCGACCCGTACTACGAATACCTCCAGAAAACCGGCCTCAAGGAATACGCCAGCACCCCGGGCAATCGCGGGGTTTACGCCCTACGCCGTCTGGCGGAAGACCAGTGTGAGTTCCTGCTCCTCACTCTGTGGGATTCCTGGGAAGCGATTCAAGCGTTCGCCGGGCCCGACTGCGAAAAGGCTGTGTACTATCCCGAGGATGACAGGTTCCTGGTAGAGCGCGGCGCGCAGGTAAATCACTACGAACTGCTGTCCGGAACGCCCTGGCCTTAGGCTTCGGGTCTCGGGTTGCCATGCGCGATCACAAGAAAACCGGTTTCGCCCGAGCCCGCAGGGCCTGCGCCGGTGACGCCACCACCGGCCGACCACCGGCACTGCCGCCTGCCGGCTGAAGGGGCAAGCCCGAGGCCTGGCTGCAACCGGCAGCGCTATCTCCTTGCCAACACGCCAAATCCAGCGCTTGCTTTTAATTACAAATTGCAATATATAAATGGCGATCTGAGCTATGACCCTCGGCGAGAAAATCCGCTACCTGCGCGAGGTCGAAGGCTCCCTGCGCGACCTGGGTCGCCCCCTGACGCAGCTGGAAATCGTTCGCGCCGTCCAGCACGAGCTGGGCCGCAGCATCAGTCAGTCCTACCTCTCCCAGATCGAGCGCGGTTCGCGCCGCCACATGACGCAGTCCTCCCGCACCCTGCTGGCGCGCTTCTTCAAGGTGCACCCGGGATTTCTCGTCGATGATCCTGAGGGCTACCACACCGAGCTGGTCTCCGACTTGCGCACCACCGAAGGCAAGCTCGATGTCTGGCTGTTGCAAGGCTCGGAACGCTTCGCCGGAGATCGCGAGGTCAGCGACGTTCTCATCAAAGTCGCTCGCCACCAGGACACGCGCGGCTGCTTTCTGCTGTTGGGGGCGATCCTCGATACCCCCGGCCTGGCCGAGCGCCTGCTCGAAGCCTGGCGGCCCGAGGCCGTCCGCTCCAGCCGTCATCGCCGCGGCGGGGAAGGGAGGCGGATGCAATGACCTGGGCAGACTTCTATCTAATCTGCTTTGTCGTCGGCTTCGGTTTCAGTCTCCTCTCGTTGCTGGCCGGAAGCTCGCACTGGCACCCCCACCTCCCGCACTTGGGCGGACACGGGGCGCTCCCGGGAGGGCATGGCGGTCCCATGCGGGGCGCCGGACAAGCTTCCGCCGGCAAAAGCGCCGCGGGGGGCGCATCCGTCTCCCCGTTTAACTTCGCCACCTTGACCGCGTTTCTGGCGTGGTTTGGCGGCGCCGGATACCTGCTCAGCCGCTATTCGAGTGTGTGGATGCTGGTCGCAATGGCGCTGGCGTTGCTCGCCGGACTCATGGGCTCCACGATTGTCTTTCTTTTTCTGGCCAAGGTGCTGACTTCGTCGGAAGAGGCGATGGATCCGGCGGACTACGAGATGGTTGGCGTGTTAGGCCGCACCTCGCTCCCCATCCGCGAGGGGGGGACGGGCGAGATTATCTACTCGCAGGCCGGCACCCGCCGCACCTGCGGCGCCCGCAGCGAAGACGGCTCCGCCATCGCCAAGGGAGTTGAGATTATCGTTACCCGCTACGACAAAGGTATCGCCTACGTGAGGAAGTGGGAAGACATGGCTGGAGAACAGGCCGGTCCCTAGCTCCTGGCTGCCAGCTGCTGTTTTTTTTATGAACCGCAAACGCTTCCAATTGGCAACCGCTCTGATGTGGCTGGCGCTGCCGCTCACCGCCCTGCGCTACGGGCTGGTCTGGGACCGGTTGCCGGCTCGAATGGCCACGCACTTCGCAGCCAGCGGCCAGCCCAACGGCTGGATGCCGCGGGAGGTCTCGCTATATTTCGCGCTCGGCGTGACCGCGTTCATGCTGGCGATCTTCACCGCTATCCTCTGGGCGGCCGAGAAGCAGAATCATGCTCAACCGTTTGCGGTTGGATTGCTGGCCTTCTTTTACCTGGCGACAGGCGCAATTTTCCACATCGACGACCGCGTCGTCCGGCACAACTTGACGGGCCAGCTCGACACCAGCCCGCCGCTGCTCCTGGGCCTGCCTCTGGCTCTGCTCGTTTTGGCAGGACTTTATCTCCGCTTTCGCCGGGGCGCGCCGCTGCCGCCGGCGGCTCCGCTCGCGGAGGAGGTTCACCGTTCGTACCTCTGGGCGCTGGTGTTCGGCGCCTTCACGATCGTGTACTTCAGCCTCATGGCTTCGATCTCCGCGTTTGGGGTTCGCGCGCTGCTGTTAGCGATGGGAATCCTGTTTCTGCTGATCACGGCACAGGCCTGGAGCGGTTTCCATTACCGTTTCTCCCCGGCAGGGCTGGAAATCAGCACGCTTGGCTTCCGCCTGCGCTCGATTCCGAGCGCTGAGATCCGCGGCTACCGCATCGAGCATTGGAGCCCGCTGCGCGGCTACGGCATCCGCGGTATCGGCCACACCCGGGCCTATGTCTGGTGCAACCGGGTGGTGCACGTTACCACCGACCAGGGAGAGGTATTTCTTGGACACAACGATCCGACGCGCATCGTGCAGGACTTGGACATGCTCCGCGAGTACGCCCATCCGCATGACGGGTCGGAGTCGTCAGTCGGCCGTCGTCAGTCCACCGCGAAGCTGCGGAATGGGTGACGACGGAAGCCTGACGACTGCTTTTGAGGAGGCGATATGTTCGGCATAGCAATGGAAATCTGGGTCATCGCAGGACTGTCGGTGCTGGCAGTTCTGCTCGTGATGAGCATGCTGGCCCGACTCTACCGCAAGGCGGGCCCCCATGAAGCGCTGATTGTTTATGGCTTTCGCGGCAAGCGAGTGATCACCGGTCGCGGAACGATCGTGTTCCCCATGATCGAAAATTGCCGAGATCTTTCCCTCGAGCTCATGTCCTTTGACGTGGCTCCGCAGCAGGATCTCTACACTCGCCAGGGCGTGGCGGTGACGGTCGAGGCCGTCGCCCAGATTAAGGTCAAGTCCGACAACGAATCGATCTGGACCGCAGCCGAGCAATTTCTCACCAAGAGCGACGAGGAGCGCGAAGGCCTCATCCGGCTGGTCATGGAAGGCCACCTGCGCGGCATCATCGGCCAGCTCACGGTGGAAGAGATCGTGAAGCAGCCGGAGATGGTCGGCGACCGCATGCGCGCCACCTGCGCTGACGACATGAACAAGATGGGCCTCGAGGTGATCTCGTTCACCATCAAGGAAGTCCGCGACAAGAACGAATACATCTCGAACATGGGCAAGCCGGACGTCGCCCGCATCAAACGCGATGCCGACGTGGCGACCGCCGAGGCCGAACGCGACACCGCGATCAAGCGCGCCCTCGCCCAGCGGGAAGCTGCCGTGGCCAAAGCCCAGGCTGACCAGGAACGGGTACAGGCCGAGACCTTGTCGCTGGCCAAGCAAGCCGAAGCCCAGCGCGATCTGGAGGTGAAGAAAGCGCAGTTCCAGGAAACCATGAAGAAACAGCAGGCCCAGGCCGACAAGGCATACGACATCCAGTCCAACGTGATGCAGCAGCAAGTGATTGCCGAGAGCGTGCGCGTGCAGCAGGTCGAGAAAGAAGGACAGGTCAAGGTTCAGGAAGCCGAAATCCTGCGCCGCGAGAAAGAGCTGATCGCGACCGTACTGAAGCAGGCCGAGATCGAGCGTCAGCGTATCGAGACACTGGCCTTGGCCGAGAAGCAGCGCTTGATGGTCGAAGCTGAAGGCCAGGCTTCGTCCATCCGCCAACAAGGCGAGGCCGAGGCCGACATCATCTTCAAGAAGGGTGAAGCCGAAGCCAAGGCGATGAATGTCAAGGCCGAGGCGTACCAGCAGTACAACCAGGCCGCAGTCGTCGACAAGCTGATCTCCGGTTTACCTGACGTGGTCAAGGCGCTGGCTAGCCCGCTGGCGAACGTCGACAAGATCACGGTGGTCTCGACCGGCAACGGCGACGCTGCCGGTCTGAACAAGGTCACGGGCGATCTGACCAAGATGGCGGCCCAGGTCCCAGCCCTGTTCGAAACTCTATCAGGGATGGACCTCCGCGAGTTGCTCGGCAGGGTCCGCCAGATCGGTGACCAGGCTCCCAAGCCGCCGGCGGGCGACGCCAGCAAGCAGTAGCTGGCGGCCAAGAAAATCGCGGGCTCGCCCGTTTCCGCCGCGCGGTGTTCGCAACGGTAGCGCCGGTCCTCTGCCTGCTGTCCCGATGTCGCTCTCGGACACGGCCGCAGCAGGACCGCCCGGCGAGTTTTTCGCCAGGAAGAACCGATATGAAGAAGCAGAGGCAACCGCACAAGCTTGGGCATTGCGCTGGGCGCAGGACTGGGCGCCCTGTCCGGTGTCAGCTTCGGACGATGGGGCTTGTGTCTGTCGTTGGCAATCGTAATCGGGATGTTGATCGGCGGCATCTTCGGCCGCAGCCCCAGTTGCCCCGAGTGTCCCGCCGCTCACCCATCCCACAGAACGACCAGCTGAAAGCCATAAGCGATCGGCCGAAGAAGCTGGATTTTCAAAGGAGTCCTCTATGGCACTACTGGAGCGCGTTTCAACCTTGGTCCGGGCCAACCTCAACGACTTGATCGACAAAGCCGAGGAGCCGGAAAAAATGATCAAGCAGGTCATCCTCGACATGCAGAACCAGCTTCTGCAGGTCAAGACGCAGGTGGCGATCGCCATCGCCGACCAGCACCTGCTGGAAAAGAGGCAAAAAGAGAACCAGGATAAAGTGGGGGAATGGATGCGCAAGGCCGAACTCGCCGTGGACAAGAAGCAGGACGACCTCGCCCGCGCCGCCCTGCAACGAGTCGAGAGCTATCGCGAACTGAGCGAAAGCTTTGCCCAGCAGGTCATCGACCAGAAAGCCCAGGTCGAGAACCTCAAGACGGCGCTGCGCCAGCTCGAGCAGAAGCTGACCGAAGCCCAGGCCAAGGCGGATTTACTGCTGGCACAGCACCGCCGCGCCCGGGCGGTGGGCAAAGCCAGCGACGCTCGCCTCCACATCGGTGATGGCTCGAAAGCAGCCGCCTTCGACCGCATGAAGCGTAAGGTCGCGCACTCGGAAGCCATCAGCCAGGCTAAAACCGAAATCGCCGTCGACAGCATTGAGGACCGCTTGGCCAGGCTCGAAAAGGAAGACCGCATCGAGCAGCTGCTGGCCGAGATCAAGTCGAAACGGGGCGTCTAGTGCCGCGTCGCACCGCCGCCCCCACCTTCCTGTGCCTCCCCGCCCTTTATGGCTGTCAGCCATCAAGGACGCGAAGACGGGCCAGCGGGTAGGCTGCGCGCGCTGCCTGTTAGCCGCTGCCAGGGCGTCTTTAGTTCTGGTCATGGTTCCGGCTGTGCGTCAGCTGATAGGCTGCAGCTTCTCGGGCAACGACTGCAGTTCCGCATTCACAGGGAATGCAGGAACGCGATGATGGCCTCCTGGTCGCTCCGCGACAGCTTCTGAAAGCGGCGAGTTGCGTCGGCGGCTTCACCGCTGTGGCGCAAGACCGCTTCTCGCATGGTTGTTGACAGCCCGTCGTGCATGAGCCCACTGCGGAAGCGCACGCCCCACAAGGGCGCAGTACGAATCTTGTTCTGCGCCGTTTGGAAGTCTTCCGGCACGAATTGCTTCCATGGGATTTGATACATGTTGCGGCCGTAGTGTTCAATCATGGGCACCGCGATCCCGTCACCCGTCCCCACGTCGTGCAATAGGAAGTCCGAATAGGCATAGAACGTCTTGCTCCCCAAGGCATCGGGAATCGTATATTTACCGCCGTTGATCTTGGTTCCGGCCGGTGCTGTGGTCAGGGCGCGCACGTGGCAGATCGAACACCCGGCCTTATCAAACAACTCGGATCCCCGCCGAGCTGGCGGCGTGTCGGCCTGTTGCATGTCGGGCGCCGGCGCCTTGGAGGCGCGAATGAAGCGCGCAAAGTGGTCCAGGTCGTCTAATCCATCCGGGTCCGGGGTGTCGTTGGGTTCGGGGGCGGTATTGCAAAGCTTGGTCACCTCGTCAGGAAACAGCCTTGTCGTGATTCCCATTTCATTCAGGTAGGCGTCGCCGGAGAACGAGAGCAGGCTAGCGTGTTGGTCTTTCCACCCGAAACGGCCGACTCCGGTTTCGCCCGGCGCCTCTACGATCGGCACGCGCAGTACCTGCCCGCAGATCTTGTGGTGTTTCTCCCTGCACTGTTGGCTGGCGAGATCAACCAAGGTCTGGTCGGCTACGGCTTCCACAAACCCGTCACCCAGCAGACCCAGGGACATCCGCGTCGCGCGCACGTTCTCGCTCTCGGGCACGTGCTCCTGGATTTCGCTGGTGGGGAAGGCCGCGCTGGGACAGATCGAGCGCTCATTCACCAGCGTGCGGCCCGAGATGATCTCGGTCCCATGCGCGATGGGGATGTCGGGATTCTGAAACCGATGATCCTGTCCCAGATGTCCCACGCGCAATTCGGAGACCTGGCTGGTCCCTCCGGAAGTCGGGTTCTGGTGGCACTCCCGGCAAGACTGCGCGTTGTAGAGCGGACCCAGCCCATCCGCGATCTGCTCGACTTCGTCGAACTTGGCTTGATCAACTTGGTGGGTGGCGTCATCCACCATGCCATTGCTCTTGTTGTCGAATCCCGTGGGCGCTTCTGGATTCGGAGGGACAGCCGACACGAGGGCAAAGAAGAACGCAGCCAGTAGGAGCTTCATGAGGTATCTCCTTCTCTGGCGAAGGGCGCAGCATCGTAGATAGCATCTCCGCAAAGTGCACACAAGCGGAAAACCGACAGTGACTCGTAACCGTTACGCAGTTCAGAAACGTGGCGTGCGAATCGAAGCCGCGATCAAGGGCCGGGCGACGTGGGCAGGCAGAGCTGGCCGCGTTCGTCGCGCCGCGAAGACGGAGTGGCCTACAAGCCCCGCACCGGCAAGATCGGCTTACCTGCTCGAGCTCTGACGCTCCGCCAGGTCGAGGAACTGCTGGCGAGATCCCGCAAGGATCTGTTTCGCTTGATTGCACTGTCGTCAGGTAATTCACGAATTCCCACCCGTGTCGCTTCCTGGGTAGGAGAGCAGCGTTTCCCTGGCAGCTTGCGCGATCAGAGAATTAGGGTTTGTCCGCCTTGTTTCGCAGGCACCGGCGGCGCTTCTCCATCTGAAGAAGAAAATAGCTGGGCTCCGTTGCGGTTCTTGCCAGCCTCGGCCGAAGGGTTCGATGCTGCGATCTCATCTCAGGGAGCCAGCCGGAGCAAGTCGCGATCCAGCCATTTGCGGGATGCACGCAGGCTCGGTTCCGCCTGCTAATCCTTCTCGGATTCGCTGCCCTGCCCCAACGGCAACTCCGCCGTAGTCTCCTCGCCCCAGTCCAGCGACAAAGTGTGCGTCGTGGTCTCGATCTGGTCCAGCGGCGGGATCTCTTCGCTGACCGCCGCGCCCAGTTCGGGGAAGCGTCGCGCCGAAACCATCACTCGGCTCTCGAGCGAGCCGGCGGCCTTGTTGTACGACTCGACGGCGCGATCGAGGCTACGGCGCAGGGCGTCCATATGGGTGCCCAAGCTGCGCAGGCGCTCGTAGAGTTCCCGGCCTAACACGCTGATCCGCTGGGCGTTGCGCGCCAGCTTCTCCTGGTTCCAGCCGTAGGCGACAGCCTTCAGCAAAGCGATCAGCGTCGTCGGCGAAGCCGGAATCACGCGCTCGAGCACACCCTGCTCGATCAGTCCCGGATCCTGTTCCAGGGCCGCGCTGAAGAACGTCTCACCCGGCAAGAACATCACCACGAATTCCGGTGCTGGTTCGAACTGCTCCCAATATGCCTTTGAGCCCAGGCTGCGCATCTGCTCGCGCACTTGGCGCGCATGGTCGGCGAGCTTGGCCCGGCGCACCTCGTCATCGGCGGACTCCACCGCTTCCAGGTAGGCGTGCAACGGCGTCTTGGCATCAACCACGACGTTCTTTCCGCCGGGCAACTTCACGATCAGATCCGGCCGCATGCGGCCTTGCGCGCTCGTCACCGTGACCTGTTCCTCAAAGTCGCAGTACGCCGCCATTCCGGCGATCTCCACCACCCGCCGCAGCTGGATTTCTCCCCAGCGCCCCCGCACCGACGGTGCCCGCAGCGCCTTCACCAGGTTCCCCGTCTCGATTTGAAGTTCCTTCTGGGTGGTGACCAGCGAGTGCACCTGCTCAGCCAGCTTCGCATAGGCGCCAGCCCGCTCCTTTTCCATCTGCTGGATCTGGGTGTCGACCTTGGCCAACGAATCCGCGATCGGCGCGACCAGCGTCTCCACCTCCTTCTGCCGCGCCTCCAGATCGCCCTTGGCCTGGCTCTGAAATTTTTCGAGATTCTCTTTGGCCAGCTCCAGGAAGGACTGGTTGTTGCTGCGGAGCGCATCGGCGGCCAGAGCCTGGAAGGCGTGGCGCAGTTCGTCGGTGGCGCGTTCCACCAACTGTAGCTTCTCGGCGTCAGCTTGCTTCTCGAGTTCCAGCCGCGTTACCAATCCGGCGGCGGCCTCGCGCAGCTGCGCGTTGGCCTCCTGCAGTGTGGCAAGCTGGGAGCGGGCGCTGGCCAAGTCTCTCTCCGCCAAGAACAACTGGGATTGCAGGGCGGCCGCCCGCGCCCGCAGCGCGAACCCGGCAAGCACACTACCGAGTGCGCCGCCGACAGCGCCGGCAATCAATAGTTCAAGAACCATGGTAATGGTGCTGTCTCGGATTTTAGAGGCTAAGCTGAGGGAAGCAAAGCAGAAGTTTGCACCGCACGCAGTTCTCCTTAGGTTCTGGGCCTGGTGCTACACGGATGCTTTGGGGCCTCGTGATTCCCGCTTGCGCTGGTGCTCTTCTCCGGCGCTCCGGCCAGGTCCCTGCTGCCGAGTTCCAGGGATTCTGCTTCCGCCTCGGTGTCTCAGCCCTCCCCGCTTATTGACACCGAGGCCGAGCAGCAGTTGCTGGATTTGGCGAATCTGGCGTCCTTACCTTACAAGTGATCCTGGCCTGACCACAGCGGCACGCGCACACTCCAACCTCATGGCCTCCAGCCTCTGGACGGATCGACAGCGCGTATGCGCAGCCCTGGGGCGGCGACTCCGGACTGCGGACCCTTGAACCCCGGACTGCAAGCCCGCCGCCGGAGGCCAGAAAAAAGCCGGAGCCCGAAGACCCCGGCTTGCAGTTGGCCGGCCGCCCGGATTAAAACCCGCTTGCTTTCTCCGCCCCCGATGCAACATTCCCGGGCCGAGCCCACCTAAGTAATATCGTGCTCAGCTCAGACCATTACGCCGTCCGCCGCGGATGCACCGTCAAATCGCGCACCTGCGCCAGGATGCTCGACATCTGCATGCCATTCAGTTGCGCGACAAAGGGCATGATTTCCGCGACGAAGGGATCCTGTACCAGGTCGCGAACCTCCTCCTGGCGGCTCTTTTCCCCCCCGGAGAGCAATTCCGGCACCGAGACCTCGAGGGCGCGAGCCAGCCGCTCCAATGAAGACAGGGTCGGTGTGGCTTTTTCGTTTTCTATCTTGGAGACGTAGGTGCGAGGCACCGCCATGCGCGCAGCCAGTTGCCGCTGGCTTAGACCATTGCGCAGTCGCAGGGAACGGATCGACGTGGCCAGATTCAGATGCCCGTGTCCATTGCCCTGGACAGGTGCCGGCACGGGTTCGGGCGCAGACGCCGCTACCTCAGGCGCGTCCTCGTCCAGCGAGGCGTGACAGCGACGGCACAGGTTGTGGGTGGTTCGAAACTGGACCAGCAGGCAGTGGTCGCACCGTACGACTTCCCGGGAATCGACCGGGGAGAGAGTCGTGGCCATCTAGGTTTTGGGAGTTGCCAGAGCGGAGGCACCCCGAAGCCCTTGGTCAGGCTCCAACATCCAGCGTAATCTGAGGGATAATGCCTGTGGATGTCAAGGGGATTCTGGTGTGAAACAGGCATGAATGCCTACGAAAATGCCAAGAAACAGGGCGAAAACACTCACGAAAAACGGAGAAAACAGGGAAGAGTGCCATGGCCGATCGCGCCGCCGCCTGGTGTTTACTAACTGAGTTCACCCAATCGGAGAGTCTGCGCAAACACGCCCTCGCGCTGGAAGCCTGCATGCGCGCCTATGCCCGCAAGCTGAGCGGGGATGAGAATCTGTGGGCGGTGGTGGGCTTGCTGCATGACTTCGACTACGAGAAATATCCCAGCCTTGAAGACCATCCCTACCGGGGCAACGAGATTTTGAAGCAACGAGGCTATTCCGACGAGATCTGCAAGGCCATCCTGTCGCATGCCGAGTACACTGGCGTACCGCGCGAAACGCCGATGGAGAAAGCATTGTTCGCCTGTGATGAGTTGGCGGGATTTATCACTGCCTGCGCTCTCGTCAAGCCGGGCAAGTCGCTCGCCGAGGTCGAAGCTTCCACGGTGAAGAGGAAGATGAAGGACAAGGCCTTTGCGCGCAGCGTCAACCGCAACGACATCACCAGCGGCGCGGCCGACCTGGGTGTCGATCTCGAACAGCACATCGCCTTCTGCATCGAAGCCATGAGGACCATTGCCCCAGAACTAGGGCTGGACGGCTCGGCCGCCATACCCTAGCGCATCGCGGGACCAGCGATACCTGCAGGACGAGGAGCGACATGCTGCAATACGTCCCCCTGCTCTACTCATTGACACTGGACTGGTGGAACGGTGACACTGCAGAAAATCTCAGGGGAGGCATGCAGTGGAGCTCGCGATCTCTTTTCTCATGCTGTTGGTCCTGTCGTCCCATCTTGACGCTCAGGCCAGTCCTCCCGACGAAAGCAAGCTCATCGCGCTGGAAAACGCCTGGAACCTCGCCCAGCTTCAGCACGATAGCAAGGCGCTCGACCAACTAGTGGGTGACCGCTTCGTCTATACCGACTACGATGGCACCGTCATGAACAAGGCGCAGTTCCTCGCCGACATCCGGAATCCTTCCTACAAGACCAGTCTGATGACCAACGAGAACATGCGGGTTTTTCTATATACCGACGCCGCGGTGGTCATCGGTACCTATCATGCCAAGGGCACCGCGGACGGCAAAGCCTTCGACCACACCGGCCGCTTCACCGATACCTGGATCCTTCACCAAAATCAATGGCAATGCGTGGCCAGCCACACCAATCTGCTGCAGAAGTAGAACACGGCCCGAGCTTGGTGCGCCACCCTAGCGAAGTGACACACTGGACCCCGGTTCGCGGCCTCCCGATTCGGGCGTGGCCGCAAGAAACCTCCTAGGCTGCTCTTTGAAATGTGAGGTAATGGAGCGCTAGAATTGTAGCGGCAGAAGAACCTTCAACCATCACCTTTCACGCGGGAGGGACCCATGCCCGTGTACGATTACGTCTGCCGCGACTGCCACAAGACCTTCGAGACTGTGCTCACCCTGGATGAGCACGACCACGAGAATGTAAAGTGCCCGCACTGCGGGAGTCGAAACGTTGAGCAGGAGGCCACCGCCTTCTTCGCGGTGACGTCTAGGAAGAGCTGATCAAACTCCGATTCTGCAGCCAGGTCGTCGCCGGGAGATGCATGCACTCCTGTTTGGCTGTCGGGGTGGGCCCGGGCGCCCTCCAGGAGGCGTCATTGCGCCGCTTTTTGCTGCAACAAGACTCGTTCACAGTTTCCCGAGGCGGCGCGGGCGAGATGACGGGGTATCATAATGTCCGGGATGTCCAACCGGCCACTGACCTCGGTCACTTGTGTCGCTGCTAGCCCGGGACCAGACTTGAGGGCATGTCGCGGACGTCGCACTGCCTGCTGATCGCGCTCGCAGCGACTGGACTGTCGTTCCTCGCTCTCGCATACGGCGGCACCTGGGGACCTTGCGGGCCTTCGAGCATCATCGGCGCGTTCGGTCTCTTGGGTCTTCTCCTCAGCCTGATGTTCGTGACCGTGCTTGCGGTGGGACGCGTGGTGAGGGTGATCGCTCAGCTACTCGGTTCGCATTCGAGTTCCAGCGTGCCCCCGGTTCGCTAAACCGCCCGGGAATCGTGTCCTGTGCCGCAGCTGCACGCCACGTCGATTTCGAATATACTCCTCGACCTCCCCAACCCTTGTGCGGTTTACCACCACGTCCGGTTCCGCCTTGGCGCCTGCCACCCGGCAGATTCCTTTCTGCGCCGCGGCTTCTCGCACTGAACACTCCTGGCAACCGGGTATATCATTTCTGAAGGTTTCCAACAGTTTCGAGTTTTCTTTCAGCCGGGAGAGTTAGGCCATGGCTGTCATTCATCTCGCGATCAACGGTCAAGCCTACACCGTAGACGCAGATCCCCGAACCAGCCTTCTTGCGGTGTTGCGCGATCACCTTGATCTGACCGGAAGCAAGTACGGATGCGGCGAGGGACAATGCGGTGCCTGCACTGTCCTGATCGATGGAAATGCGCGGCGCTCCTGCATTACTAGCGTCGAAACCGTCGCCCAGAAGCAGATCACCACCATTGAAGGACTCGCACGCGGCGACGAGCTTCATCCGGTGCAGGAGGCGTTCCTCGCCGAGGGCGCTATGCAGTGCGCCTATTGCACCTCCGGCATGATCATGTCCGCGGTGGCGCTGCTCAACCGCAACCCGCATCCCGGCGACGGCCAGATCATCGACTTCATGGAAGGCAACATCTGCCGGTGTGGAACCTATCCCCGGATTGTTCGTGCTATTCAGCGGGCGTCAAAGACGCTAGCCGGAGCCGGGAAGGGAGGCACACGATGAGCAGGAAAACGCAGCTCGAAACGATCATCGAACCCGAACGCTGTGAACTGGCCGCTGCGCCTCTTTACCACTTTGATCTGGACCGCCGCGAGTTCTTCAAGTTCCTCGGCGCCGGTCTGCTGGTAGTCTCGGTCCTGAAATCTGGTGCTCTCACGCAAGAGTCAGGAGGACGCCATCAGTGGCAGGGGGACGCCCTCCCGCAGGCAATCGACGCCTGGTTGCACCTTGGGGAGAACGGCAAGATCACGGTGTACACGGGAAAGGTCGAAGTCGGCCAGAACATCCGCACTTCCCTCAGCCAAGCCGTAGCTGAGGAGCTGCGCGTCGTCATCGGCAACATTGAGCTGGTGATGGGCGACACTCAGCTCACGCCTTTCGACATGGGCACGTTCGGCAGCCGTACCACTCCCACCATGAACCTGCAATTGCGCAGGGTCGCAGCCGCCGCCCGCGACGTGCTCGTCGGCCTCGCGGCGGAACAGTGGAAAGCCGACCGCCGGCGCCTGCTCGTCAGCGACGGCAAGGTCACTGATCCTCAGACCCAGCGCTCGGTGGAATATGCCGCGCTGGTGAAGGGCCGGCAGCTGACAGAGAGAGTCCCAGCCGAAGATCCCCTCACGCCCGCTACCAAGTGGACCGTCGCCGGACAATCCGTACCCAAGCTGAACGGCCAGGACTTCGTAACCGGCAAGCACCGCTATCCTGCGGACCAGACCCTACCCGGCATGTGGCACGGCAAGATTCTGCGCCCGCCATCTTTAGGAGCGACGCTGGTCTCGCTGGATTCGCAAAAGGCCGAGGCGATAGGCGTTGCTGTAGTTCACGATGGCAACTTTGTGGGCGTCGCCGCGCCCAGCGTGCGGCAGGCCGAAGCCGCGCTAGCAGCCCTCCATGCCGAGTGGAAGTCTGAGCCCCAGCCTTCCAGCAAAGACCTGTTCGACTATCTCAGGCAAAACACGGTCGAGGGCCGGGACCCTGCCGGCGACGGTGACCGCATCGACGCGGGCAACGTAGACCAGGCGCTGGCGTCGGCCGAGCATCGCCTCAAGCAAACCTATACCGTCTCCTACATCGCCCACGTGCCACTCGAACCTCGGGCCGCTTTGGCCAAGTGGGAGGGCGACAACCTGACGGTATGGACCGGAACGCAACGCCCCTTTGGCGTACGCGGAGAACTTGCCGAAGCGTTCCGCATGCCCGAGGATCACGTGCGCGTGTTGATGCCCGACACCGGCTCTGGCTACGGCGGCAAGCACACCGGGGAGACGGCAATCGAGGCAGCGCGGCTGGCCCGCGCGGCCAAGCGGGCGGTCAAGGTGGTGTGGACGCGCGAGGAGGAGTTCACCTGGGCCTACTTCCGTCCGGCGGGCGTCATCGACGTGGCGAGTGGCGCGCGCAGTGACGGCACCCTCACCGCCTGGGAGTTCCAGAACTACAACTCGGGCTCGGCGGGCATCCGCACCTACTACGAAGTTCCCAACCAACGCATCGTCTTTCACGCCGCGCGGTCGCCGCTGCGCCAGGGATCCTACCGCGCTCTGGCCGCCACCGCGAACCACTTTGCCCGCGAGTCCCACATGGACGAACTGGCCCACGCCCTCAACCTGGATCCCCTCGCGTTCCGCCTGAAAAACCTGAAGAACGAGAGGCTGCGCGCCGTGTTCCTGGCCGCGGCAGACAAGTTTGCCTGGGGCAAGCAAAAAGCGACGCCCGGGCAGGGTTTCGGCATGGGTGGCGGCTACGAGAAGCTGGGCAACGTGGCGACTTGCGCCGAAGTTCGCGTCGATTCCCAGTCCGGCGATGTGAAGGTGGTTCGCGTAGTCTCGGCTTTTGAGTGCGGCGCCATCGTAAATCCCGAAAACCTGCACAACCAGATCGAAGGCGCCATCGTCCAGGGTCTGGGCGGAGCGCTTTTTGAAGCGGTCGAATTTGACAACGGCAAGATTCTCAACGCCCGTTTGTCGGCCTATCGTCTCCCGCGCTTCAGCGATGTGCCACAACTGGAGACCGTCCTGCTCGACCGTAAAGATCTTCCTTCCGCCGGAGCCGGCGAGTGCCCCCTGGTGGGCCTTGCGCCGGCGATCGCGAGCGCCATCTTTCAAGCCACCGGCATCCGGATACGCTCGCTTCCGCTGATTCCCCACGGTCTGAAGATAAGCTAGGACTGACAGGCGTAGCACGGGCGTCTGCCTGCGGACGACTGGCGTGTTCGACCGTTGGCTGCGAGCCGGCTCCGCCCGCTCGAGGCTCTCAGCTCGTAGCCAGTAATCGGGCCACCCCCGGCATTGGCCTAAAGGACGTGAACCCCGGTGCCGCGCCCACCGGCATCAGCCGTGGTAGCTTGTGTCCACAGCCGTTTTGGAATCTGTGATGTTTCCCGCATCCAACCCGTGCCCCACAAGCCCCAACTCCAAGGAGCAATCCCGTATGGCGGCCCCGTTCTTTCAGCGGCTCCTGGCGAGCCTCTGCCCGCATCGTTTCTCCTGGCCTCGCAGCGGCCCCTATGGCCAGGACTATCAGGTGTGCCTTATCTGCGGGACCGCCTACGAATTCGACGTGGTCGAGATGCGCCGTACCGGCCGCGTGTTCCACCCGCCGGAACCTGACCGCGGACTCGCCCAGGAGAAACGCTCCGCCGGCTGATGACGTAACTCGTAGGTTTTTTGAAGCAGTGATGGCGCTTTGAAAGAGGGCGGCTTCAGCCAACCTGCTCTCGAACAGCCCGGTCGAGGACTCCGAGCTCACGCTTGGTCCAGTCCCAGCGCTCGTGATAGCAGCTTCTCGTGCCACTTCCACGGCAGAATGTTCTTGAACAGCATTTGAACTTGTGCGTCGGTGCCGATCAGGTAGCGCAGGCGGGGATTCGGATCCTGGGCGATGCGGGCAATAAGCCGCGCCACTTCGATCGGATCGCGCTTCTTCAATTTCCGCACCGCTTCCCGCAGCCGCTGGCTGCGCGCCAGGTTGGGAGAATTGGGGTCCGAGACTCTCTCGCCTAGATGGGCATTCCGGGTCCAAATGTCAGTTTCGTAGGAGCCTGGCTCGACCAGCGCCACCTTGATTCCCAGCGACCTAACCTCCAGCCTTAACGACTCCGACCAACCCTCCAGAGCATGCTTTGACGCCGAATAGCTGCTGACGATCGGCGAGCCGTGCAGCCCGCTCACCGACGACACCATAATGATATGGCCCGAGCGCTGTGCCCTCATGGCCGGCAACACCGCTTTTGTCAGAGCGACGGTACCGAAAAAATTGGTCTCAAACTGAAGCCGGATCTCCTCCAGCTTCAGATCTTCCACAAATCCGGCCACAGCGAAACCGGCGTTATTGACCAGCACGTCCACGCGCCCGTGGTCTCGCAGCACACCTTCGATGAAACCCGGGAGTGAAGCAAACTCGGTCACGTCGAGCCGCCGCACGTCGATCCCAAAGTCCACTCCTGCAGCCACGGCCGCCTTGTCCAGGGACTCCCGCCTGCCAAGATCGCGCATGGTGGCTACCACCTTGAAGTTCTGCCGGGCCATCTCCAGTGCGCTCAGGAACCCGAAACCGCTTGATGTGCCCGTGATCACTGCAATTTTGTTTGTCATAGGTGTCTAATAATCTGGGGTATGAAAGAGTACCTTTAGTCCCGGCAGGTACTTGGATGCTCAGCCTTGCTGGGAGATTCGCCGTTGGTGCAGACCTTCGGGGAAGGAGGATGTCATGAGACCCCTGATGCACGTGCGCCGTCACGACCAGTACTTTCACAGTCATCCCCTCCAGAATGCTTTTTCCTTGATCGCCAGCCTGATTCTGGCCGGTCTGGTGGTCATCGCGCTCCTGGTTTCGACGGCTCACTAGCCTGGGGGGACACGCTTGTTCGTCAGCCAGCTCTGTCTGACACAGCGGGGCCCGCTTGACTCAGACCTCTTGTTGCCTTCAGCGTCTTGCCGTAGGACACAGGCAGCTTGCTGGCTGTCGCGATAGCACTCGCTC
>DASPST010000070.1:0-45280 GCA_035623795.1 Terriglobales bacterium
TAAGGCAAACATTAAACCGGAATACCGCGACATCCTCAATCGCATCGCCGGGATCCTGATGACGCTTAAGGGATATACGGTTGCTGTCTACGGATATACGGACGACATCGGCACGCAGACGTACAACTTGCAACTCTCACAGCGTCGCGCCGAAGCCGTCCGCGACTTTCTGGTGCAGGCCGGAATTTCCCCAACAATCATGAGCGCCAAGGGTTTTGGCAAGTCCGACCCGCGCGTTCCGGGCGACAGCGACCAGGCGCGTGCTGCCAACCGCCGGGTCGAGATCGGCATAGTGGATTCGAAGCTCATCACGAACGGCCCACTCGTCGAGCCAGACTGAATTAGGCGGTACAGGTCCGGTGTAAACGTCGAGAGCGGATTTCACCGGGATCACCGCAGAAAGTTGTCGAATGCTTGCCAAGGAAACCGCGTTAGAGCGTCGCCGGGTCCCTACCGACTCTATGTGATCCGAAGTCGTTGGCAAGTAGCAATAGCATATTCGCCTTGTGTTCGCTGCATAGATTCTCATGACAACTCTTTCCAAGAATGGCACAATTAACTAGGTAAAACGAAGATGAGCTCGCACATCACAAGCCCCAATACTGAAGCGGCGATTCTCTCACGTGTAATTCAAGTTGAAGAGGGGGACTTGTCGCAGAGCGCAGCCTCATACCTGTTGTCTATTCGTTTTGGGGAACACGACGTTGCTCGCATGAACCAGCTCTCGGAAACGGCTCAGCAGGGTAAACTGACTGCCGAAGAGCAGGCTGAACTGGATAGCTATCTCCACGTGAGCAATTTGCTCGCTATTATGCAGTCAAAAGGACGCCGCGCCCTGCGGCGTTCCACTCAATAACGCATTTTGAACGCTGATCTCATTCGAAGGGTTTGGGAGCGTGCAGGGAATCGCTGCGAATACTGCCAGTTGCCCAAGGCGTTTCACCCAGCGCCATTCCCAATAGATCACATCATTGCGAGACAACATGGGGGCAAAACCGAGCTTGAAAATCTCGCTCTAGCCTGCATCCATTGCAATCGCTTCAAGGGGCCAAATGTCGCCGGGGTTGATCCCGACACGAACGACATTGTCCGCCTTTTTCATCCCCGACGCGATATATGGTCCGAGCACTTTAGGTGGGATGGACCCCAGTTGAAGGCGCGAACGCGGATCGGACGTGTGACAATATCTGTCTTGGCGATAAACGATCCTGACTTCGTTGATGTGCGAAGAGCGTTGCTAGACGAGGGAGTCTTTTGGAAAGCATGAATTTTGATGCTTGAACGGCACTTTCGCCCTATGCCAAGAGAACATGAACCGCAAGGTAACAATCGAAACTTCATTTCCAACGCTGGCAGAGACCGCCTACGCTTCCATCAAGATCACAGAAATTAACCACCTGCTTCCTGGCCAGTGGAAACCTTCATCCCCGAACAACACCTCGTGAAGTCGTGCCAGCTGTTCAAGTACAATCCTCCAAACCAGTGAAGCGACCCTATACCGATAAGCAAGGCCAGTACTTGGCATTCATTTACTACTACAACAAAATCCACAGGTGCTCTCCGTCAGAGGCGGAAATGCAGCAGTACTTCCGAGTCTCTCCCCCCTCAGTGCATCAGATGATCTTGGCCCTAGAAGCAAATGGGCTGATTGAGCGAACACCAGGGCAGGCCCGATCTATCCGTCTATTGATTCCACGGGAGGCGCTACCGGATCTGGTCTAGCTTGCTCTTCGGGATGTCGAGGAAGTGTTGACGTAGAGAAGCTCTCGCAGCTTCTTTCTCTTCGCAGGCTTAAGGCTACTCAGATACCCAGCAAGCTCGTAAGGGTTGAAGATGTTCCACACCGCAGCTTGAAACCGCGGAAGTTCGGCGGCAAACTTCGGATACCGTTCCGCCGCATCAGCAAAGTTCATGAGCTTCTCCCCGATCAGATAGTCGAGTGCGCTCTTGATGCCGTATTGCCTTTTGATGCGGCGGGTCGCTTGGCACTGCTGTACCCAGGTTTTGTGGAATTGAATGCGGCTCATGCGGCTACTATATCCGCAGGTCTCGGCAGAGCGCAAAGCTACGTAATGTTCGGGCTAAGTCGGGTGCACCTCATTTACCGCTGACCTTTTAGTTTAGTGGTTCTGCATCGCCGGCTTCTCGGGAAGGGGCGAGCGTAGCTAAATTTTCCGGAGTGTGATCCGAAGTCGTTGGTGAAGATTGGAATTTCGTACGAGCTCTGCTTCCTGTCTTGCTTTTGAACTTATGCGGTCGCATGACGTTGATCGCGGCAGCATCCAGCCTGGTTTTGATGTGCGCCGCGTAATATTTTTCGATCATCTCGACGCTGGTACGGCAGTTCTTGGCGATCTGGTATATATCGGCACCTTCCATCAAACGCAGGCAGATGTATGTATGCCGCAGGCTGTAGGCCGTCCGAGGGCGACCTTCCCGGTCGAACCGCAGCCCTTCCTCTTCAAGGATCGTGTTGAACAGCTCGCGCTGCCACTTCGGAAAAATCAGATCAGTGGGCCCTGGCCTTCGCCATTCTTCCTTAGACTTAGAGCTGGCGGCTCCATGGCTGCTGTCCTCTGCCCCGGACGCGCTATCGAAGCACGCCGGACGGAGCCTGGCCTTTAGTCTCTCAAACGGCCGCACCGCGCCGGGCATGCTTTTGCAATAGCCCACCCCGCGTTTTCCGCGCACTTCAATCTCTAGAATTCTCTTACCCAGATCCTCGTCATCAACGATCGTTACGTCACGGAATTGAAGCCGCCATGCCTCGTCAGGCCGCAGGCCGGTATTGACCCCAAACAGTACATAATCGTGCAACTGCTCCGATCCCCATCTGTAACGCTCCTGCTTCGGCTCGTGCGCTCGCTTTCTCGTGGCTTCGTACAATTGTTTGTATTCTTCGGGAGAGAACCACGCCCGGTGAGAGATTTTGGGCGATGAGCGGTACGGCTCGGAGAGATCGGGAAGGCGATCCAGCCATCCATGGCGCACCGCCGTTTTCAAGGTCTGACGCAGGATCACGATTTCCTGATGCATGGTGCTGCGTGCCGGCGGCTTGCCCCATTTGGCCGTTGTTTCCTCGTGCCGGTGAATGCGGTATTCCTGAATCTTGCCGGGGGTGATTTCGGACAAGCCCAGATTGCCGAAAAACGGCACCAAATGCAGCCGTGACCGCCCGTGCTGGTCCTCGACATATTTCTTATTCCGTTGCCCCTGCGTGATGATGTCGTACTCGCGCAAGTATTGTTCTGAGGCTTCGCGAAAGGTCTTTTCGGTCTTGATCTCCCCGTTGCGGAGTTTTCCGCGGAGCTGCAGATACCAATCCTCGGCGATTTCCTTGGCTTTTGAAAGGCTCTCTTCCTTGGTGCTGATACGCCGGTTCTTAGCGGCAAAATACTGGAGCACTGCCAAAGGCTGCTGTTCGGACGCTTGTAGACGTAAACCTTGCCGCCGAGGATGGTGTGCTGCTCCGGCATCTGAATGGTTTCGTCTCAGGCCCGAAATGGGGAACTGTGAAACAATTGTGAAAGTACTCTGCGTGGTTCAACTTGTCAACAACATACTTGTTTTCAGAAGATTATAGGAAGGAACATGATCTAGTTTCGGATTTTGAGTCCGCTTCGTCTGCCAGTTCCGCCATCCCGGCGCCATAGCCAAAGGACTTTTACCAACAGGTTACTTGAACAGACGAGGCGTTGCAATTGCCGTTCAGCGCTGACAGCGCTGTGCAACGGTAAACAATTGGACCCCGTTTTTACGACCGATACAGAACGGACTAAATGTCCGCTTCGTGTACCAGGTTTCACGATCCCGGAACTTGGTTCAAATGATTGATATAAAACCGTCTCGAGTGATCAAGTTTTCTTTTCCATCTGAACCGAACAACGAGAGTGTGTGTAATCAATGTGAAGTTCCCGAGGACCTGCATAGATCGCATAGATCGTTGCGTTTGGATCTCATTCCTGAATCAGATCGTCGCCCGCATCACGGATTTTGCAACACCGGACGAGATTTGTGTGCCCTGCTCACACCATCCTGATGGATGGTCGGGCCAGATGTCTCGCGTTCGCCAGCCAGAATGGCATCGAAAATCACAAGGTTACGAAAATGAGCTGCGTACCTCGATGCCGCTGTTGATTTAGCAGTCGAGGTTGATGCATCAGAATTTTTACTGCTTCTAGAGCGCCCCGTAAACAGAGCGGGGCGTCATCGAAGGATCGCTCGCGCAAAATACTCGGCCGAATCAACAGTTAGGTGGTCTATGCCGAAGATCGGACCACCCCTCATGATCCGTTCTGCCTCGCTTTTACTTACAGGGTATGCATGAGCTGTTCTCGTACTGCGCGAGGATCGTTCCTTCAAGCGCCTGGCGATCTCCGTGCATGATCAAGGGCATCTCGATGTGGTTCGTCGTAAAAAAACAGGAATTGGGTTTCTTCGGGCAGCTTGATGGTGCTGTCCCGCCTTCATCAGGATCTCTTTCAGCTCCAGAAACCGAAAGTCGAAGAGAGGGACTTCCCCCGGCCGCGTTGGAAGCCCATTGCGTTGGCCGAGCGTGGCGATCACAAGTCAGTTCTTCGAGGAGCTCCGCATGCCTGGTCAGCATCACTTGCAGGTCCGCTGCGCTGCGACCCAGGTCCTGGCCGGGTCCATTGCCGGTCTCGACCAGCTTGGGATGTGAGATTACAACCTGGACCCTTGCTTGATCTGCCGGGCGTACCAGGCTTCCCAGGCCACAGTTTTTTGGAACCAGTTTCAGGAGCGTGCGTGTAGAAGCATGATGTGACCAGGCGCCTGGAGCGAATCCTTACAGGCGAAGGCCGAACCGCAGTGATGGATATCCAACTCACCGTCGACTCGCCATCTCCAGCTCGACTCCGACATGGTTGGCCTCGCCAAGACAGCACTGTTTCCGGGAGCTCGACTATTGGTATGGTCCGAAATTCAACGATGATCTCAGTGCGATCGCTTCTTCGTCGCTCCGAGAGCGCAGTCAAAATCTGAAGATGATCCAGCCTGCACACCGTCGGCCAAGATCCGCACTCCTGAGTGCATGCGCCCCAACATTCCAGCTCGTTTCGTTTCCCGACAGGGGGAGGCGCCAATGAGGGGAAAGCCACGCTTCGTGGCTCAGAGGGCGGGGGCGCCTAATAGCAGCCCCTGTTGCTCTCCCAACGCTCCCAGTCTTTCAGAGCTGCGTCTCACCCCACTTGATGGACGGACACTCTACCCCATCGGCTCCGCTGTTCGACTCTCCACATGCAACCTGTTCAATCGATCCACCAGTTTGCGGGGCTCGCAAGTCATTCTGTAGAGTCTTCATTTGGAGGTGCATTCTACACGCGTTTTCGCGACTCGCAAAATCGACGTCACACTCATTTGCGCGCAGGCGAATAAAAAACCTCCGGGGCTCACGGGTCCGACACAAGCCAAATTAAAGACGCCTCCAGCCGATGAATTCGAAATACAGAATTGAAGGAAAGGCATACCTTCTTCCATGAGAATCTCCTCTGATCTGTTCAACGCGATTCTAAAATGCCCCACCAAGTGCTGGTTCCGGGCAGCCGACGAGCCGCCTTCAGGCAATGCTTATGCAGAATGGATAACATTACAAAACCGATCCTACTATGCGACAGAACTTGAGCGACTTCTTTCGGAGACACCGAAAGAGGAAGCGGCGGTTTCGCCGCCACTAGAGAATCTGAAGGCAGCCAGGTGGCGTCTGGCCGCCAACTTGGCCGTGCACGCACGAATGAGTAGTTGTGTTCTTGCCTCTGAGGTCCATGCCCTTGAACGCACACGATCCGAAAGCCGGGGCAGATCACCGCAGCTCATGCCGATTCGGTTCGTCTTCACGAACAAACTAGGCGAGGATGACAAATTGCTGCTGGCCTTTGATGCATTTGTGCTGTCGAAAGTGACGGAACGCGAGATCGGCTTCGGCAAAATCATCCATGGCGACGACCATAGGGCACTAAAAGTAAAGACAGTGACTCTTTATGGCCAGGTTCAGAAGCGAATTGAGAGAGTTGCCGCCCTGCTCTCCAGCCGTACTCCGCCCGACCTTGTCCTAAATCGACACTGCGGCGAGTGTGAATTTCAGACCCGCTGTCGGCAAAAGGCAATCGAGACGGATGAGCTCAGCCTGCTCTCGGGCATGAGCGAGAAGGAGCGAAAGAAACTTCACAGCAAGGGAATCTTTACCATTACGCAACTTTCCTATACGTTCCGGCCACGTCGTCGGCCCAAACGGATGCGTGACAAAGAGGAGAAGTATCACCACTCGCTAAAGGCGCTGGCGATTCGGGAGAAGAAGATCCACATCGTGGGCAGGCCGGAACTGAAGATCGAAGGTACGCCCATCTATTTGGATGTCGAGGGCTTGCCCGACCACGACTTCTACTACATCATCGGTGTCCGCGTCGGCAGTGGCGATTCGGGCGTTCATCATAGCCTGTGGGCAGATACCGCGGCTGACGAGGAAAAGATATGGCAGGAATTTCTTGCCATCCTCGAAGCAGTTGAGAAGCCGGTGCTGATCCACTATGGCAGCTATGAAAGGACTTTTCTGAAGCGGATGGGCGAGCGCTACGGAAAACCGCTTGAAGGTTCTGTGGCAGCCAAAACGATCAACTCTGCCGTGAACCTCCTATCCGTAATTTTCGCACAGGTCTACTTTCCGACATTTTCTAATGGGCTGAAGGAGATCGCCGGGCATCTGGGGTTTCAATGGTCAGAGTCTGCCGTAACAGGCATAGAAACCATCAGGTGGCGGCATGAATGGGCGGCCTCGAGAACACGCGACCAGAAATCGTCACTCCTTACCTACAACTCTGACGATTGCAAAGCTCTCGACGTGGTGGCTACCAAAGTTGTCCAATTAACCCAGGCATTCCCCCTTACCGGGAGCTCGCCGCCTGACGAAATTATTGATACGACAACACTAAGGCGGGAACACCCCTACGGTTTCAAGCGCAACACCTTTGCCTTCGCTGACCTCGATGTAATCAACAGAGCAGCGTATTGGGACTATCAGCGGGGACGGATATACGTGAAGTCGCATGCGAAGCTTAAGCGTACACCGGCTCCTGGCAAAAATCCGCACCGACTTATCAGGCCGAACAAGACCATCGAGTCCGCACCGCCGAGTTCGTGCCCGAGGTGTGCCTCGGCGAAGTTCTTCAAACATACGAAGTACAGCAAGACCATTTTTGATCTCAAATTCATGCGACACGGAATTAAGAGGTGGGTCGCTCGTTACCGCTTCCATCGATATCACTGTCAAGGCTGCGGAACAGTTTTCCAACCGGAGGAGACATGCTGGGGTAAAGGCAAGTATGGGCCTGGAATGATGGTTTATTCTCTTTACCTCAACATCGAATTGCGATTGCCGCAGCAGCATGTTGCCGCCAAGCTGAATCGCTTGTTTGGCTTCCCTCTGGACTCTTCCACTATCGGCCGCTTCAAAGCCGATGCAGCGGAGAATTACAAGGGGACTTTCGATGCTCTACTTAACCGACTGTGTCATGGCCGATTGCTTCATGTCGATGAGACGAAAGTCAATCTCAGGGATAAAGACGGATTTGTGTGGGTCTTTGCGAATATGGAAGATGTTGTCTACGTCTATAGTGACACACGGGAAGGCGACCTACTTCAGAGCATGCTGAAAGACTTCACGGGCGTTTTGGTGTCCGATTTTTATGCGGCCTATGATTCAATCGAATGCCCTCAGCAAAAATGCTTGATCCACCTGATACGAGATTTGAACGACGACGTGCTGAAGCACCCCTACGACGAGGAATTGAAACAGCTCGTGCTGGCTTTTGCGGTCTTGCTTAAGTCCATGGTCGAGAGTATCGACCGGTACGGCCTGAAGAGCCGTTTCTTGAAGAAGCACCTTCCATCTGTGAAGAAATTCTACCGGCGAATCTCCGAAAGCAACCTGCAAAGTGAGACAGCGGTGAAGGTCAAGGAGCGTTTGGAAAAGAATCGAGACAAGCTGTTCACGTTTCTCAACTATGACGGCGTCCCGTGGAACAACAACAACGCGGAGCACGCCATCAAACCTTTTGCCAGGTTTCGGCACGTAATCGGAGGAATCAGTTCGGAAAAAGGCCTCCGCAACCATTTGGTTCTTTTGAGCCTCTGTCAAACCTGCAAATACATTGGCGTAGACTTTCTAGACTTCCTACGTTCCGGGGAGAAGGACATCCACGCCTTCGCAGACAGCCGCCGCGGACAAGGACGGGGGCTGGCAGTGGGCCGGAGGGACGCGCCGATCATCGCGGCCGGCTGAGGGCGTACCGCAAACGGCGTGCGCAGAGGCGCTGGGCCGCGCTTGGCGGCCCAGCTGGCGAAAATGCAGCAACCGAGTGTGTAGGCAAAAGTCTCGCCGCCTCTGCGCAAGCGCAGTTCCCTATCAGTATGAGCGAACGAGTTGCATCAGAAATCCACCCGAATATACTCAAACCCACGCCAAAAAAGGTATTGTGGCTCGTCTGCAGGTTGGTAGAAACCGCGCAGCTCCACCTCGCGCCGGGTCGGCGAGCAAACCCGGCGGGAGGTCGAACGAACGAAGGCACGTGCGTGCTTGTGTCTGCAGCGGATGGCAAGGCGACTGGAATTTCAGTGCCGAATCTCGCAGACCGGGCGAGCTTGAAACATGATATCATATGCGATATCATTATATTTTGCGCTTCGTGCTCGATACCGATGTTCTGGTCGCTGCGCTGCGCAGCCGGGGCGGAGCCTCTTGGCAGCTAGTAGACCGAGCGCTGAAAAGGGAGTTTACGCTTTTATTGTCGGTTCCACTTGTTCTTGAGTACGAGGCCGTGTTAACGCGTGAAGAACACAGAAAAGTCCACGGCCTTAGCGTGCCGGAAGTCGACGAGATTATTAATTCGCTCGTAAGCGTCGCTGAATCCGTGCAGATTAGGTTTCTGTGGCGACCGCTTCTGTCTGATCCGACTGACGATATGGTGCTAGAAACCGCGGTCAACGGCCGGGCTGACCTGCTGGTGACATTCAACCAAGAGGACTTTGCGGCTGCAGCAAAAAGTTTTGCGGTTAAGATTGTGCGGCCGTCCGAGGCTCTCCATCGACTAAGGGCCCATACAAGCAAATGAAAAATGGAGAAATGTTGTGAGACAAAGCAGCTTCCCCTTACGGTTGGCATCCTCGTTACACGAGGAAGCTCGCAAAACCGCCGAGGCCGAGGGAATTTCCCTTAATCAGCTCATCAATCTAGCAGTTGCAGAAAAAATTTCTGCCTTGCGTACGGAAGAATTTTTTCGTGAGCGGAGCGGTCGTGCAAATGTAAAGAAAGCACGGAAAATTCTGAAACGTGCAGGCAAAGAAGCACCCCGAGAGGGTGACGAAATTTCTTAATTTTCTATCAGCAATTTCAATCACCCAAATCTAAGCACCTGGTCACTGCCCTCGCAAGTGCCACTACACCCTGAATATGGTTGGCCTTGGCCGCAGTCGGATATAAAGTCCATGCTCCCGAAACCGGCTTACGTCTCGCGAGGCTTGGCTGCCACTTCGAGAGGTCTCCCGACTTCGAGTAGTTCTACATCGCCGGTTTCCCGGCAGCAGAGTTGCCTGAGTTTTGCCGATGGTGATCCGAAATCGCTGGTGAAGCTTGGGATTTCGTAGGAGATTTCTTTCCTGTTTTGCTTTTGAACTTGTGCGGTCGCATGACGTTGATCGCGGCAGCATCCAGCCTGGTTTTGATGTGCGCAGCATAATATTTTTCGATCATCTCGACGCTGGTGCGGCAGTTCTTGGCGATCTGGTATATGTCCGCTCCTTCCATCAGGCGCAGGCAGATGTAGGTGTGCCGCAGGCTGTAGGCGGTCCGAGGGCGACCTTCGCGGTCCAAACGCAGCCCTTCCTCTTCCAGGATCGTATTGAACAGCTCGCGCTGCCACTTCGGAAAAATCAGGTCCGCGGGTCCTGGCTTTCGCCATTCTTCCTTAGGTGTGGCGGCACCATGGTTTGTCTTCTCTGCCCCGGGCGCGCTATCCAAGCAGACCGGACGGAGCCTCGCCTTCAGTCTCTCAAACGGCCGCACCGCGCCGGGCATGCTTTTGCAATAGCCCACCCCGCGTTTTCCGCGCACTTCGATCTCTAGAATTCTCTTACCAGCATCCTCGTCATCGACAATCGTTACGTCACGGAATTGAAGCCGCCATGCCTCGTCAGGCCGCAAGCCGGTATTGACCCCAAAGAGTACATAATCGTGCAACTGCTCCGATCCCCATCGGTAGCGCTCCTGCTTCGGTTCGTGCGCACGCTTTCTCGTAGCTTCGTACAGTTGTTTGTATTCTTCCGGAGAGAACCATGCCCGGTGAGAGATTTTGGGGGATGAGCGGTAGGGCTCCGACAGATCGGGAAGGCGATCCAGCCATCCATGGCGCACCGCCGTTTTCAACGTCTGACGCAGGATCACGATCTCCTGATGCATGGTGCTGCGCGCCGGTGGCTTGCCGCGTTTGCCCATTGCTTCCTCGTGCCGGTGAAGGCGATATTCCTGAACCTTGCCGGGGGTGATCTCGGACAAGCCTAGACTTCCGAAGAACGGCACCAAATGCAGCCGTGATCGCCCGTGCTGGTCCTCGACATATTCCTTGCTGCGTTGCCCCTGCGTCATGATGTCGTACTCGTGCAAGTATTGTTCTGAGGCTTCGCGAAAAGTCTTTTCGGTCTTGATTTCTCCGTTACGGAGTTTTCCGCGGAGTTGCAGATACCAGTCCTCAGCAATCTCCTTGGCTTTCGAGAGGCCCTCTTCCTTGGTGCTGATGCGGCGGTTCTTGCCGGCAAAATACGTTGAGCACTGCCACAAGCTGCTGTTCGGACGCTTGTAGACATAAACCTTGCCGCCGAGGATCGCGTGCTGCTCCGGCATCGGAATCCTTTCCTGCCAGGGTAAAAATGCGGGACTGTGAAACAGTTGTGAAAGTACTCTGGCTGGCTCAATCTGTCAACAACATACTTGTTTTCAGAAGATTATAGGTAGGAAGATTAATTAGTTTCGGATTTTGAGTCCGCTGCGTCTGCCAGTTCCGCCATCCCGGCTTAGTAGAAACAATAGGTTAGCGTTTAATTCCACAACCAACTTCTAGTCCGCTTCGTCTACCAACTCTGCCAACGCACCTCTTGTGTTCAACTAGTTGACGTTAAAACTCTAGTTGATCCACTTTCGTTTGCCATTGAATCGCGAATAGGAAAAACGCCTAAGAAATTGTGTAAGCCTCCGAGGATTTGCAATTGTTACATTTGGACTTGATTCGACATGAAGTGCGTCGTAGCGCATTCTCGGGATTCATGCCGCTCCCCGACTGATCCGTAACGACATTCTACCACCCGTCGCACTCACGGCCCCATCTCTAAATTATCGGCCCATTGATTGCCGTTTCCGATTTTGCAAAGCGCTGGCTTCAGCTTTTTAGCTCGGCCAAATGGTTCAACACCGCCATTCCTTATCACGTGGTCTCGCACGTAACATGGGGACGCCATGCATCCAACCGGGCTTGCGCGCGTCGGTCCGCGGAAACGTCTGTTTCGTTTGCCACCAGTACCGTAAGCACTCACCGTCGAACGTTTGGATTGAGCCGGTAAGTTATCGGCGCAACGAAATATTGGT
Organism: Terriglobales bacterium; assembly: GCA_035623795.1. GTDB lineage: Bacteria > Acidobacteriota > Terriglobia > Terriglobales > Acidobacteriaceae > DASPST01. Next base: position 11,648 of record DASPST010000070.1, read on the forward strand.
GGATACGCGCAAAGCGACGCCCTCTGCCGACAAAAGGGATTATTGAGCTGCTGCAGACTCCAGCTGCTTAACCATCTCAACCCTTCTACCGCCCCACCGGCTCTATCTGTTTCCTGAGATACTGGCGTGGATATGTGGGAAAGGATGGTCGGCCACATGGACGCGATGCTGAAGCACATGGAGTCCATGGGTCCTGGCATAATGGGGCCCGGCCACATGGGCCCTGATTCTCCTCCGCCGACGGAAAAGAAGCCACAGTAATGTACCGGGAACTCTTTTGCCCAAACGATGCAAACCGTGCGAACGATACGAAAAAGAGCCCGAAAGACTTGCGTGCGCGTCGCGTGTGTCTATGGAGAAGAGGCGAGCTTACCGACGTCGAAGTAGAGAAGTTGAGTGTCGCGGAGCGCCGGATTGAGTATCACGTGCGATTGCGCGAGCACGTCGCTGGCGAGCGCGGGACCGAGAGTGGCGCTGACTTTTTCCTGCTCGGCCCCGGACGGAACCACGATTTCCGTGCCGGTCTGCACCTGAATTTGGTAGAGGACTCCCGCCCCCATCCCCTTCCGCCCCGGCCGAGAACCACGCTTCACGCGCCCGCCGCGCGCCGATCTCCCCGCTCTGTTAACTCGTGAGTTGCGGGGTGGAGATTTTTCCGGGCTCCTCCACTACCCCGTTAACCATCCGACCCCAGGTCAAGAACTCTCTATTCTGGGCGAATGCAAAGCGAAGGTAAACCTGCCTGGCTCACTGCTCTTGCTGTAGCCCGTGGGGGCCCGAGGCCGTCCGAGGGCGACCTTCCCGGTCGAAACGGAGCCCTTCCTCTTCAAGGATCGTGTTAAACAGCTCGCGCTGCCACTTCGGAAAAACTAGTCCGCTGCGTCTGCCAGTTCCGCCATCCCGCGTCCTTAAGGCTGCCGATTACCAATTCGTCCGCGAGCTAAGTTTTGGTCAGGGTTTTCAGAGACTCTTTCTTAGGGTACTTCAAAGGCGACCGGCGGAGGACCCTCCACGATGTCTTTCAGCTCGGTGATGAAATCTCGGTACTGTATTTTGCTCACGATGTGAAGTTTCACATCGACCCAGATGTAGCTGATCCAGGTCTGCTCGGCGAACCTATGGCTGACCTCCCATTTTGCGCAGGAACGGCCTGCGATCTGTTCGGCGCCCATGCTCCTGCATTCGACATCCAACCAGAACATGCAGGGGCTGTCCGGATCTACAGGCAGGAAAAACTTGCTGAGGCCATCCTGATTGACCACTCCGCGAACTCCCTGGAAACGCCGCACCACCTCGGCAGTTTGCCCGGGCGATACCTGGTAGCCGGTTCTGGAGACCGGGTCCACAATCGTAATTACGGATGAATTGGCGGGTGCAAAACGCAAGCGGCCCTCATGGACGAAAATTTTGCCGTCCGAAGCCGGACTTGCTCCGGCCTGGGTGAAAAAGCGTTCGGCAGAGAAATCGAGTGGGTATGTCGGGAACGGGGACGAGAAACTGGTCCGAGTTCCAGATCCAGACGATACTGAGGACCTGCCTGGCTGTGGAAAAGCAGGAACTGTCGGAGCGCCGCTGGCGGCGGGCGTCTGGTCGCTGCCTACGGTGGAACGACTCCGATTGCCGGCTTCCACGGCCAGCATTTCGCGGATCAGAGTGTCGGTGACTCCCTGGTTCTTCAGGGCGATCAAAGCATCCGCGGAGGTATCGAAGGCGCAGGAGTTCGCGCGAATCGCCATGATTATGAGACTCTCCGAAAAGCCGCCTTTCACCATGGTGACGATATCCTGATTGGTGAGAGGCTTCTTCTGCTGAGCAAAAAGAGCCGCTGCCAGGATTACAAAAAAGAAACCTGCTTTTCGAGCGATCCCGAGAATCATTGCCCTATACTACCGCGCATGTGGCGATGGGTAACGGTGTTCGCGGCGATGCTCATTAAATCTTTTGTGCTGCTTTATGCGCAAGAACCAGTCTGCGCGTTGAGTGACAACCAGACGGAGTTCGCCATCAAAGCATTTGATCAGCTGTCCCCGATATTTGTGGAGCCGCGATGTTTTAATTGCCACGGAGGGACGATCCCTTTCAAGGTTGATGAACCTACCCATCCTGAAAACGGGTTCAAGGTAATCCCTACGCCCCAGGGCGAGGAAGACCTGACAGCTACTTTCAAGCCCTGTCAAGAGTGTCATGGCGATTTCCCCGGCTGGCGGCTAGCACCGAAGGCGATGCAGTTCAAAGGAAAAGACATGGTCGGGGTTTGCATGCTGATGAAGCAGCAGTTCCCCAGCGATGCCATGGCATTTATTGATCACATGACCAACGATCGTGGGGGGGTGCCCTTCCTCGATGTGGCGTTTGCAGGCACCATGGGCTTGAATGCGGAGGGCAGGGACCGTCTTGTGGTGACCAAGAGCCTGCCAGATCCGCCCAGGAGTATGACTCGGCCGCAGATGCTGCAGTTTTCCAAGGACTGGGTCGAGGCAATGGGCGGCAGGTTTCACGATCCGGACGAGTGCGGTTGTGTCGCTATGAAATATGCGTTGCGCATCAACGCGCACGCGACCTGGCAGGCCTCGATTATCTCGTACCAGTTTGGGTTTAGAGCCGGCCAGCCTCCGGAGATTCCCCTCCATTTTCAGGACGATGGCACATTCTCGGGAACGACAACAGCACCAGCGGACACGAACAACTCCGGTTCGGGTTCTGGCGTGTCGTGCGCGGGGAACAGGACTGCGCAGATCAGTCTAACAGTGAAAGGCAGGTGGCCTGATATTCAGACTGCCGGAAACGTACTGGTGACCCGAAGTGGGCAGCCCCATGAACACATCCAAGTGACTCTATCCATGAGTCAGGTGCAGGGCCAATCAGAGGAAACCTGCACTGCTTTTGGCCGCACAGCATCGAGTCACGACTCAATCAGCAATCGGATTCCAGTTACGGTTGAGCTTTTTCTCGACCCGGTGGTCAACCTCCCACAAAATTTTCCCTGGCAGGTGCCACTGCCGGGATGGAGCGGCGAGGGGCAGGCGACAATAATCAGGATCAAGTAAATCAACCCGCTCCTTCGGGCCCGAATGTGGCGTTTCACTTCCTTAGGCCGTATCTGTTCTTGTTCCGTCGTATCAGCCACGGCGCAACCCGCCTGCAAGAGGTCCTCGCAGATCGAGCAGCAGCCCGGATCTATGGAGCCCAGCCGTTCGAAGAAGGCCCCGACAAAGACGCGGACATCAGGAAGGAGATTTCTGCTTAAATGCTTCAAGAAGGAGTTGAGGATGATCTTGCGTAAAGTCGGCTTTCTGCTTTTCTTGATGCTGGCCTCTTCCGCGGCACTAGGAAGTTCTGATAGTGCATTCGAAACATTCAAGGGATTCGAGGGAAGGTGGGCGATTCGGTCGGGGCAGAAGACCCTTTCCATTGAGATGACGTACGAGAGCGGCTCCAAGGGCTCGATTGTAACCGAGCAGTTTGGCAAGGAACTATCTGTGTTCTATCGAGACGGCCAAGGGCTGTTGATGACACACTTCTGCAACGCTGGCAATCAGCCACGGTTGCGACTGAGGGAGAATACCCGACCTGGGGTCTTTGAGTTTCAGATGTTCGATATCACAAACTTGCAAAGTGCGGATGCGGATCACGTGGAGAGGGTCGTTTATAGAATCATCGACGATAAAACGATCGACCTGGAAATAGTTTGGAAAAATGGCAAGTCGGAGGAATCGGAGAAATACACCTTGACCAGACTCGATCCGGAAAAGCACGTTGGTAATTGAGAGTAACGCGATCCGTCATCAGGGATAGACTCATCCTATCTACCCTGAGAAGTAGTCGCTCGCGGTTCGATTCGAGCCACGACGCGATAAGTCCCGGAATGTCGGCTTAACCGGAAGCCAAGTGCTCGCCTGTAGCAGCGTGCGAATTCTACTCGCTGGGCATCTGTCGACGTGACGCTCGCTTACCTCAAGGGCAAGGACACCGAGTCGGAAGAAGCGCAAGAGGACGCCAACAGCAGCAGCTTGGCGCTGTGCGCATAAGCCACAAATCAATCCTGGCGAACGACCTCTCGGTTTCAGCGCCCGCCGGTTCCCAGATCGTCCGAACGCCCGGCCTCTAGGCGGGACCACTGGGCGATGGGACGTCCGCCCGGCCACTCTGGTTGCCAGGTGGGCGAACCGCTGCTAGTCCGCGTGTAGGTGCATTGTTGTGGCCAGCCGGGGGGCGACTCTTCCCACGTCTCCTGCCGCCCGTAGATGATCAAATCGAGCAAGTGATAGTTGTTATCCATCACCTCGACACCGCGGTTTGTCGTCCAGTACGTCTCGAAGACATTGGATCCTTGCCGCAGGTAGCACACCAGGTGCATCCTGCCGGCCAAGGCCAGCAGAGTGCCGAGCGAATGCTGGACCGAGTACCAAGGCATTTGCCATCCCATAAAATCGCGGTACCGGGCGCGTGCGTCTGAAACCCGGTCCCCGCGTCCATTTCCTTACATTCCCATCCGCACGTAACTGAGGGGGTCAAGGGCCTTCCAGCGCAATTCAGGGGTTCAGGACCTCTTGCCTCACTGCCCCGCGCTTGAGCTCAAGGGCGTAGAGCGCGTCGCACAAGGTTTCCTCTTCTTGAATGTTATCGCCCGAAGCTCGGAACAACTCTCTCGCACGCTCTACGATCGCCCGCTCTGCTTCCACAATGAGAGAGAGGACTCTGTGCTCGTCGCCCTCGAGGAGAACTGCAACATAAATATCTTTCCAGTTCTTTGTTTGTGACGACTGAGGCGTATCGTTGGACATGGTCGCTTTGTCTCCAGGGCGCATGAGCCGCGATGCCAGGTTCATGGCCACATAGCTATTGGATACGCGGAGGCCTGAAGAGCGAATAAAAGGTTCATAAGGAGATGGTAAGGGGAAGTTCCTAGCCCGCACGCCTACATCACGGGAATGAGAAGCAAGACGCAGCCGCTACTGGGTGTGGTGGCAGGTAGAAGTGGCTTCCCGCCTTGGCTCTTGTACGTGAAGGATCTCCCGCTCTGACGCAACTCGGAAGCTAAACGCGTTCGCTGGAACACCTGGTGAAAAACAAGGGGATCATCACGCATGCGCCAGCCTCTGCAGACACGTCAAGACGCGGAGTTCATCAGCGCGCTTCCGGCACAAAAACTGTAGATTTTGGTACGCCCGGCGATTTTTCGCGTTATATCGCCTCGTTGCTATTCCAGGGCTGGTACCGATATTCATAAACAGGATTTTGGAACGGGCTAGCACACAACACTAGAGTGGACCGCGGAAGTGCGCTCAGCTCGCCTGGTGCCGCTCTTCTTTTGTGCCTCCCGGCCAAGAAACCGTGAGCAGGAAAGCACTCTCTTCGAGAGCCTCGACGTCGTGTTTTATGCCATAGTCGATGACCAGCAGTTCCCCGGCAGAAAGTTCGACCTGTTGATCCGGCAGATGGACGCGGATCTTGCCCTCCAACGAATGAATCGAAATCCGGGCGTCGGCATGATGCTCTTTCATTTGCGTGTTGGCCCTCATGAGCACCAGGACGATCCGAAAGTCAGCATACTTCGCCAGGGTCCTTGAGCTACGCCCCGTTTCCCGGTGCCATGAGTCTTCTTCCCGAAGCCTTCGAAGCTCGTTCCGAAGGTTGAAGCGCAGCAATGGAGCGACCAAGTGCGGCAAACGATTCAGAGTCTCGCTTGCTTCCACATGCTTCTTAGTTGGCGGTCGTGTCGCCATCACCTTCCTTCGTCGAACTCATTTATTATATATCGTGTTACGAGGTATGCTGAAACTGAGCGGAAGCGTCGAGAGCAAGCGCACAGCTCGTACGGGTGCCGCTCAAAACTCTTGGCATCTTGTGATGAAAGACACCACGATTCTGGTCTTCAGTCGAAACCTCAACGCGTGCGCAGCGAACACTTTGGTCGAGCATAGCCACGGGATTCACCAATGATTTCCTTCGATGTTGCGCACGCGACAGTGCACTACCCCAAAGACCGCCGCTTCCGGATTTGGCTTCGCCCCTCCATTCTCATCGGAATCGCAGCCGTGGTTCTGGCTGCGGTTCTCGCCTCCTGGATTGAAGTTGCGATAGCCGGTCTGCCTACCGTTCCTCCGGTCCCTCAGGTCTATCCCAATAACTTCGCTGGGCCGCATGGGTTTCCGCTCTGGGTGCGCTACTGCCATTTTTTCAATTTCTTTTTTGTGATGCTCCTGATCCGAAGTGGCCTCTCGATCCTGTTTGATCATCCTCGTCTCTATTTCAATGATGACTGCACGCCGGGGAGCGAATGGATCCGGTTTACACCACTAAGAGTTCCTCGCGACCGCATCTGGACGGCGAAAGATGATTCCCGCTACATATCGCCAATCATCGGCACGCCGGGCTACAGACACACGATCGGCATTGCGCGAGTTTGGCACTTCATCGACGTTCACGGATTCATCTTCACGGGCATTTTCTTCATCATCATGCTGTTGGATACCGAGCAGTGGCGGCGGATTGTCCCTACGTCGCCGATGGTTCTTTTGCAAGCGTGGAACACCTGGGTCCACTACGCCACATTTCATATGCCTGCAGAACCAAATGGCTTTTATGGCTACAATGCCCTGCAGCAGATTGCTTATTTCACTGTTGTCTTTGTCTTCGGGCCCTTGGCCATTGCAACGGGCATCTCTATGTCGCCGGCGGTGGTGAACCGCTTTCCCTGGTACGCGAAGATCTTTGGCGGCAGGCAGTCCGCTCGATCGATCCATTTCCTCACCATGCTCAGTTTCCTCGCTTTTCTCGTGGTGCACGTCACGCTAGTTGTGATGACAGGATTCGCGAGGAACATGAACCACATCGTGATGGGGACGGATGATCTGCGGCCTATGGGCATGTATCTGGGATTCGTGGGAATTGGTGTGGTTGTTCTCTCATGGATTGCAGCGCACTACATTTCATGGAACCATCCGCGTGGTCTGCAACACGCACTGAAGTCCGTGACGTACCCTATGCAACTGCTCACGTTGAACCGACTCGTTCCGCACCAGAACTATTCGGAGCAGGATATCTCGCCGTACTTCTGGCCCAATGGGAAAATGCCGGTGCGAGAGGATTGGAGACGTCTCGCTGAGCGCGGTTTTCAGGATTTCAAGCTGCAGGTCGGCGGGCTGATCGAAAATCCAGTTGTGCTTTCGCTTGCGGATATCGAGAAGATGGGCATCGTCGAGTACATCACGATGCATCACTGCATTCAGGGCTGGAGTGGCATCGCGAAATGGGCCGGCATTCCAATGCAGACGCTGATTGATCTCGTCCGCCCGAAGCCGGAAGCCAAGGTGCTAGCGTTTTTCTCCTTTGGCGAAGCACTCTACGGTGGCCCATACTACGACACACAGACCCTGGAAAATGTGCTGAAGGCGGAATGCCTGCTCGCACTGCGGATGAATGGCCAACCACTTCCAGAGGTCTATGGTGCTCCACTGCGGCTGCGAGTCGAGAATCAGCTTGGCTACAAGATGGTCAAATGGATCGAGCGCATCGAGTTTATCCAGTCAGAGAAACAGTTGGGCGCTGGAGAAGGCGGCAAGAATGAAGATGATGAGTACTTCGATCTTCTTCCTAATATCTGAAACACCAACCGAGATAGCGAAAGCCCGTATGGCGGACATGGTTTCGAAGGGTATGGCATATTCCGCGGCACACGTTACTAGGGTGAGCCCCTGCCTAAGATAATCCGCAATTCGCAGGGGCTCACTTAATGCCGAGTTCTTCGAGCTTCTCTACCGGTCTTGCAAGTACAGCCTTGTCACCACGAACCACGATCGGTCTCTGGATGACTTCAGGATGATCGACCATAACGCGGATCAACTGTTCGTCGCTTAGACTCTGCCCTGCCACATGTCGCTTATGGCCATACTCGTTGGTTCGCAGTGCGTCGCCAGGTCTCAGCCCGGCATAACGCGGCAAACGCTTCAGCTCATCCGTCGACACAGGCTCCTCCATGTAATAGTGGCGCCCCTGCGCATCACAGCTGCGTTTTCCACAATTCCATTCACAGATATTTCATTTTGACCCTGAAATCTGCATTGACACCAGTGAAGCAACTGTTTAGCTTGTTCCCCGTCGACGGCTGAAAGGATTGGCGAGATAAACTCCGTCAGTCCGAAGTAAGCTGGGTGATCAGCCCGGCAGGGCAACCTGAAGGGCAACCAGACCCGAAAAAACCGACTGTCTCTGCGAGGAGCAGTTGGGGTTTGGAACCGTGAAAGCGGTGATCGCATCAAGGGTTGCGACGGTACATGCATCCACGCTGCACGCTCTCTCGCAGGAGCAGGCGGCTGGAGCATAGCCAATGTCGCAGCCTTTTCCATTTTCTGGCGCAGATGATCGCGCATAAACGGATTGGCTTCTCGGACATGCGCGAATCTCGTCCACCTGCCCTGATCTTCTTCGCCACATTTCCCCCGGTTTTCAACACGAATTGTGGATAAGCATGTTCATGACGCGTGCGTGATCCCGTCGTGCTTGGCTTTGACCGGCTTGCACCACGGATGGGCAGTACTCAGCCGATAAAATGCGGTGGAATCGGAGTGACAATCGAACGGCAGAATCTGGGCGATACTCAACTGTGCAGAGACATCACTGAACGCATCGAACACGCATTTGCCGACCGACGAGGCGACTGGCGAGTGCCCATTGCTGGATTGCGCGCGAGCGAGAATTGGGAGATGCGAGTGGAAGAACCGAACGGCTTTGAACGATCGTATACGTTGGTCGGTTCTGTCTTTGCGCGAAGCCGACCAGAGCTCTTCTGCCAGGCAGCGAATCATTGGCTCAGTTTCCGAAAGCGTGCCTGCAGACGAGCATTGCCGGGAGTGGCCCCTGTTTTGACCAGTCGGGATAGCCGTAGCTGTAAGGCTTGTCGTGAATGCCTTGACCAAGGATTTCACGGTGTCGAAGTCAATCCGCGTGAAGGCCTTCGCCGTCGGTTTGGACATGGAGACGGGCATGAGGAGATCGCTCGCATAGCGGTTTGCCCTGATCTCCGGGTTCGTCGAAGACCACTCTTTAAGAAATATCTTCTCTTCGCATGCGAACAGGGACATCTTCCCGCGATCAAACATCCAGTGGCCGAGTTCGTGACCGGCAGAAAACCGCTGGCGCTCAACTCGGGAGTGGCTCGAGCGTGAAAGAATGATTGAACAATTCGTATCGGTGCAATCGATTTTCTGAATGAGGCTCCCTTCAGAGCCGACGCTAGCAGGATGTGATTCCCGAGCGGTGGCTCGCCGCAAGAATCGATACCACCAGGGGTGACGGGGCGAGTGGAGCGTCCGGTTTCGCTTGCCCAGTACGGAACGTTGCCCTATTCTTCCTGCGGACCGAGAACGAGCATCGTGCTTAAGCGCTTACCCCTGTTCTTCCACCATGTCATGTACAACCTGCGTGGCGGCTTCCTTGTCCGCCCGCTGGCGATCACTCTGGCCTTAGGTTGCGCGGGAGCGCTGCTATCCGAAGCAGAGGAGGCGGTTCCGGAATTCAGCGCCTGGGTCCCGAAAGCGCTCTTTCCCTCACACGCCGACCCTCAGGTGGCACAAGTCATTCTCGGAGGCATCGCCGCTTCGATCATGACGGTCGTGTCTATCGTGTTCGCGATCCTCCTGATGACCCTGACTCTAGCGTCCATGCAGTTCTCTCCACGAATTTTGACGGGCTTCGTGCGGGATCGCGTGACGCAGTGGACTCTCGGAGTATTCCTTGGGACGTTTTCTTACTGCATGGCGGCTCTGCCTGCAGCACGCTCCTCTCCGTATGCTTTTTCACCAGTGGCAACTGTTTTGGGCGCGATGATCCTGGCGTTTGCGTGCGTCTGTCTATTATTGGTTTTCATCCACCACATATCCCAAGCGATCAGTGTCAACCACATCGTCGATCGCATCGCCACCGAAACTGAAGCGATTATCGATGATCTGATGCCCTCGGCCCAGCGTTATCCCCGCATTGGAGGACCCTACCCTCTAGATCGATCCACATGGCGGCCGGCGGCCGTAAATGAGACGTCTGGGTATATCCGGTATGTGGACAGAGCAGGGCTACTCAACCTAACAAAAACCTATCACGTGCAGGTCCATGTTCTTCGGCGGGTCGGCCACTTCGTTCCAGCCGGAACTCCACTTCTTCTTGCTTCGAAACCAGAACGTCTGACTGAGGAGGTCAGCAGACAATTTCGTGCGGTATTCGACATTGGTCCTACCAGGACTTTGCAACAGGATGTCGAATTCGGCGTGCTACAAATTGTCGACATCGCCTTACGAGCGATTTCGCCGGCTGTCAATGATCCCACCAGCGCAATCAGCTGCATCGACCAATTGAGCCGCATCATGATTCGTTTTGCTTCGAGGGATCCCGTCGAGCCACTGTTCTTCGATCCTCCTGGCGTGGTGCGAGTGAGTATCCCCTGGATCAGTTTTGAAGGGCTGCTCAGCTCAGCTTTCGATCAGATTCGCCTCTACGCGAAGGGCGATGTGGCGGTGAGCTTGAGGCTACTACGGGCGCTTACTGATGTCGCTTTCACTACGCAGAATTCAGACTATCGAAAATCGCTGGGTGAGATGGGCAAGTGCGTGGTTGCGGGATGTACTGAGAGGCTAACCGAAAACGAATTGAAAGATCTACGACTCCGGCAGAAAGAGTTGGAGGCGTGCGTTGCGATCTAAGTGCCAAGGGATGGCTCTTTCAGACGGTTTCAGTGAATGAGAGTTTCTGTGGGACTTTTCGACAGGCGACGAGTGGCGGCTGGGAGGTACATGTGGCTCCGCGGTTGGAGCGGACCGACCATCTCCCGTACCCCTCATGACACCGTTTGTGATATACAGCGGGAGACTGGCATTGTCCTGCGTTCCATGTCCCAAAGCCAGGGAATAAGGAATTTTCCTGTTCCGTTCACAACTCTCGCGCCCGCGGCAGGCTTGACGCATCCGTTGTCCTGGATCTCCGCAATTCGGTCATTCGAAATCACCACCGTCCGATTCGAATCCTCTCTCCCGGTAGCAACATCAACCACAGTCACATTTGTGATGTAAGTTAGCCCACCGCGAACAGAAGGGCGCTCCGCCACAACGAAAACGGACTGCGATACGCGCATAACGTCAATAAAATGAGATGTGAGGTCTTCATATCTACTCCTTCGCCACACCAACTTTGCTCGCCCCATTCACCATCGGTTGAAGTTTGCTTGATCCCGGATTGCTCTCACCATTGGTTGTCCCGGTTTGCAATGAAACGCTTGCTGGAACTCCGGCATATCAGAACCGACGCCATTGACTCTCAGCTTCGGTCTCCGGAAGCGAGCAGCTTTAATTAGGTATTCAGGAGTAACGTTGGCGCAATGCCCAAGGGCATACGAGAGAAAAAACTGCTGCTCTTGGGCGAATTGCTGTGGGTTCTGTCTTTGAAAGCCCTAAAAGCGAGCTTCGCTCCCGCTCCATCGGCAAAGTTTTCCGACAGGGTCAATTTGCCGTTGACCTTGATGTCCTCGGCTGCGACGTAACTGGAATACTGATCCACCAGGTATTTGCTTCGCTGCTCGTAGCGCTGCGCGTCGTCCGGAGTCCACCAATCGCGTAAATTCCCAGAAGCGTCATACTTCCGCCCCATGCTGTCGAAACCGTGGGTCACCTCGTGCTCGGCAACTGAACCGAGTGTGCCGAAGTTAATGGGGTCTTCGGCTGAGCGATCGAAGAGCGGAGCCGCCAGCAAACCAGCAGGAAATGTATCCAGAGTCGCAACCGTCATCCACCATTCATCGTGGTCGGGCGGCTTGCCGATGTGGTCTAATTGCCGAGTTAGTTCATACTCACTGCTGCGAAATACGTTCGGAGCCCAACTGTCGCGGGTGATATTAAGCGCGGAGTAGTCTCTCCAGCGATCCGGGTAGCCGACGCAGTTAGTGACTGCATGGAGCTTGGCGAGAGCCAGTCCGCATCCTGGATGACACCATCGAAGGCGCAGCCTCGACCTCCTTCACAATCTGGAGGACGTGTTGCTTGTCCTCTTCGTGAAATGACTCCACTCGCTTCTTTGCGGCGGCGGTCGCGAAACTGGGCCTTCCTCCGGACCAGGTTCTGATGATCGGCGACGATATCGAAGCCGATGTGGCCGGTGCACAAGCGGCGGGCCTGAAAGGCGCCCTGGTCAGGACCGGAAAGTTCGGTGCGAGCGATCTCGAAGGTACAGTTCGGCCCGATGTGATGTTCGATACGATTGCCGATCTGCCCCGCTGGTGGACGGGACAAAGCATGTGAAAACAGAGAGTATTTATGCAGCTCTATTTAGTTCAACACGGTGCCGCAAAAAGCGAAGCCGAAGACCCGCAGCGGAGTTTGACCACAGAAGGTACGAAGACGGTCGAGCGCATGGCCCAGTACCTGTCTTCACTGAAGCTGCACGTCGTTCGCATTGAACATAGCGGTAAGGAACGTGCGCGGCAAACCGCTGAAATCATGGCTGCCCACCTCCATCCTGGGGAGGGCCCACGACAGATCGCTGGCCTAGCCCCGAATGACGATCTCGGACCCATGCGCGAGCGATTGCAAAATGAATCGGGCAGCTTAATGATCGTCGGACATCTGCCATACCTAAGCCGATTGCTTTCCGTGCTGCTCGGGGCGCAACAGGATCGCACGCTGGTGGTTTTTCAGATGGGTGGAGTCGTGCACCTTGACCGCGACGACAGTGGAGAGTGGCATCTACGCTGGATCCTGGCTCCAGAGTTGCTGACGCAGCGCAAGAGTGAGCAGCAAAACGCCGCCTAATGCATGAAGAACGTGCTTGTGACCGGAAGGCCAGGTGTTGGAAAGAGGTCGGTGGTCGAGGCGGTCCCCCGGGAGTTTCCGCAAGTTGCCGGAGGATTCACCACGAGTGAGATCCGTGAGCACGGTGTGCGCAAAGGCTTTCGGAATTACCACTTTTGATGGAAAGTCCGCGGTGCTCGCTCACGTTGATCTTGCCGGGCAGGTGCGAGTCGGTAAGTACGGGGTCGATGTGTCCGCCTTTGAGCGGCTTGCCCTGCCGACATTAGCGAAAGCTGCGTCCTGTTGACGTCGAGCGCGGCTTCTTCTACCTCCTTGATCACAACAGGGCCGAAAACGAGTATCTGTCGTCAGCCGCATAGATGGACGACTTCCAGAGCACTTTGCCGAGTCGCCGCCGGCCCATACATTGGCCCCAAACGGGCTTAGCGGACAGTTTCCTACCTATTCCTCCAACCGCGCTGTCTCGACCGCTAACTGAACTCCACTACACCTCGCTTTCATCATTTGCGTGGCAAGATTCAGAATTCGGTCTACTGCGTCTGCGATTCCTGTGCCGCGAGCGTGGATATTCGACACTAGATTTCGGTCAGCATCGGTCTGGCCGAAGCGTGGCCGATAAGCCAGGTACGCTGACAGACTTTCCGGCGTTGCTAGTCCTGGCCGCTCTCCGATCAAAAGCACGGCAATGATCGGCATCAAAATTTCTCCAACATGATTCAGGATTCCGACGCGGCAATGGCGAATCACGAATGTTTGGCCAACCGTCCAGCCAAGCGCGGTAGCTCCATTGCACAAAGCCGGCAGCAACCTCGGTACTTGTGCTGAAACGGCGGTGACCGACAGACCGTCTCCAATGGCGACCTGTATGTCGTTTCCTATGGAACACCGCTTCCTTAACTCGTCTCGAGATGGCTCGCTGAATGTCCGACCCAGATTGGGCTGTAAGAGATAGTCATCCTTCGTCCGTGCCTGGCTCGAAACTTCGAACAGTCCCCACTGCTGGATCATGCCCTGACCGAATTGCCTCTCCATATCCAGACTGGTACGGACTGCGTCGCGGGCTGCCGCGTGGGCTTCCCGTAGATCGAGCTGAGTCGACGTACGATAACAGCCCCCGACCCGTCCCTCGAGCACCCTGGCAGGGGTGCGGGCTCGAACTTTTCGCTCAAGCTCCGGCCATTCACTCGTGATGTCTCGCGAACTCACGTAAGACTCTCCAGCGATGACTCAAATGCCTGCATGAGTTGTCGCCGCGTCGGCGCGTTCAGGAGCGCCGGTTCTTCTTCATGATAGATGCCCGCGGCCTGCAGCCAGCTCAAGAACTCCGGCGCTGGACGAAGTTGGAAGAGTCTCCTCATTGCCAGCGCGTCATGATAGCTAGTCGATTGGTAGTTGAGCATGACATCGTCGGAGCAGGGGACACCCATGAAGTAGTTGCAGCCTGCCGCCGTGAGCAGCACCAGAAGGTTGTCCGCGGAGTTTTGGTCCGCAGCGGCATGGTTCGTATAGCAGACATCGCAACCCATCGGCAGGCCGAGGAGCTTCCCCATGAAGTGGTCCTCCAATCCTGCGCGAATGATCTGCCGTTCGTCGTACAAGTATTCCGGCCCAATGAAGCCAACAACGCTGTTGACCAAAAAGGGATCGAATGCCCGCGCTACACCGTAGGCACGTGCTTCCAAGGTCAGTTGGTCCACGCCGTGATGGGCTTCCGCTGACAACGCGCTACCTTGGCCGGTCTCGAAATACATTACGTTTGAGCCTTTCCAATCTGCGGCCCGCGTACCGTGATGTTCAAGCACTCGGTCACGCCCCTCCCGCAACACTGCCAAGGTGACGCCGAAGCTTCGATTTGCCGCCTCCGTACCAGCGATGGACTGGAATAACAGATCGACCGGCGCCCCCCTTCCTAAGGCAGCGAGTTGCGTCGTGATGTGAGCAAGACAGCAGCTTTGTGTAGGAATACCGTGGTTCTCGATCAAGCGGTTGACTGCGCTTAAGATAGCGGCAACGTTGGGAACTGAATCAGACGCTGGGTTCACTCCAATCACAGCGTCGCCGCATCCGTAGAGGATACCCTCGAAAGCCGAGAGCAGAATGCCGACAACGTCGTCAGCCGGATGGTTGGGCTGCACGCGAATCCCTAACACGCCCGACTCCCCCATCGTATTGCGACAGCGGGTGACATTTCGAATCTTGGCCGAAGCTAGAACCAGATCTTTGTTACTCATAATCTTGGCTGCGGCTGCGGCCATTTCCGGTGTGATTGCCCACTTCAAGGCCTTTAAGTCGCTTTCTGAGGTACTGTCATCGAGAATGAACTCGCGAAACTCTCCCACGGTCATGCTCTTGACGGGGAGAAAGGCCTTCTCATCGAACGATTCCGTGATGAGACGGCTTACTTCGTCCTCATCGGGATCAATCAAGGGCTGTTGCAGGATTTGCACTAATGGAAGATCGGCGAGGTGGCGCTTTGCTTTGACCCGCTCGGTCTCCGAACGCGCCGCCAACCCCGCCAGCTGATCGCCGGATTTTTCCTCGTTCGCCCTGGCAAAAACTTCTCGGAGATCCCAAACCGACATATCGAATCAAGCGTACCACTCATGTCGACGCATACAACGGAATGTAGAGGGAGTGCGGGATTCTCGCACGAAGGCGAAAGCGCTCAATGCCTGAAGAGGGGAGGTCGGCATCTGCACTACCTGGGCCGCTACACCCATCGCGTAGCCATCTCCAACCACCGACTGGTTTCGTTCCACGACGGCCAGGTCACCTTTCGTTGGCGCGATTCCGCAGGCTTCCCAGCTGGGCAGATTCTGGCGGTCCCTGCGAGACCAAGCATTGTTGTCCAAGAACTGGAACAACAGATGAACGCGCCGGACACGGCCAGATGAACTAAATTTCTTGCAGCAACTTGGCCCACGAGAAGAAACGTCCTCGGATATCGGCCTTCACCGCAAAGTTTGAACGAGCCAAAGTCTTTGTACCACGGGTCCCTCGGGTACATTTGGTTTCGACTCTATCCAAACTCGCAATCGATTGACTGGCCTGCTCTGTGTCCACTTTGCCGACTATCTGCGTCTCGCGCGCGGGCTCGTGTACCAGTGCTAGACTCCACAGCAGATGCCGCGTTGAACAAAGGAATGATCACTATCTCAAAAGAGGATTATCTGAAAGGGATCGCCGAGGCAGAGGCGGAAGGGCAGACCGTTATCCCAGCCACGCTCGCTCACTGGCTCTCAGTCACCAGGCCCGCCGTAACATTTGCACTGAAGCGGCTCACGAAGGACGGCCTAGTCTTGATCAAGCAGGATGGGCATATCCACCTGACATCGCAGGGGCGGGAGATCGCCGAGCGCACGATCGTCCGCCATCACCTAATTGAACGAATGCTGACCGAGGTTTTCGGCATGGCCTGGTATGAAGTGCATGATGAGGCCGAACGGTTGGAGCACGCTGTTTCACCTGCGTTCGAGAAGAGACTCGCTGAGAAGCTGGGACACAAGGACACCTGTCCCCACGGAAACGGGTTGGCGTTGCGTACTCCAGCCGACCGGCGCAAAAGGGGAATGTGCCTGTTGACCGAGGCTACGGTCGGCGAGTGGTACAGGGTCGCCAGCGTCTATGAGCGCGACCGCAAGCTGTTGGAATTCTTCGACAAAGAAGGCATCCGTCCCGGTGTTCGCATCAGCGTCAAATCTCGCAACTACGACGGAACAATCTCCCTTTCGGTGGACAAAAACCAGATTCGTCTCGGCACGTCCGCTGCCGAAAAGGTCTGGGTGTTGAAATCGTAATTCCTGTGCCGGTGTTTACCATAGTTAACAGTCGATGGTGTATCCTGATGGCGATGTGAGGATGGACGGGTTCCGGCTTCCCTCACCTGGGCTTTCGGGAGATACTCCGTGGGATCGAACTCTGGACTAGTCGTGCGAGCTGTTCTCTGCTCCGCGGTCGTTGCCGTTGTCTTTAGCGTACTTGTTACTGCGGATGCGTGGGCACAAGGAGAGACGACCAGCGCCATTCTCGGCCAAGTCACCGACTCAACCAACGCCGTAGTTCCTGGCGCCATGGTGACCGTCACAAACCGCGATACCGGGTTTACGCGTACCGCGCGAACCGACCAGGCAGGCCGGTTCAATTTTCCACAGCTACTGCCGGGCACGTATACCGTCAGCGCGGAAGCACAGGGCTTCGAGCTGCAGCAGGCCGAAAACGTCGTCGCTGGCCTGGGTCAGAAACAAACAGTCAACCTCACACTCAGAGTTGCGCAATCAAGGCAGACCGTAGAGGTCAACTCCGAAGCCCCGATTGTCAATCCCGCCAACGCTAACACGACTACGACGCTGAGCGCGCCCACACTGGAAAACCTGCCTAATCCGGGGAGTGATATGACCTATCCGCTGCAGTTTGCTCCTGGCGCACTCATCAACACGGCTGGCAATGGCAATGATTTTGTCGGCGGCACAAACGGCTATGGCAACGTGGAGTTCAACGGGCTACCCGCCCTGTCCAATGGCTATATCGTGGACGGCCTTGAAACGAATGATCCGCTGACCAACCTGAACAGCGGATTGGCGACGAATCTTGTACTAGGCCTGAACTCCATTTCGGAAGTAACCGTCAACACGCTGTCCTACTCCGTGGATCAAGGGCGATATGGCGCGTCGCAAGTCAACTACGTCACCAAGTCGGGGACGAACCAGTTTCACGGAAACCTATACGAGGTTTGGAATGGCTCAATCCTGAACGCAGCCGACTACTTCACAAACGCTACAACAGGCAATCACAAACCACGCTCCACTGTGAATCACTTCGGCGGTAGCCTTGGTGGGCCGATCATTCATGACAAGCTTTTCTTCTTCTTCGATAGCGAGTGGGTACGAATCGCGCTGCCAATCTTTTCGACGATTACTGTTCCGAGCCCCGCGTTTCAGCAGTACCTGCTGCAGCAACTTCCCCTGGGCGGGACTGATACCGTAACCGGATCACACTATGGGCCTGCTCCGCAACTCGTGCCGTTCTACCAAAAGATGTTTTCGCTCTACCAGAACACCAGCGGGACGCCTCTACCGGTGCTTGGTTGTCCATTCAACTCGGACACCACGCCAGCGCCGGGCAGCCCTCCCAGCGGAAATGGTTGCGCCAACCGGAGAGCAGTCTCGCACTCCAGCGACGATCATGAGCAGGTGCAGACAACGCGAATCGATTACAACGCGGGCACGAAGGACACATTTTGGTTCCGATTTCAGTCAGACACGGGGCTACAAGCCGCTTACACTGACCCGATCAACCCGCTTTTCAATTCCGTGTCGTCGCAGCCTCTCTACTCCTTTGCTGCCGGATATACGCATGTGTTTTCCCAAAACCTGGTGAACTATTTCAATCCAGCGTTCTCCTGGTATGAGAGCCTGTTTGCGCCCAGCGACTTTCAGCAGACGTTGGCTGCCTTTCCAATCGTGCTGCAAGGAATCGGTGCGAACGCGCCGTTCACCACTATCGGCGGACTCGACAACACCTGGCTCCAGGGTCGCCGTGCTTCGCGATTCTTCATCAATGACAACCTTGCCTGGAGCCACGGCGCCCACGAGTTACGGTTCGGGACCAATACCCGAATCTTCGGGCTGAATGACTTCGACTTCGGCGAGGGCACGGTCCCAACTGTGACCTACACGACCTTGCCGCAATTCATCTACGGCGTGGCCTCGACAGCCAGCAAGACCTTCCCAACCTCAGCAAATGAGCCGTTCAATTTCCTCAATTTGGATTTCTATGCTCAGGACACATGGAAGGTGACGCCCAAGCTGACGTGGACCTTCGGGGTGCGCAATACGTTCAACTCCAATCCACAGAATCCACATAATCAGATCGCTCGTCTAAAGGGTTCGTTCGATTCAATGTCGCATGATGTGAACCAGCCCTATTGGGCCAAGGACATTCAAGAGCTGTTCCGGCTGGAAAAGCACTCCTCCTTTCAAAAATTCACTGAGCTACTGATGACCCAGAGTGGCGGACTCTTTGAAGCGACACGATTCACGGCCCCATGCGAAGTCAGCCGCACCACAATTAGCAATTACCTCAACGTGCTTGAGGAAACCTTCGTCGCGCATGTAATTCGCCCCTTCAGCAGCCATCGGCCGACCGAAATCGTGTCTGCGCCCAAGGTCTACGGGTTTGAGACAGGCTTCGTGGCGTACTATCGCGGCTGGCAGGACTTGCGCCGCGAGGATCTTGGTGCACTTTGGGAACATTTTGTGCTAAATGAGATCATGGCTCATCAGCAAAACCGTGACATCTCCTATTGGCGTGACAAACGGGGACACGAAGTTGACTTTGTCTTGACAGCGCGGCGGAACAAGCCAATCGCAATCGAATGCAAGTGGTCCGCTGCGGACTTCGACGCTACCAACCTGCAGGTGTTCCGGCGGCAATACTCTGACGGTGAGAATTTTGTTCTCGCCCAAGATGTCGATCGTCCGTATAGTCGCCACTTCGGAGAGATCACAGTTCGATTTGAGAACCTCGGCACGTTCGTGAAGAAGATTGGTCCCGCCCGAATGGAGGTATAGCCTGACGCCCGGCCGAGTCCGCTCTTCGCCTGAGGCTCGCTGGTTTGGATTGCCGACGCTGTCCTGTTCCTGTGAAGCACACCGTTGGCACACTGCAGACGGCGGCCGAACGCGAGTAGTGAGTTTTAGGGGAGGGCTAACGGCTTGTGGAATGTCAGTCGCGCCTTTCCTGGAGTTTTGTCGGTGCGAACGTTTTCTGGGGAGCTGGTCCTTAACTTCCGGTTTGCCTGTTATACAGGAGTGACTGCGATCGGTTCTCAAAGCCGACTTCTCATTGCCTGATGGCTGGGCAGAGCACAGAACCTCTTCTGGATTTCGACCAACGGTGCACAAACCGCTACGTAGGGCATTCGGGGCCTGTCTACAGAAGGCTACCCGCATTTGATCTCGATGCGAAGGCTGGGAGGGCCTTTAGGGGAAGTTGCCGCTCTGGGCGGCTTTGAGACAACCTCAATCGCGTGCATGGGTTCGGGCATCATCCAGCGCACACCCCAGGCACCCAGATGAAGCGGCGCGTCGTGTTCGGGGATATCCCGAACGATGCCACCCGGACGGTGGTATCGAATGTGCGGTGTTCCACCTCCAGTGTCCCAATCTAGAAAGAAACTCGGCCAACGATGGTGGTGCATCGGTATAGTTGAGCCAGGCGGCGGCACTGTTACCTGCAGCACGCGAACCAATTCGTTTTCGAAGATCACCTTGTGGCTGTCCGGTGCGGACTGTACTGCATCGTGACCGTCTGGAAACCCAGACTGATCCTTTCCGTAGGCAAAACAATACCTGGTTAAGAACAGAATTGGAGCGACGGCCAGGACCGAGAGCAGGCCTCGGCGTCGCGTGTCACGCAAGTCTTCTTGATGGGCCATTCCTGTCCTGCCCTCCCTACTTGTCACGTGAAGGATCGCTGCTGAGAAGTGCGTCCACGGCTGCCTCAACTTTCGCAAATGGCTGATCAGGAGCCGGTGCTGGTTGCAAGCGCCCGTGCGATCGATGAGAAACATTGCCGGGTAACGTGCGATGTCTCTATAAAAACTTGGTACCCCCTGCACCGACTGTAAGAAGAGGGTATCTCACCGGAACTGTCTCCAGGTACTTTCGTTGTGTGTTGATGTCCTCTTCGGACAGCCCGAAGAATCCGTGCTGATCAACGGGCTGATCGAGCGAACACCAGGGCAGGCCCGATCTCCTCAGCCGCAAGGTCCATGCGCCCACCATCGGCAGATTCACTCGCGAGACGCTGGTATTCGTCCAGGCTTCCAGCCACCGGTGAATTTGCTTATCCGATTGCTGCCGAGGAGGGGCAGCCAATCCTCACTGCCCGTCTTGCGAAGGGCAAAGAGACTGCGGGCCCACCAGCCGTCAACCACGTGAGAGGCACTCCATCGTGTCTGGCCTGCTGCTTCCGTTCCAGAGGAACAAGTTTGCGAGCAACGTCTTCGTGGTGCCATGCTTGCCCGACGCGAAGGCTTGCTTGCTGCGTGCGGGATTCCGAGGGGCGCCCGGTGAAGTCCATCGGACGGAGGTGAGGGCGTGTCAGGGCGTGATCGAAGGCTTTCGGTCCTGTACGAACCACGAGATTCTTTCCAACGATCCCAGAGCACATGAAAATATGGGCTCCCGTGAAACAGTTGTGAAGCCACCGTGCTTACTTCTTGAAATAATCAAGATCCCCTTGCAAAGTCAATGCAATCCAAAGTTAGGCCATTTTGCTCCGACCGTTACGAACGATTGCCGGAAGGGCTGTCTCACGCGTACATGGTGCGACCTGGCAGGGATTCTGCACAACGTCCGCGTGGTTGAAGGCCACAGAGGTATCTGTCCCCATCGCTTGCACCTGTGAATTACAAAGCGCCGACTCCCGAACCTGAAATATCTGACCCTTAAAAGAACAGCTTAAGAGCCAGCTGGATCTGGCGGTTGGAGCTGGTCCCGTCCGTATGCGTGAGCGTGCTGGTCGACTGGCCGAGGTTGTTCGATCCGACAAAGTTGGCGGGCTGCAGGAACTCCGGCCGGTTGAACAGGTTGAAGCTTTCCGCCCGGAACTGAAAGCGGAAGCGCTCGGTGATGCTGAAGTTCTTCAGCAAGGCGAGGTCGGTGTTGTAGTAGTGCGGGCCCCAGAAGCCGTTGCGTCCGGCGTTCCCCAAGCTACCGAAGTCCGGGGTAAGGAACGCGGCGGCGTTGGAGGCGCCGGTGACCACGCCGGAGGGCGTGATGCGGGGACCGGAGTTCGCGTACGGGTCACCCACAACATTGGGCCAAGAACCGTTCGTGGCCAGGCTCGAGCCGGTACGGCTGGTGTCTATGCCGGGGATGAAGATAGTGTAGGGATGACCGGTTTGGAGGGTGACGATACCGGAAAACTGGAATCCTTCCAGGACTTTCCCCAGCACGCCGCTACTCAGGTAAGCCTTACCCCGGCCCAGGGGGAACTCGTAGGAAAAGTTGGCAGTGAAGCGCTGACGCAGGTCGTTGTCGGAATTACCGCGCATCACGGTGTCGGCATGCCGCGAATCGAGGGGGAACGTGCCGAAGCTGGAGACCACGCTATTGAGCGGGTCGTTGGAGTTATCGATAGCGTGAGACCAGGTATAGGCCAAGGCGAACTGCAAGCCGTTCGATACCGTCTTCTGCAGTTGAACTTGAAGTGCATTGTAGTTGGACGAGGCATTGGTGAGGGTGATGCTGTTGGGCAGGCCGCCGCTAACCTGGATGGCGGTTTGGCGAACCGAGGGCGGAGCCACGAGATTGCCATTCTGGTCGAAAACGCCGTCGTAGAGGGCGGGCCCGCTGACAATGCCCTGGGCATCGCCGGGTTGGCAGATGCCGGCGGTCACGCAGTCGCCGATCTCGGTGGGAATGAGAGCGGGATCGGGGGGAGCGGCATCCAGGCTGCGGATGACGCGGGTGCTGTGATTGCCGACGTAGGTGGCCTCCAGGACGAGACCATTGGCGATTTCGCGTTGGATGCCCAAGTTCCAGCTCTGGCTCATGGGCATGCGGATGTTGTTTGCCAGGAGGGTGGCGAGTTCATAATCGCCGTTGGTATAGGTCAGGCCGGGAGGCGCGGCGCCCGCGAAGGGGATGTTAGCCGGGGGAAGGGGCGAGTTTAGCAGGTTGTTGATGGCCCCTTGGAAGGGCGGATTGCCGCGAGCGTTACCGAAGAGGTTGTCGAAGATGCGATCGTGGAATATACCGTAGGCGGCACGCACTGATGTCTTGCCATCGCCCCAAGGATCCCAGGCAATGCCGACGCGGGGCTCGAGATTGGTGTAATCGTTCTTATACATATCGCGCTTGGCGTTGCCAGGGCCGACAAGGGTGAAGGAAAGCGAGGAAGCGAAGCTGTCGGCATTCTGGAAAAGGTTGGAGAAGTTGCCGTTTTGCTCGAAGGGAACCCCGTCGAACTGGTAACGAAGGCCGTAGCTGAGGGTGAGGTTGCGGCGGACCTTCCAGCTGTCCTGGATGAAGGCGTCGTACTCGTGCTGGATGAACTTCTTGTCGTCGGAGGTCTGGCGCACGCCGGACTTGTTGAAGAACTGTGCCTGCACCTGGAGAACGGAGCCGCCGACCAGCATCCAGATCAGGTCCTGAATGGGGGCGACTTGGGCGGACGGGACGTTCGTGCCCAGCGCGACCGCGGGACCGTTGAACTGGGTGAAGCGGTTGAAAGAGAGTTGGTCGCGGGAGAGGAAGTTATCGAAGCCGGAGGAGGTCACATCACGGAAGTCGCCGCCAACCTTCACGGTGTGATTGCCCTTGACCCAGGTGAGGGTGTCGGCATAGCTGGTAGTGCCGGTATGCCGGAGCTGGGCGGAGGCGTAGAACAGGGTGTTGCAGCCGATGGCGTTCAAGGGGGCGACACCGAGGGTCGCATCGGGCGAGTTGAAGTCGCGGCCGAACCCCTCGGCATCGACGCCGGTAATGGGATCGAGGAAACTGGCGCAGTTGCTGGTGAAGCCGGCGAAGACGCGATTCAGCCCGAACTTGAAGTCATTAACCAGGCGATTGCTGAGAGTGGAAGTGAGGCCAACGTAGGCGCCGTGGGAATAGGAAGGCGAAGCGAGCACGTCGAAGTTGGGGGCAAACTCGGTGTGGAAGGGGTCACTCTCGTTGGCGTTATTGTAAGCGTAACGCAGCGTGAGCTGATGCTTCTCGGTGATCTTCTGGTCGATTTTGCCCACGAAGTTATATCCGTTGAGGCTGTCCGGACTGGGGAAATGGTAGGTGCCGGTGATGCCGTCCAGAACATTTCCGGACTGGGGGTTGGGCAAGAGGTTGAAGATTCTCTGGATGGTGGGGTCCAAGCCGAGGCCGGTGAGGTTGCCCGGCGCGATCGCAGTTCTGACGTCGATCTGCTGTCCGTTGGTGGTGAACAGGCCGGACTTGAACTCGGCGGTGGGCAGGATGGTGGAGTTGGTCAGGGTGGTGCGGAAGCGTTGAAACTCACCGTTGATAAAAAAGAACGTGCGGTTCTTGATGACGGGGCCGCCCACGGAGAATCCGAACTGGTTTCGCACGTAGGGGTTCTTGGCGTCAGGAGCCGCGTTAAAGAAATCGCGAGCACCGAGACCGCTGTAGCGGCCGAATTCGTAGGCGTCGCCGTGGAAGCTGTTGGTGCCACTGCGCGTGATGACGTCAATGATGGCGCCGGTGTTGCGGCCGTACTCCGCGTTAAAGGTGTTGGTGATGACGCGGAATTCCTGGGTGGAGTCGGGATTGATGGCCAGGACCCCGGTGGGACCGCCCGGCACGGAAGTGTCGTTATTGTCGACCCCGTCGAGGAGAAAGTTATTGTTGCGATCGCGGGAGCCGTTCACGGATATGCCGCCGGTGAAGTCGACGTTGAGATTGGTGCCGGGCGAGAGCAGGATGAGTTCGTAGGGATTGCGGGTGAGCAGCGGGAGGTCGGTGATGGTCTTGTTCGAAATCAGGGTGGAGAGCTGAGTGGACTCGGTCCCCACTGGGGCAACGGCCGCGCCGTTGACTTCGATCACTTCCTTCACCGAGCCCACCCTCAAGGTCGCATTCAGCGTCAGCACTTGGGCAGTGGTGAGGGTGGCGCTGTTGATGGCCACGGAAGTGAAGCCCTGCTTGTCGAACTTGACGCTATACAGGGCCGGGACCAGGTTGGGAATCGAGTAGAACCCTGACGAGTTGGTGGTCGCGGTCCGCGCCAAGTTCGTGTTGAGGTTGGTGGCGGTGACGGTGGCGCTGTCCACCACGGCACCGCTCGAGTCGGTCACCGTGCCCTGAATGGAGCCTGCGGTTTGTGCGGCCAGAAATGTGGACCCGAAGAGCGCGCTGAAGAACAAAACTCGTCTCAACAAATGCATGGACAAAACTCCTTGTTAGCCGGTGTCTGACGCTGGCAATTGCATTGAATAGTGCAGACCGATTGCCGTTGCGCGCGGCGCCTGCAAGTGGCGGTGATACGCGACTTGGAATTTCCCGGAGGCAGAAGGAGATTTGCGGTCGTAGCGGGGTCTCCAGAATTCGGATGAGACGTACGGAAATTGGAAGAAGAGGCGGAACCCGCGCGAACGCCTGCACTACGGTGCATTCAGGTTATGTCTGGGGGGAGGCTGTGCGGAGGTGAGCGCGGAGCGGCCTTTTCTTGCGAACGGGGAAAGCCGTAAGAGATAGTCTAATATAGGTATATATCTTTAAGGATCGAGCCGCGCCCCTTCGAATGAATGCAATGCGGCAGGGGAGCGCCGGCGCCAGAAATCCTTGAATTAGCTGGCTTTCGAGGCGCGAGCGGAAGCGATCCGGCCGGGCGGAGCGGCAGGCCTGTCGCGGGTTTTGTTCGGGAGATGACCTCGCGCTTGGAAGCCAAAAAGGCTAGAATAGTGCCGGCATTTCGCTCACTCGGGGGGGCGCTTATGATTAAGGAACGCAGTCTATGGTTGGCGAGCAAGGTCGTCCGCTGGTTGATGATGGGGTTGCTGGTTTCGGGATTGGGGGCTCAGGTCAGTGAGACGCGACCTGCATTCGGATACCCTGAGGACTGGACACATCACCACATCAAGTTCACTCTCCCCGGCCTTCGACAACATCCGGAAATTTTCAGCCGCGAACCACGAGCCATACACCAGATCTATCGTCAATGGCGGGCCTACCGAACCCCGGTGGCGAGCGTTTCGGCCGCCACGCTGGGGACGTCCTCTGAGAGTCATTCAGATTGGAACATGTCGCTCGGCACGGGCACGGAAGCGTTTGGCCAGTTTCCGGCGAAGTGGACCACGAACCCGGATGCTACCCCCAGCTGTGCGAACGATTATGTGGTGTTTACCCTTAACGTGGCGGGTCCTACCAACCAGGCTACCTTAGTTGGATTTAACAATCTGTACAGCGGCACGCCGGCGGCGAGTTCCCTCTGCAATCGCACGACGCCGACAGTAAAGTTCGCCTACTATCCGAACAGCCAATTCCATGGCCAAAATTCTAGCTCTCCCGTGTTATCGCTTGATGGAACAAAAGTCGCCTTTGTAGAGACTCACTTCCCCGAATCTGGGAATAGTTCGGCAACTTCCTGGCTGCATGTGCTGACCTTGGGGACGACGGGAGACAACGGCACAGTCACCGCAGCTGTCACACCAGGAGGGGGGACTCCTGCCAACAATGCTTCGCAGGTTTCATTTATTTATGCGTCTGCCACCAACACTCGCTCGTCTCCCTGGGTGGACTACGACAGCGACACTCTCTATGTGGGTGCGGACAATGGCACGCTTTATGTGGTTCACCCGGTCTTCACAGGTACGCCCATGGTTCAGAAGTCGATCGCGGTCGGAGGGACTGTCATATTGACAAGTCCCGTATTCGACAACACCACAGGCAACTTGTATGTCGGTGGAAACGGCGGCGCTCTCTACGTGGTCAACGTTAACTCAGGCGCCGTGTCTTCGCTGGCCGTCGGCTCGGGTACACCGAACAACGGAATCTACGATTCTCCGACCTTCGACTCGACGGGACAGCGAGTGCTGGCAATTTCGGCCAATGGCGTGAACCGGCAAGGCAGCGGAAAGAGTGCGGTCGTAGTGCAGGCACAGGCAAACGCGACGGGCACATCGCTTTCCCAGGTAGCACGAGTCAACGTCGGGCTAGGCGCCTCGGGCGGAGACGCGAGTGTCACCCTGTACATGGGGGACTTCGATAATGCCTATTTCACAAACCCGGCGACGGGCCACATGTTAGTGTGTGGTACTGGTCCCACAAACACAACCCCCTATCGCTACCTGTTGAACTTCAACGCGGCTGGGATCATACAGCCCGGTACCTCAGCACAAATTGTCAACAACGTGAGCGCACGTTGCGGTCCCGTGACCGATTACTTCAATCCGAACGTCGGTGGTGCGGGTGGAACGGATTTCCTGATGTGGGGTGTGACGACTAGCAACTGCGGCCTCGGCGGGGCCGGACTAGGTTGCGTGCTCTCTCTCCAGAACGAGACGACATTAAAGGGCGTGATATCGCGTGGTGGGGCGAGCGGGATTATCATCGACAATGACTCCACTGCGGGGCAAGCGTCGAGCATCTACTTCAGCACGGAAGTGGCAGCGCCGTCCGGGAATTATTCGGCGGTCAAGCTGGGGCAACTCAATCTCAATTGAGCCCGGAATCGCGTCGGGGTAGCAGCCTCATAGGATCTGATATCACCGTATCAGGAGCTACGGGCCCGGTGAGTCGTTCCCAGCGCGATACTGCGGGCTAACGTGTGTACGCTTAGACCACACGGCTTCGCCAGGACAATTGCATTGGCAGTGGCAATCCTCCGCTGGCTAAGGAATCGCACGAAACCGCCCGCGGCTAACTGCGTAATTGTGCAGCGAAGCAAGTGCTATTACCGGTCCGCGTAGTGCACCTCACTCGTCTCGCACAGTCTTGCCGCCGCGTCTTCCGGCGTGATGTCGCGTTGCGGCGCGGCCAGCAACTCGTAACCAACCATGAATTTGCGCACTGTGGCCGAGCGCAGCAGGGGCGGATAGAAGTGGGCATGAAGGTGCCACTCCGGGTGGGGATCGCCGTCGGACGGCGCTTGATGGAAGCCCATAGAGTAGGGAAACGGGATCTCAAAGAGATTGTCGTAGCGCGTCGTGATCCGCTTAAGAATGTCGGCCAGCCCATGCTGGTGCAGGCGGTCAAGAGACGCAAGATCGGGGGCATGCGTCTTGGAGAGGAGCAGGATTTCAAACGGCCAAACCGCCCAGAACGGCACCACGACCGCGAAAAGGGCGTTTTCGCACACCACGCGGCTCACGGCCTTGCGCTCCAGCTCCAAGTACTCGCAAAGCAGGCAGGCACCGTATCGACTGAGGTGGGCAGCCTGCGAATCCTGTTCTTTGCGGGGCTCGTTGGGTATGGTTTGGTTCGCCCAGATCTGGCCGTGCGGATGCGGGTTGCTGCATCCCATGATCTCGCCGCGATTCTCAAAGATCTGGACGTACTTGATGGAAGGCCGCGCCCCCAGCTCGGTGCCCTGCTGTGTCCAGACCTCAACCACAGAGGCAATTTCATCGAGCTTCATGCGTGCGAGCGTCAAGTCATGACGTGGCGAGAAGCACACGACTCTGCAAGTGCCTGGCTCGCTCTCAGCCACCAGCAATCCCCGTTCGCCCTCATCCACGTTGGCGCGCAGCACATCGGGCCGCAGCGCAGCAAAGTCGTTGGTGAAGACAAACGTCGCCTTGTAGTCGGGATTGCGCACACCACCGGCCCGCTCATTCCCAGGACAGAGATAACATGTAGGATCGTAAGCTACCTGCTGTAAAGGGCCGCGCCTCTCGACTTGACCTTGCCAGGGCCGTTGCGTGCGAAGCGGAGAAACCAGCACCCATTCCCGAGTGAGCGGATTGAAGCGCCGATGCGGCACCGTGCTGAGACCTTGTAGCTCCATCTGTCTGTTGTTCCCCAACGAGGCCTTATTGGACTTCCATCCAAGGAATCACCGACCTCGTCGACCCCCCCTAGGCGACACTCGCCCCTTGCGCCACCGAACAGACGTACACTTCCGGAGGCCTTCCCGTCTCTTTCTCGTAAGCCTGAACGATGTATCGCTGAAAGAACTCGACCGAGTCCGAACGGAGCAGGTTCACCGTGCACCCTCCGAACCCACCACCGGTCATGCGTGCACCATAAACCCCGTCGCAAGCCGACGCGAGTTCGACCAGCAGGTCGAGTTCCCGGCAACTAACCTGGTAGTCCTCGCGCAAACTGGCATGAGAGGCGTACATGGCCTGACCAAAGCGATCCAGGTTGCCTGACTTAAGAGCTTCTGCCGCGTCCAGGACTCGCTGGTTCTCGCTTATGACGTGGCGGCAGCGGCGATACACCAGGTCGGACAGTGCCTTCCGGTGCTTCTCCAGTTCACCCAGGCTGACATCGCGCAGGGCCAGAACATTGGAGAGCCGCTTTCCCAGAATGCTCACACCGGTTTCGCAGTCCGCGCGGCGGCGGTTGTACTCGCTCGCGGCCAGCTCATGCCTCACCATGGTGTTGCAGATCGCAAGCCGAACATAAGCGGGAATGGGAAGCAGATTGAAGTCCAAGGAGCGGCAATCGAGCAGGAGGGCATTACCAGAACGTCCAAAGGCGGCGATGAACTGGTCCATGATTCCGCATCGCGTGCCGACGTACTCGTGTTCAGCGCGCCGGCAGAGTCTTACCAGATCAAGCGCCGGCAATTCGAAACCTGATAGTGACATCAGGGCCAGAGCGGTTGCCAGTTCGAGCGAAGCCGAAGAACTGAGTCCCGCTCCCAGCGGCACCTGTCCATGGATCATGAGGTTTGCGCCCACCAACGAATGTCCGTCTGCCTGCATCACGGCAGCCACACCCCGGACGTAATCACTCCAGTGTTTTCTAGGAGGGCCTTCCAGGGCGTCCGGTGACAGTTCCACGTTCTCATCGAAGTGAACGGAATAGACCCGCAACCCACGGTCGTCACGCCTGGCCCCAGCCACCCAGGTGTAGAAATCGATGGCCGCAGGCATTACGAATCCGTCATTGTAGTCGGTATGCTCGCCAATCAGATTGACCCGGCCCGGCGCCCGAAAAACCCGGGGCATTTGCCCGCACCAGTGCTGGAATCGTTCAGCCAGCGATTCGACCATCGAATCCACACCGCCGACAGGACGCACCATTCAGAATCCTTCTTGTGGAGGTCAACCTTAGCCGAACCGGTCTGGATAACCCAGCCCGAAAGCCTGACCTTCCTGTTTTCGCTTCACCCGCGAAACAACTTGCCGAGGACTTGCATGAGACCCGCCTAAGGCTGGATCTACATTATCGATATTAGGCCAGTTGGGGTTATCGTGTTGCGCTGGGGGGGTGCGATAAAGTAAGCATGGCGGACCGGCGTGGCCGATCCGACAATCAGCCTCAGGGAGGAAGAGTTGCGAGTCGGACAGCGCGGGCGGAGAGATGGGGACCAGCTATGAGAATTTCGGTGGTGATGCCTGTCTACAACGAACGAGCGACCCTTCCGACGGTCGTGGAGCGCGTGCTGTCCGTGCCCCTAGATGTGGAACTGATTTGTGTGGATGACGGTTCCACCGACGGTTCTCGCGAACTGCTCGCCGAATTAGTGGCGAACCATCCCCGGATGCGGGTGTTGCTCCAGCCGAGGAACACCGGAAAGGGGGCGGCTCTACGGAAAGGGATCCGCGAGGCTAGGGGAGATTTTGTCTTGATCCAGGATGCGGATCTCGAATATGACCCGGCGGACTACCCTGCACTGCTTGGTCCGCTAACCGAGGGCAAGGCGGACGTAGTCTACGGATCACGTTTCATGGGGAGTGGTCCTCACCGGGTCCTTTATTTCTGGCATTCGCTGGGCAACTGGCTGTTGACCCTGACCTCGAACATGCTCACGGACCTGAATCTTACCGACATGGAGACCTGCTACAAGGCGTTCCGCAGGGATGTCATTCAGGCGATTCCCCTGGAAGAAAATCGGTTTGGTTTTGAGCCGGAAGTAACGGTTAAGGTGGCCAAGCGGAACCTGAGGGTATACGAGGTGGGTATCAGCTACGCGGGGCGAACCTACGAGGAGGGGAAAAAGATCGGCTGGAAGGATGCGTTTCGCGCCCTGTGGTGCCTGGTGAAATACTCCGTCAAAGAACCGCGGGCTGCGCCCCGCACCGTCGAGCAGGGTCCGTCCCTTAACGGCGACCAAGCCGAGCGGAGCCGGCCGTCCGCGGGGTAAGTACGACCCGTTCCCGCCATCCCCAGAGCCCCGATCGGTGCGTGGTACGTATTGAACCTTTAGCACAGGCGGTCATGGCCTTACGATATCTGTCCAACGCCCGTTTCCCGCCCAATAATCGAAACGCTGCTTCGCCCCTCGATCGTCGGCCCAGAAATCCGCAGTCATTCGCCGCGATGGGGCGATCGAATCCCCCCGTCGTAGGCACGCGGATACGGCGCTGTTCGAGGTTCGGATGGGTCTCAACTCGCTGCTGGACCGGTTTGCAATTCTCCTCCTTCCACTCGTCCTCATCCTACTAATGGCCGGTTGTGGAGCCGTTCCCGGAAGCGGCTCCGGCGGCGCGCCAAGCGGAGTAGTTTTCTTCGCCAATCCGAGCCTGGATTTCGGCGCCGTGATAGTGGGCGGCAGCAAGAGCCTTTCGGACGTGGTCACGAATACCTCGAACACCCCGGTCACTCTCTCCGTTCGAACCTCGAGTCAGGATTTCCAGGTGTCCTCGCCATCCCTTCCCCTGACCCTGGCTCCGCGCCAGCGTGCGACGGTAGCGGTCGACTTCAAGCCGCAAGCTTTGGGAAACCCGTCAAGCAAGATCTCCTTTGTTGGCACTGACGGCGGCGCCATCCAGGTCGACCTGCCAGTGCGGGGAAGTGCTGTGAAAGCCTGGGGATTGAGTGTGAATCCCGGATCCTTAGCATTTGGAGGCGTGGCCGTCGGCGCCAGCAAGACCCTGTCTGCAACGCTCAGCAATTCTGGTTCGTTCAGCATAACGGTGGAGCAAGCTTCAGCAAGCACCGCGGCCTTCACGGTCGAAAAACTGAACTTGCCCTTGGTCCTGCAGCCGGGACAAAGTATGACCCTGACCGTCGCCTTTGCTCCCACGGCGAGCGGTTTGCAGAGCGGCGGCATTTCCGTGCGCGGCTTCGCCTCACGGACGACCGACCGCGGACGCAACGGACGGGAGTGGCCCAAGTGGTCTGCAGACAGTGTCTGGGTTGCAGCCGCGGGCACGGGAACATCGCAGGCGGCGACAGTTAGCCCCGGCCAGCTGAGCGCCAGTCCGTCCAACCTCTCTTTTGGCACGGTGGCGGTGGGGAGCAGTAATTCGCAGCTGGAAACCGTGACCAATCCCGGCGGATCCGACGTCACCATTTCCCAGATCACTTCCGGCAGTGCCTCCTTCAGGCCGGGCAGCCTGAGCTTGCCAGCCACGCTGTCTCCGGGCCGGAGTCTGACGTTCAGCATCACGTTTGCTCCCCAGGCAGCGGGGAATTTCAGCAGTGGATTAACTCTGGCATCGAACGGCTCGAACCCGGTGCTGAGCGTAGCCCTCTCGGGCGCCGGAACCAGCCCGGGGCAACTCTCCCTCTCGCCTTCAACTCTGAGCTTCGGAAGTGTCACGGTCGGGAGCAGTAAGAGCCTGATCGGGACGTTGACCGCAAGCACGGCTAATGTCGTACTAACCTCCGGCAGTTCCAACAGCGGGGAGTTCTCCCTCAGCGGCCTGGCACTTCCCATGACCTTGGCAGCGGGTCAGAGCCAGTCGTTCACTGTGACTTTTACTCCGCAATCCGCTGGCGCCACCACTGGGAGCATTTCCTTCGGAGGAAGCGCCAGCGGGCCCGTCGCGGTTTCGGCGAGTGGCACCGGGACAGCAGCGGCTCAGCACCAGGTTACGGTGTCCTGGGTTGGAAGCAGCTCGACGGTAATAGGCTATAAGGTCTATCGCGGAAGCCAGAGTGGCGGCCCCTATGTTGCGGTCAATTCATCTCCCGACGCCAGCCTCGGCTACGTGGACAGTACGGTGCAGGCTGGGATGACTTACTACTACGTGGTCACGGCGGTTGACACGAGCGGAACCGAGAGCGTGTATTCGAACGAGGCGCGAGCCGCCATTCCAAACCCCTGACACTGTGCCCCTGCCTGGGACGGTGACAGGACCCACTGAGCCTTCTTCGCTCGCGCTCCAATGCTCCGAATTCCGGCCTGGACTATTGCAGGCACTCACCAAATTGTGATCGCTGCGACACCGTTGCACACCGTGGCTTATCGATCATCGCTCTCGACCCGGTTATCCTGCTGGAACATCCGGGACAAGACAGACCGGCTCGCCCAAAACACGTTGAGCAGCGTCCGAGCAGGCAGGCACGAGAGAAAAAGCTTGTTGAAAAACGCAGAGTTTTGAAATCGGTTCGCAGAAGAGCCGGATTTTCCTGGAAAATCGGCGCTCTTCCCTTACTGAGGTTGCCGGCGTGACGGCGTCGTGCGGCTTGGTCCCAAGGCCCACATTCTCACCCGGTGGTCCTCGATCCTCGAATCCCGGTGGTCCTACATCCATTGCAGAGTCCCCATCGGGGCGAACACGAGATTCAAGAAGACGACCAGCCCGGTGCTCCATGAACTCCGCACGGTTCGTCGGCAAGGTGGAGCACAGAGGATCGGAAACCAGCCTTCGCCAGGGAGTAACTGAGGGTGCCCCGACGACATGGAGATCAAGATGTAGATGGAGATCGGCCGCCGGAGCCGAGCTTGCCAGCAGAGCAATCACTGCCAAGCCGGCTAAGAGCGGCTGAAGCGGCAACTGGAAGAAGCACAACGGGCCAACAAGGGCCGAGCGGCTCCCTTTTCTCGCCGCCGGCGGAGAGAGAGTGCGCAAAAGCCCGGGCGAAAGCGCGGTTCCGCCTACGGCCAACGATCTAGCAAGTCTATTCCCGACAAAGTTAACGAAATGATAGCCGTAGCGGCTCCCGCGCAGTGTGAGTGTGGGGGCAAGCTCGAAGTAGAGAGAATCGCGTACCAATATCAACAGGAGATTGTGCGGAGGAGAATCTTTCCCATTTTGCCGTTGTCAAAGGTGCAATACACGCGTGCAAGGGCACGATCCGCGGCAGACCTCCGAGGCTCTGGGTGCGGCGGCAGTGCAACTAGTGTAGTGCGTCTAACGCTTCTTTACATTTGGCGACCTTCGCAAGGATCCGTTCAACTGAGGTACTCCAGACGAAGACTCGCGGATTTTGGTTGTGGTTGTCGATGTAGTCGTTGATCGCATGAACACCCGGGTGCTTGTGGG
>DASPST010000088.1:0-3537 GCA_035623795.1 Terriglobales bacterium
GATGCGAACTTCCGCTTCGCCCTAAAGAACAGGGCTTCGCTTCAGTCCGCATCCCAACGACAACAACAACCAACATCAACCCGAAAAAGGGGACATTTCTAACGAGTTAAGGATGGGGACATTTCTAAAGAGTCTTGACACGCCAGCTCTCAGGCTCTTGACTATGCGGCCGCAGCTGCCTACACTGGCTCGATCGTTCGTGGGGTCCCGGCACGTCGGATGGGCCGGTCCGCGACACATCTTCCCTCTTGAGTGCGGGCCGGGGAGAAGCCGATGACACGCCCAACCATTCGCCCGCTATCGCTGGCCCTTGTCCTGTGCTTCTTTGGTTTCGCCTTTGCCGGTCAAAGCCAGCCTCTAACCAATGATGACATCAGGAAGATGATTGCCAGCGGTTTCAGCGACGATGTCATTATTTCTGCAATCTCCGCCAATGACACGAACTTCGATGTCTCAGTCGACGGTCTGACCGGCCTGAAGGCAACCGGCGTCAGTGAGAAGGTGCTGTCGGCGATGCTGGCGGCCGCGGCTCACAAGCGGGATAGCAGTGCTGCGGCAACGGCTGCCGCGAACGTGAACTCTGCTTCGACCGGTTCCCCGCCCGTGCCCGCCACCTACGAGGCGTATCGTGGCACCATGCCGGCGGGAATAGATCCCAACATGATTCAGCAGATGATATCCGCCTATGGCATGGGCAACCCGCTGGGTATGGGGGGAATGACAGCCGCCCGGATCGATCCCAGCCAAATGCCTACGGTTACTTTGCTGGATGCCAGCAATCATCAGCCGTTGCGGCCGTCGGTGTCGCAAGTAGCGCACACGCAGACCAAGGGCGGTTTTGGCGAACCCGGTGCGGGCATGAGTGCCGCCCATATGCTCGCCGGCATTGGCGGGCAGGCCTTGAGTTTTGCCTCCTTTGCCGGTCCCTACGGCATGATGGCGGGCCCGGCGCTGGGCATGGCGACGAGCATGATGAGCGGCTTCGGAGGTCATCACGGGTCGCCCAAAATCACCAAAGTCTGGGCCCTGCCGGGCCACAACTCGACAGTCCCGATGACCAGCAGGTCCCCGCGTTTTGAAGTGGCCTTCGGAAATCTTCTCGGCCTCGACGCCGATAGCTACGAGCCGTTCCTGGTCAAGCTGGTGCAGACGAAGGACAACTGGCGCCTGGTGGGAGCGACCAAGACCAAGATGTCGATGGGCATGAGCATGGGCGCGATGGATGAGGAAGCGCTGGCCAAAGTCGCGGAAGACCGTCTGCCCGCCCGCGCGGACCGCGTCGGGCCCGGCCTCGTTCAGATCCAGCCGTCAGCGCCGCTGACACCGGGGGAGTATGGTCTGGTGCTGCGGCCGCTTCACGCCGGGAAACGGTCCAAGGGAAGCTTGGGCGGCCCCGCCGAGCAGAACGTGTTCTACTCAGTTTGGGATTTCACCGTTAACTAGAGTGAGGGCGGGCTTCGGGCTTCACACTTCCTCTTCCGACTGGGGCTCGGCCTCAGCGCAATCGAGAAAGAACGTTACAATCTCTTCGAAGTCTTCTTTCCCGACGTTTACCGCGGGGCGAATGCACTGCTCAGCCCAATCCACTTCGCCTACGCGACCTTCCACGGCACGGCCGCGGAATTCGATGTTCAGCAGATTACCGCTCCGGACTACCGGGTGAAAAGGATCGCGAGGCAACAGGGTCAGGTCGCCTTGCGCCAAGCGCCGTCGCCGAACAAAGTAATTCCCGCGGCGATGTAAACCTGCGCACGGTGGAATTTTGACGGCCGCAAGCGTTCGGCAACTCTTGCCTGGAGCAGCTGCTGGTGGTGAATCGGTGAATTGATCAAGTGAGTTTCGCGTGCACCGGTCAACCAGCGCTTGCGACACCTGCCTGCTACTGCGGCGCCGTCCCTTTCACCACCAGCCCAAAGGAGAGGTCCCCGCCGCTGGCCAGTTTAAGAATGGCGGAAAAAATGAAGTGATCCTGGTCGTCCTTGGAGACCGAGGGCGGCGGCGTGCCGCCGGAAGCCGCGGTGAGATTCAACGGCCCGGGATGCTTGGTGGATGTGGCTTTGCGGCTCAAAGCAACCAGGTCCGGGAAAGTGAACACCGCGTTGGGATCGGGATCCGATCCTGCGGGAATGAGCAGGACGAAATCGCGGCTCGGCGCAGCTCCCAGGTGGTTGCCGTCGTTGGGCATCATCTCGTAGCGGAGAGTATAGAAGCCAGAGGGTATGGGCTGGCCGCGATAGTCGGTAGAGGCCTGCGGGAAGTGCAGCACCCCGATCAGCGTTGATTCCGCGAGTTGTGGGTAGAGGGCGTCGGGCTCCCCTCTGCCGGTTCGCGCAGGCACGTCTTTGCGCAACCAGAGTTCGGCGGCGGTGCTGCCGTCGTGGAGCACGACGCGGTATCCCGTGGTGTCGAGAACCTTACGCACCGCTTCGGGTACCGTGGCATCGGTCAACGGCGCGAGGCTTTCAACCTTACCCACTTCTGCCGGGCACAGGACCACGAGGAACAGCACGCACGGCAGAACGGCCAGGTTGCGGATCATAGGCAGGCTTGGCGCGACGCAGGCACGCCCGGGAACCGCCCCACCCAGATCTCCGGAGCGAGGGCGTCCGACCTGAGCAATCAGCACTGTCTCCTTAGCGAACAAATGTTCCCACGAAGGCGCTGCGCTGGCCGTGCAGGTCCCACGACTCGCCCAGGCCGGGACCGTCATAGGCGTCGGTCACCGCTACTGCCGGCATGGAATGCGCCACCTGCGTGAGCGGGGGATAGAACGTCACTTCGTTCCCGCAGACGTGATCCTGATCGGTCAGGGAGCGGGTCTCGACCGTGGCAAAACGTCCCGCGCGCAACAGGGCCACGCCATGACGCTGGTGGTTCACGATCATCTCCAGAGTGGTAGGGATGACCTGGCCGACGTCCTCGAGCAGGGGCCCGCCCATCTGCCGAGCGAAGCTGACGAGGGCAGCGCGCTGCCCTGGAGTCGCCCGCTCTTCCACCAAGATCACCGACGTCGCCGGGTAAGGATTACCATAAGGATCGCCCAGGGTAGCGCGGGCGTGAATCGCGGCGGCTACGCTCAGCCCGTCAAGAGCGACACCATCCCAGCTTCCACTCTCCACGTGCCACGCCAAGATCGCCTCTTTGCCCACCAGATTGACCTCACTGTTGGCGAAGCACTGCCCGGTGTAAATATCAGAGGTGCGCGTTTCGATGTAGTCCCCGCGAATCTGCTGCGCCACCAGCGGAGCAGAGAGCATAGCGACCACGACCACCAGCCATCGGACGGGAAGACGACGATACATGCCTCACCTCCCTCTAAGACAGATGCTTCTATTTTCGTCCAGGATGCGGCTTTATGGGAAGAGGAGGGCGAGGGAAACGGCAGCGCCCGGGCGCGAGTGTTTTCCAATCCAAGAATGAGCCTGAAGGGAGAGAAAGGCAGGAAGCCGATGGGACTCCTTTCTGAAGGTCTGTGAAGGTAAGTCTAGCAGGTGCAGGAAGTGAATTGATTTTGCTGAGCGGGGGAATGGAGCGCGA
>DASPST010000095.1:0-66047 GCA_035623795.1 Terriglobales bacterium
TCGCGCTCCATTCCCCCGCTCAGCAAAATCAATTCACTTCCTGCACCTGCTAGACTTACCTTCACAGACCTTCAGAAAGGAGTCCCATCGGCTTCCTGCCTTTCTCTCCCTTCAGGCTCATTCTTGGATTGGAAAACACTCCCCTATCCGAGGCGTAGTTTGTCACCACGTTGCCTGTCACCCCTCGTAAAGAGCGACTTTCGGAGACGTTGCTGCTAAACTTGGCGACCGACGTCAACCGAGCTGAATCGAAAGACGGGTAGAAGGATAGGTTGATAGCAGTTCTTTGGGGACCCAGGAGGTGGCGGTTGCAACAGAAAATCACAACTGGAGAATCCTATGCCTTCCCAATCTCTGGATAAGCTGAAGGCTTCCTTTCGCGGAACTCTCGTCCAACCCACGGACGCCGCCTACGATTCTGCGCGCAAAGTCTACAACGGAATGATCGATAAACGTCCGCGGCTCATCGCCTATTGCGTGGATGTTACCGACGTTATGGCGGCGGTTGCATTTGGCGGTGAGAATGGCCTTTTAACCGCAATTCGCGGCGGCGGCCACAATGGCGCCGGCCTTGCCACCTGTGACGACGGCCTGGTGATTGACCTTTCGCGAATGAAGGGCGTTCGCGTAAACCCAGCCGCCAACACCGTCCAGGTTGGCGCGGGGTGCGTTTGGGGTGACGTCGATCATGCCACTCACGCCTTCGGCATGGCTACACCCTGCGGTTTCATTTCCACTACCGGAGTCGCCGGGCTCACCCTCGGCGGAGGCATCGGTTATCTGACCCGCAGGTACGGCTTGACGATCGACAGTCTACTCGCGGTGGACATGGTTTTGGCCGATGGGCGCTTCGTGACCGCGAACCGCGAAGAGAATCCCGATCTGTTTTGGGCGGTCCGTGGCGGCGGTGGGAACTTCGGAGTGGTCACTTCCTTTGAATTCCGCCTCCATCCCGTCAACCTGGTCTACTTCGGTCCGACGTTCTGGCCCCTCGACCAGGCCGCTACCGTCCTCCGTGCTTATCGCGACTTCATCATCGGAGCGCCGGAAGACATCAGCGGGTTTTTCGCCTTCCTCGTCGTCCCGCCCGCCCCGATGTTCCCCGAGCATCTGCACCATAAGACCGTATGCGGCATAGTGTGGTGTTGCACCGCGCCTGCCGAAAAGGCCGAAGCAGCTCTCAAACCAATGCGAACGCTGGGCAACCCGCTCTTTGACCATGTCGGGCTGGTGCCATTCCCCGCGGCGCAGAGCATCTTTGATCCCTTGTTCGTTCCCGGCCTGCAATGGTACTGGCGGGCGGATAACTTCACCGAATTGAGCGAGGAAGCCATTGCGCGGCACGTCGAACACGGGTCCAGGATACCCACCATGCTCTCCACCATGCACCTGTATCCCGTGAATGGCGCACCCCAGCGCGTCGGCAAGAACGATACCGCTTACAGTTTCCGCGAGGCCTTGTTCGCTGAGGTCATCGTGGGCGTGGACCCTGATCCGGGCAACAACGAAAAGATCACGGCCTGGTGCAAAGAGTATTGGCAGGCCTTGCATCCCTATTCGGCCGGGGGCGCTTATGTGAACTTCATGATGGACGAAGGCCAGGACCGTGTGCAAGCCACCTATCGAGACAACTATCAGCGTCTGGCAAGCATTAAGAAAAAGTACGACCCTAAGAACTTCTTCCGGGTCAATCAGAACATTCGACCCGCCGCGTAGCCCCGAGCCGGACACACCGTGCGGATTTGGCCTCGGAGTCGGCGACTTCGTCGACTCCGACCACTCCCAGCCGCAAAGGCCAGCTGAGCACGCCCCAGCGTATTCGCCACTTGCTATGGGCTCTTCCCCACCACCAGCACCACGAAACTATCCGGCAGAATCGGCGCCCGCGGATGCGGCATCTCGGGCGTCGGCTCCGGTCGCGGACCGAACTGCGCGGTGACCGTGAACACGTTGTGCGTCTTCTGGTCCAGAGCCATGGTGCGCGCGCCGCGCTGCGTCGCCACATTCTCCACGACCACGAACTTATCCGGAGACTCCTCCCGTACCACGGTCAGCACACCCTCGCCGCAGGAAGCGAACGCCAGCCCCGTCTCGTCGTCGAAGGCAGTCGCATCCACGCCCTCCCCGATCGGCAGCAGCGCGAGCACGTCGCCGGTGTCCGCGTTCACCACGTCCATGACCTTGTTGCCGCAACCGGAGAACAACCGCCGGTTTTGCCGGTCCATCGCCAGCCCGCTCGGCTCGTCGCACCCCGCCAACGGCCAGCGCGACTTCACCGAAAGCTTCGCGGGATCGATCGCAAATAGCTGGTTCTTGTCCTCCAGGTTCACGTAAATCGTGCCCTTGCCATCGCTGACCGCAAACTCGGGTTTGCCGCCCAGCTGAATGCTCCCGACGACCTCACCTTTCAGGGCATCCACCGCCGTGGCATCATGGCTGCTGGCGTTGAAGGTGAACACGCGCTTGGTGGCAGGATCGTACAAAATCGCATCGGGACGATCGCCCACCTTCACCTTACTGGTGGTCTTCAAGGTTTTAGGATCGAAGATGCTGACCATGTTCTCCCCGCCAGCGCTGATGAAGCCCTTGCCCAGTTCCGTAGCCAGGGCGATGCCATGCACGCCGGGGGTGTCGGCAATCTCGCCCACCAGCGTGCCCGAGTCGGCATCGACTACCATCACCCGCGTGGCCCGGGCAATGTAGAGCCGCCGCGCCGCGCTGTCGAGGTTGAGATAGTCCCAACCGCCCTCACCTCCCAGCTTGTAGCTCTTCACCACGTGGTATCCGGCGCCCGAGGCGGCAAACGCCACAACCAGCAAAGCCGCCAACGCTACTACCACTCGAAGTTTCACCAATCGCCGCATGGCGACCTCCAAGACTCAAAGAGAATGCAATGAGGGATGCCATGGAATGATACTCTCGGGAAACAGGAGCCAGGAAGCTCAGAGCTTGAAGCTGGTCTCCTGCCTGTAAAGTCCGCTTGTACTGTCTGCGAACAATCACGTATGTGCTCACCGGCGATCGCAAACCATTGGCTGTAGTCCGCTTAGCCAAGGACCAATGACTGAGTTTCAACGACTAACGTAACTTTACCGGGCGCGGCCGCAACTCTAGACTTCCCCCCATGCCGACCGGCGCCCCAGCCGCGAGTCCAACCGCATCCGCAACGGCGGGCGCTGACTCGCCTGTTCAGCCTGCCCGGGATTACGGCACGCTGGGCCCGGGCTCGGACCTTGTCTCCTACAAGCCGGTAGAGCCGCAGGGAGGGAGTGGGCGCGTTCTGGCAGCGATTCTGGCGGGAGTCGTTTTGGCTCTGCCCTTCGTGGCCGCGGGTGGCGTGCGCGCCGCCTGGCAGCGCGTCGAGCAGTTCTTCGTTCAGCAGAGTTCCGGACCGGTATGGCCACCGGTTCTATCGGAACACGACCTGGAAAAGCTCGACCGGCAGCCGGCGCAGAAACAGGCAGAACTTCTGCTCGAGCGCGCCGTGCATCACTCCGATGGGGTTACCGAGCAGATCGCGGCCCGGGTTGACCGCTGGCGTGGGCGCCTGCGGTTGACTAACAATCTCAACGCGCTCCTCACCGCAGCCCTGAATTCGAATGATCTGGGCGTCCGCGCGGTTGGCGTCGAAGTGGATCTCGCGGCCTATAACGTCACAAAAACGCCAGCCAGCGCCGACCGCCTAATCGCACAAGCCCAGTCGAGCGACCGCGCGACTCGCATCTGGGCGCTGTGGACCCTGGGCCTCATCGCCAATCGCGGAGTTGAAACGGATCGCATCACCCAGACTCTCATCGACCACCTCCACGACCAGGATCCGGTGTCGCGCCAGTGGACGGTCGAGGGACTTGCCCTGGTTGGCAGCGAAGCGGCCGTGGAACCCCTGCTGCAGACGTTCCATGACGATCCATTGACCCTCGTGCGCGAGCGCGCCGCCTGCGGTCTGGCGCAGTCCGGCATGTTCACCGCCGACCTGCGTCGCAGCGCCATTCCCAAAATCCTGACTTACACCGACGATCCCACCCTCGACGCACCCACCCACGCCTTCGCCTTCCACGCTCTGCGCGACATCACCGGCCAGAACCTTCCTGACGACCCCGCCGCCTGGCGGAGTTGGTATGAAAGCAGTCGCTGAGAACGGTCGTCGGTGGCCCTCAGCCAAGCTTCTGCAAACTCTGCCCGGCTGAAATCAGCTTCCGTCTCACTCCGCCATCTTGGCAATGTGCACGGCAAACCCGGTTTTGGGAAGCAACGAGGTCAACTCAAATGCCTTGAACCCGTCGCCCCAGATTTCGGTGTGCCGGTACAGGCCTGGTTCGCTGTCCACGGTTTTATGCTGCCCCTCGATCCGCTCCAGGAACTCCTCGGCCATCTTCTCGCTCACCTGGGCGCCCTTGGCCCGCGTGACCACCGCCTCGGTGGCGTAGGAGCGCACCAGCTTCGGCCAGTACTTCTCAAGCAGGCTGGTACTGGCGAAGATGTCGGCCCACACGATCTGCCCGCTTACCGCCACCACCACCCCCACGGCGTGGCGGTCGCGCAGTTGCCGGATGGTGCTTGCATACCTTTCTTCGACCGGCTTGGCTACCGAGTCAACCTGCTGTTGCACGGCTTCGTTCTGCATGACCTTGGCATAGGAAGTCGTCGATCGCAGTTCCCGTCCGGCTGAGGGCGCCGCGCTCGGCGGTGCCGCCGCTTCCACCTCCACGGTCATCTGATCCTTGGTTCGTCCCACCTGCTCCCACACTTTCTGTTGGTCCTTCTCGGCCATGGCGCTGCCCCGCACCGAAGGCGCCGCCATCGCCATTTTCAGCGAGCCAAAGTTGTCGCTGCTTGCCACCCAGCGTCCCGGCTCCACGCAGAACACCCCCAGGTCGATGGGATCGCTCTCGGCCGGAACGATGCGGTCCTTGGCGATGACCCGGTCCTGCTTGCCTCCGGTCACGATCTCCCCGGCCAACAGGAGCAGGGGGCGTTTTGAGTTGTTCACCAGGACCAGCGTATTGACTTGCGGCCCAGGGTGGCGGGGGAGGGCTGCGCCCCCGTGTGGCGGCCGGCGAATCAATCCCTGCACGTTGCCTGACTCGGTGACCACGACCTCGCCGCTGCGCAAACCTTCATCCAGCGTGAGGAACTCGCTGGTGTCATAGGAGCGAGCTACGACCACTGGAAACACCGTCAGGTTCCCGTGCCGGATCGGCTCTAGTACCTTGTAGTCGCCCGCCGCGGTGGGAACCTCGCCCGCCGCTGCCTCTTCCCGGTGCGCGACCACCAGCCCGGCCAGAGCAGCTAGGCCCATTGCGACCAGAAATGCCTTCGGATTCATGCGTCCCTCCCAGGACGAGAGCACACTTCTCCCTGACTATGCCCGGCTCTTCTTTCCGAGCATGCGCCCTTCGCCCTTTGTTGCTCGGAGAACGGCAAAAACCCTCTAGCTTGCATCGAAAAACATGCGTTAGCATTCGGAGGATAGACCGCGATGGAACGTGCCACGGAACCCGCGACCGGCCTTCCCCCCGAGTTCGAAACCTTGGTAACCGAGCTCTACGCCAAATCGTCCGCCGCGCAGTTCGGGATGAGCCAGAGCAGACTGGACGTGATCCTGGCGGAAGTGGTCCGCAAGTACGCGGGCAACGCCGACGCCTCAGAGATCCGCAGGTTCTGCGCCTGCTTGCGCGTCGAAGAGCTGGTGCTGGCGCGGGCCTGCGCCGAAGGTAACGAGCACGCCTGGGAGATTTTTCTCACTCGCTACCGCGAAAAGCTCTACGACATCGGCTTGCAGATTGCCCGCGAGGACTCCGCCGCGCGCGACCTGGCCGATTCGCTCTACGCCAATCTTTATGGGACCGAACTGCGCGAAGGCCGGCGCGTCTCGAAGCTCAGCTCCTACACCGGACGCGGTTCTCTGGAAGGCTGGCTGCGCACGGTGATGGCGCAGGAGCACGTGAATCGCTACCGCCGCAACCGGCGCAACCTCAGCCTCGATGAAGAGAGCGAAGGAGGCGCCCAATTCGCCGCCCCAGAGCCGGAGCCTTCAGTCCCAGCCGACCCGCGCCTGGTCGCTGCCACCGACGCGGCGCTGGGGGCGCTTCCGGCGGAGGATCGGTTTATCCTCGCCTCCTACTACCTGGATGGCCGCACTCTGGCCGAGACCGCGCGTCTGCTCTCGGTGCACGAATCGACCATCAGCCGCAAGCTTGACAAGCTGGCAAAATACTTGCGCAAGCAGATTCTGGCTGCCTTGGTGCGGCGCGGCATGAGCCGCGGCCAGGCCGAGGAGGCGCTGGCGGTGGACGTGCGGGATCTGTCCTTGAATGTACGGGATCGCCTGGCGCAAGATTCTTCGACTCGGACGTTCCCAGAGAAGAACGTTGAGGCCCAGGCCGGCGACGGCCCGGGATGAGAATTCAGGGGGGCCGGTGGCGGTCTCGCTGCGCCGAGGACAGGACGCCCTCGGGACCGCTGGCGGGCCAACCGGATGACTGGGACTGCTGACGGGGAACTGGCAACGGAACATGGAGCAACTGCCCAAAATCGTGCGCCAGCGGCTGCGAGCCGGGGGAGCGGTGGGAGAGCACCCCGACCCCAATGTTCTGACCGCTTTTGCCGAGCATTCGCTCGTGGGGCGTGAGCGGGCGCGTGTGCTGGAACATGTCACCCTCTGCCAGGATTGCCGCGAGATCCTCGCGGTGGCTACTGCGGTGCCTGCCGCTGAGCCTGCACCTGCGGCACGCGGGGGATCATCCTCGGCGTGGTTCCGCTGGCCAGCCGTTCGCTGGGGAGCGGTCGCGGCGTGCTGCGTCGTTGTAGGGGCTGCCGTGCTGGTCCGGCAAGACATGAAGCACACGGCGCCGGCGGTGCCCGTCCAGAAAGACGGCCTCGCCCGCGACGAGAGATCAGTCCCGGTTGCGGCGGAGCTTGCGAAGCCCGCAGAGAAGAGATCCGTGCCAGCCAAGCAACCGGAGAGGGCATCGGCCGCAAAGACCTCGCCTCCCCAGCCGGCGTCCGCTACGGGCCCAACAGCGCAACCTGAGGCGGTCGAAGAGGACAAGCTGATGGCCAAGGAATCGGAAGGTACGGCCAACTTGAACCTGAAAAAGACGGCCCCCTCCGGCGTGGCTGGGGGAGTTGCGACCCAGGTTCCGCCGCTGCAGTTGTCAGTCCCGCGAAGTCCAGCCCCCCCGAGCGCCAGCGTGACCGCTCACTCGGACATGGTCGACCAGACTGCGACCGTGCCTGTTCAGTCCGAGACAGTGCAGGTCGAGGCTGGTTCCACTCCGGTGGCTACTGCTCAAAGTCAGGCGGCCACTACCACACTTGCCAGGCGAGAGCTTG
Organism: Terriglobales bacterium; assembly: GCA_035623795.1. GTDB lineage: Bacteria > Acidobacteriota > Terriglobia > Terriglobales > Acidobacteriaceae > DASPST01. The sequence goes on from DASPST010000095.1 coordinate 7,336, forward strand.
GCAAGGCGAAGGCCTCGCCCATGCCGGCCTCGGAGCCGAAACCGGGGACGACAGAGAACACGTTGCAGTCCGGCGAGGCGAACGGTCCGCCCTCCGCTAGCCCGGCCATACCCCGCTGGGAGATCTCGGCTGAAGGCCAGCTGCGGCGTTCATTCGACTCGGGCAAGACCTGGGAAGCGGTGCCGGTGATAGACAGCTCCACGTTGTCCTCGACCGTGCGGACCAGCACCGCTGCCTTGGACCGTTATGGTCCAGCCAGGGTTTCAGAAAACAAGAAGGACCGCCAGGAGCCAACAGCGGAGGGCGGCCAGCCGAAGCTGCACGCCCTTTGCGCCAACGGCAACGACGTGTGGGTCGGTGGCGCGGCCGGAGCGCTCTATCACTCCACGGATGCAGGTTTGCACTGGACCAGGGTCAGGCCCACCGCTGGCGGAGTCACGCTTACCGCCGACATTGTCGCGCTCGACTTCACGGATCCACAACACGGGGAACTCACCAGCTCGGCCGGGGACTCCTGGGTCACCAGCGACGGCGGCAAGAGTTGGCAAAAGCAGTAGCCTCACCGGGACATACCCGTTGACCGCCAGGATCGCGAAGGACTGCGCTCGGCGCCTGCGGTGCGTTCGCAGCGAAAGCACGGGAAGCCTGGCGCGCTTCCCATCCTGCCTCGTGATCCTGTTGGCTGAGTTAAGATCTTTGCAGCCAGCAGAACCAATTGTGAATCCGAACCTGCACCACGCCCTGCTTCTCTTGCTCGCGCTTTGCGCTGGGTTGGGCTTTGCGCAAACAGCCGCCGAACCTCTACGTTCCGAGTGGTGCCGAGAACTTCCGCGGCCGGAGTACAAGAAGCTCGAGCGGGTCAGCGTCCCGAGCGACTGGTTTGAGGTCTACCGCATCCGGCCAGGGGTCTTGGCCATCTACGAGCCTCACCAGTTCGAGGAGGTTATCTCGTACTTGATCCTGGGCGAACGGCTGGCGCTGCTGTTCGACACGGGCATGGGCATTGCTAGTATCCGTGGAGTGGTTGCACATCTGACCAGGCTTCCCGTCACCGTTCTCAATTCGCATACCCACTTCGACCACACCGGCGGCAACGCCGAGTTCACCAACGTCGAGGGCACGGAAATCCTGGACCAAGACACCGCCTATACCCGCGAGAACGCCAAAGGCCAGTCCAATGCCTATTCTCGCGATGGGCTGACCCCGGAGCGCATTTGCGGGACGTTGCCGGCGGGAGTTCTTCCCGAGGCGTTTGCGGTCCGTCCCTGGAAGATCTCCCGCTACGTGCACGACGGCGAACGAATTGATCTGGGCGGCCGTGAACTGGAGATCCTGTTTACCCCCGGACACACGCCCGATTCGCTTTCGCTTCTCGACCGCAAGAACGGACTGCTGTTCACCGGGGACACGTTTTATCCCGGCCCCATCTACCTGTTTACGCCGGAGACCGACTTCACCGCGTACGCCCGTTCCGTGGCAAAACTGGCGGCGCTTGAGCCTCAACTCCAGCTGCTTTTGCCCGCGCACAACGTACCGGTAGCGGAGCCGGTGTTCCTGACGCGCCTCGAGGAGGCGGTGAAAAAAGTTCAGGAGGGGACGGTGCGTCCCAGCGTAACCGGGGACTACCGCGAATACCGCTTCCAGGGTTTTTCTCTTCTGCTTTCAGCGAAATAAGAAGTACGCCTGAGCCTTACACAACCAACGCGCTGTATTACTTTGGAGAGCGTTCTGGAGTGACTTGAAGCCCGCGCAGAATTACCAAAGTGACATTTACACTCTCCCGGGTCAGACATACTATCCAGTTGTGGTTTGGCAGTTCTGGGGGAGGGCTGCCGAGGCGTCCTGAACTTGAGAAGGTTCAGGGCGCTTTTTCTTTCGGCCTTGGGGCGTAAGGAACTGCAAACGACAGACCTTATACCTGTGGGTGCCACCTGCGTGGCGCCAGCGAAGCCTTTGTCAGACTTGGGATTCCTGGCAGAACTTGAAGCCTGAAGCCTCCTACCTCTGAAGCTTGTTCCCCCTCCCCTGCATCCAATGCAAGTGTTACGATAGGAAGCTCGTCTTAAGCCCTCATAAGGATTCGCAGCAAGCTGGCCGAATACCAGGTGTCGGCGACTGAGCTAATGTTCAGCGGAGGAACCAATGGCAACAAGCGTAATCGTCGAAGTGACAGACCAGAACTTCGACCAGGATGTACTGAAGTCAGACAAGCCCGTGCTGGTGGACTTTTGGGCCACCTGGTGCGGCCCGTGCCGGGCTATCGCGCCGATCGTGGATGAACTGGCCCATGAATATGAGGGCAAGGTGAAAGTCGGCAAGATGGATGTCGACGGCAACATGGCCACGCCGATGCGCTACAACGTGCGCAGCATTCCCACCCTGCTGGTCTTCAAGGACGGACAGGTGAAGGACCAGATCGTGGGCTATGTTCCTAAGGAGCAGATCCAGAAGCTTCTCGACAAGCACGTGGGCTGACCGAGTACACCAAAGTTCACAAGTAGTAAAAGCGCCCGGCGCCGAGCCGGGCGTTTTTGTGGTATGCCGTGCATGTTCGGTAGCTAACGGGTGCAAGTGCTGTCTCAACCTGATGGAGGTGAAGGGTAGCGAAGCGCAAGGGCGTCACCGCGAGGTGGGGTCCGAAGGAAGCGTGAAGCAAAGATACGGGCCGATGTACAAGAACCGGATCCGAGGCCTACGGCGTCGGACGAGTCGGCCACGGACAACGAAGTCCATATCCATCAAGGACGCTGGTGGCAAATCCGGCGGTCGCGTATCGAAAGCAGCCGACACTCACGCGAGTGAGGAAGGCCCAAACCGTAAGCGCGAGCCGTCGAACGTTTGGACTCACGGGTGGCATGGCTCCAGCCCATCAGCCTCGGCTGAGCTTGGCCGGTTCAGAAGACGGTGAAAACGGAAACCTGCCGAGCGGCGAAGCCCTCGGGGCGAAAGACGAATCGAACCTCCGGCCCGCAAAGGCTCAACGTACGGAACCGCCGGATGCGGACCCGCATGTCCTGGTGGTGTGGCAGGGGAGAGTGGGTGACCACTCCCCCTATGCCGATTGTGCCGAGCCTGAGCAGCCGCGAGGACGATAAGGTGCACTCCCATCTCGAAGAGAGGTACAGGGCTAGCGAAGCGCAAGGGAACCGGGCACGGACTGAAGGACGCGCAATGGCCACGCGAGCCCATGGACAAGAACCGGATATGAAGTCCACGGTGCCCTGGCAAGGGATGCGAAGCTCACATCCATCCCGGGCACTGGTGGCAAATTCTCCGGCAAAGGCGGTTGCGTGGAAGGCATTGCCCAGGGATTCTGCTTTCATTGACTCGCCCCCACTCCAGCCCTAAGATTTCAGCCCATGATCGGCGAAACCATCTCCCACTACCGCATTCTCGAGAAGCTGGGCGGCGGGGGCATGGGCGTTGTTTATAAGGCCGAAGATACCGAACTGGGGCGCTTCGTGGCGCTGAAATTCATGCCTGAAGACGTCGCCTGGGACCCTCAGGCGCTGGAACGCTTTCGCCGCGAGGCGCGGGCCGCTTCCGGACTGAACCATCCCAACATCTGCACCATTCACGAGATCGGACAGCATCAGGGGAAACCCTTCATCGCCATGGAATTTCTGGAGGGCTCGACCCTGAAGCATCGCATCATGGGCCGAGCGATGAACGTCGAGACTTTGCTGGACTTGGCTATTCAGGTTGTCGACGGGCTCGACGCCGCCCACGCCAAGGGCATCGTGCATCGCGATATCAAGCCGGCCAACATCTTCGTCAGCGAGCGGGGGCAGGCGAAGATTCTCGATTTTGGACTGGCCAAGGTCATGCCCAGCGCCGCCAGCCAGGTCTCGGCGGCAGCAGCCGCGCCCACGGCTCTGAGCGACGAGCACCTGACCAGTCCGGGCAGCATGTTAGGCACGGTGGCTTATATGTCGCCGGAACAAGTAAAGGGAAGGGAACTGGACGCGCGCAGCGACCTGTTCTCCTTCGGGGTGGTGTTGTACGAGATGGCGACAGGGCTGTTGCCATTTCGCGGCGATACAACCGGCCTCATCCTTAACGCCATCCTGGAACGCGGGCCGGTTTCACCGGTGCGGGTGAACCCCGATCTGCCGCTCAAGCTGGAAGAGATCATCCACAAGGCTCTGGAGAAAGACCGAGAACTGCGCTATCAACACGCCGGCGATGTACGCGCGGACCTGAAGCGGCTCAAGCGTGAGACGGAATCCGGGGTTGTCCCGCCTACGCACCTTCGGCCGAAGCCGAAGACCTGGAACATGGTTGCAATCGCTGCGACTGCACTGCTGATTGCCGCTGCCGTTGGCTTTCTCGTGCGCCATCGCTCGGCGCCACCCTCAACCGCTACTGCCACCCCGGAGTCAACCGTTCCATCTTCGGTGCGCACCTTGGCGGTGTTGCCCTTCAGCGACCTGTCCGGCGAGGGCGAGGACAAAGTGTGGGGTGTCGGAGTCGCCGATGCCATCATCAGCAGGTTGGCCACCCTGCAGAATCTGTCTGCGCCCCACCAATTCTGTCCGCAAGTACGCAGGCGGTGCCCAGGATCTGGCGCAGGCCGCTCGCGAACTCGAGGTGAACTCGGTGCTGGCCGGCACCTATCAGCGGGTGGGTGGAGTCATGCGCGTCTCCGTGCAGCTGATTGATCATGGCGCTGCCCGCTGGGCCGGACGCTACGATCTTCAGGGCCACGATCTGCTGCGCTTTGAGGATGACGTCGCGCAGAAGGTGGTGGATGGATTGCGCGTCGAGCTCTCGGGAGCGGAGCAGGAATCGCTGAAGGCTTCGTCCACCCATTCGGTGGAAGCCTACAACCTGTTGCTGCAGGGACACGCCTACTGGGCAGACTACTTCATGAACTCGCAGCACCAGTCTCTGCAGGATGCGGAGCGCATGGCCCAGCGCGCCATCGAGAAAGATCCTGCGTTTGTGGATGCATATTCGCTGCTGGCGCAGGCCTATACCCTCGAAGCCACCAACTTCCAGAGAAATGGGGCACACAACCTCGCCCGGGCGGAGCAGGCCGCCCGCCACGCGGTGGCCCTGAACCCGGAGTCGTTCGAGGCGACCCTTGCACTGGGAGGAGTGTATGCCGAGGAGGGTAAGAACGCAGAGTCCATACAGCTGTTGCGCAAAGCTGTCACTCTGGCGCCTAATTCACCGGTGGCCTGGAAGTATCTGGGATACATCTATCATTACTCTGGCCTGACTGACCCTGCCGAGGCTGCCTTTCGCCGCGGCCGCGACCTTGATCCCACCCCGGCCCAGGCCTACTGGATGCATGGCCGGATGCTGTTGTATCAGGGCAAAGCCCATGAGGCCGAAGAGGAAGTGCGGCGTGCCCTGGAGCGCTACCCGGACCAGTTCAAGTTGGTTGCCTTGCTGGGATATTTCCTTTACTACCAGGGAAAAACGGATGAGGCTGAGCAAGTGCTCGAGCGGGCCTCCCAGCTGGCCGGCGCGCAAGCCGACGAAGAGCCCATGGTCTTCTCCGCCATGGTGTACGCCTCGCGCGGCCAACGTGACAAGATTGATCCCCGGGTTTTTCGCTACAAACCGGAGGAGGTCGTGGACGGGGACTTGGCGGAGTGGATCGGTGCAGTGTACGCGCTGCTGGATGACAAAGAACCGGCTCTCGCCTGGCTGAGACAAGCCGTGCGCGTGGGCAATCATAACTTTCCCTGGTTTCAGCGCGACCGGAACTGGGACAAACTCCGTGGCGACGGCGACTTCCAGCGCATCATGGCGGAAGTCGAGGGCTACTGGAAGCACTACCGCGAACGGTTTGGACAAACGACGACCTAACTGATTTTGCGCGTCCGGTTATGGGCGCTGCACCTTCCAGAACTGCGGGTCCTGCATGGCGAAGTCTTTGGACACGTGGGACATTTCGGGATGGATGCCGTAGAGGTTGGTCTCGCGGGAGATGTAGGCATCCTGCGCAACGCGTTCCAGGTGGACGCGGTCCACATCGCTCAGTGCATGGTCCAACGTCTTGCGGGCCGCGATCCGGTCGTCTAACTCTTTCAGCGAGCGCAGCGCCTCTACGATAAGGAAAGTGGGCTGAGTCATGCCGTGGTTCACCTGGTAGATGACGCGCGCCGCGTCAGACTTACTTTTTTCGAGTAAGGCGCGCAAGGTTGTCTGGGCGTCGGCAAAATCGCGCTCGTGCCCGGGGCGCACCCTCACCAACTCGATGCGCAGGAAACGGGCCTTCGCCAGGTCCATGCTGTCGGCGTGGTAGTCGAGATCGTCCCGCCGCAACGCCACCACGGTGCTGGAACTGGTGAGCACTTCATCGATCTGCTGTTGCATCTGCGACAGCTCCGGGTGGGCGGCGAAGATCGAACCCAGCTGGGCTCCGGCCTTCTCAATGTCTTCGTAGGACTGGCCGGGATCGAAGAAGAGCGCGCCCGGGGGGCCGGTCACGGCCTCCAGGTCGATCCAGGAAAAAGGGGCATCCAGCCGGTCCAACGCCTGGGCCATGGAGACTTCCAGATCTTGCCGCGTCCCAGCCTTGCCGGGCTGTGTCTGCTGGTAAACCAGCAGGGCAACCTTGGGCGGCGCGGCGGGCGCTGCTCCGGCTGTCTGACCCCACCCCAAAGAGGTTCCCAGTGCGAGCAAGGTGACGAGGGCAAAGTATGTCGTTCTCATTGGGCCTCCGCATCGGCCGTCAGCTCTCAGCACAGCGCTACATCATGGCAAAGGAAAACGCGCAGCGGGAAAGAAAATGAAGGAGGTTCTAAAGTTGCCGGGTTTGGGCTTGCAAGGTTCAAACCTGGAACTGCGGGTTTCGAGGCCCTGGACGGAAACGTGACCGAGGGCGACGCCCCACCCGGCAGACGGCGGCGCAGGCAAGGTCTCGGCGGGCAAGAGCTAGGTTGTCGTCACGCCTTCTTTTGCTGGGATCCAGTAAATCTCTTCGCGCAGAAATTCCTTGGTGAAGCCGATGCGCTTCAGAATCCCCTTGCCGTGCTCGATCATTTCCGGGTGTCCGCATAGGTAGGCCACCGCGTTCTGGCTGGTGATGCCCCAGGTGTCGGCATATTTGCGGATCAACTCGTCGACGCGGCCCAGCTCGCCACTCCAGCCCGGGTCTTCCCAGGCGCGGCTCACGGTCGGCAGGTATTGCAGCCAGGGAACTTCGCGGGCCAACTGCTGTAGCTCGTCCAGGTATCCGAATTCCCAGGAGCGGCTGGCGCCGTTCAATAGGTAGAGCTTGTGATCGCCGTCGAAGTGTCTCTGTTTCCAGTCTTGGTAGAGGGTGCGTATGTAGCTGACGAAAGGTGCCACCCCGGTTACGGTACACACCAGGAAATGATGTTTGCGGCCGCTGGTGGTGTCGAGGGTGAAGCGGCCCTTGGGTGCCTTGCGCATCAGCAGCGAGTCGCCCGTCTTGAGCTGGTAGATCTGGGGTGTGAGTTCGCCATCGGGCACCAGTTCGAAGAAGAATTCGATCTCCCGTTCATACGGGGAGGAACAGATCGAGTACGGCCGTTCAGAACGCTTTTCCTGCCCCTGGACACCCAGGGTGGCGTACTGGCCCGGAACAAACTTGAATTCGGCGCCGGCGTCGACGCGTATCATCCACAATTCCGGCGCGAAGTCCACGCGTTTGGTGATGGTCGCCAGGAAATGCTTGTCGTCGGGGGAAGGCATTCGGCTCTACCTCGCAGTCCGCCCGCATTTCGTAATGATGCAATATGCCAGAAGAGTGTCGCAAAGGAAAGGATGCCCGCACAGAGGTTCAAGACCGAGGAGCCTCCCGATCCTCACCGCCGCACGCCACTCCAGTTCTTCCCGCTAGGTTGCGTTGCCCCAGCCAGGGGCAGCGTTTGTCGCGTGAGTTCGAGTGTCAGGGGGACGCCACGCCGCTGATTTGACACTGCTTTGCCCCGGCGACTATGTTGGAGAGCTCAAATCCAGCCTTTACGTGTGCCTCGCGACGGGAAACGTTGTGAGTCTTTTCGGAGGAGCGTTCATGACGCGGAAGTTGAAGCTTGCCGGTTTCGTCGTTGCCGTCCTTTCCCCCGTCCTCTATGCCCAGACGGCTGACGAGCTCATCGCCAAATACGTCGCCGCCCGTGGTGGCATGGACAAGATCAAGTCCGTCAACAGCATACGCATGACGGGGAAGATGACAATGGGGCCGATGGAAGCACCCATCGTGATGATCATCAAGCGACCCGAGCAAGCTCGCATGGAGTTTACGCTGCAGGGGATGACGGGTATTCGCGCCTACGATGGCACATCGGGCTGGGCGATCATGCCCTTCATGGGCAAAAAGGACGCGGAACCGATCGCGGCCGACGAACTCAAGGAATTGCAGGACGAATCCGATATCGACGGCCCTCTGGTTGACTACAAGGCCAAGGGGCACGCCGTGGAACTGCTCGGCAAAGATAAGGTGGAAGGCACCGACGCCTACGAGCTCAAGCTGACGCGCAAGAATGGAGACGTGGACACCATCTATCTCGACGCCGATAGCTACCTCGAGATCAAGGAAGAGGGGAAACGGGTCGTGCGCGGGAGCGAGCAGCAGTTCGAAACCTCCATCGGGGATTACCGCGAAGTTGGGGGACTGATGTTTCCTTTTGCCCTCGACAGCGGCATGCAGGGGTCGCAGGAACGCCAGAAGATCACCATCGATAAGATCGAATTGAACGTTCCCGTGGACGGGGCCAGCTTCAAGATGCCGCCGGCCTCTCCGCCACCGCCGCCAGAAGAGAAAAAGGCTACCGAAAATCCCAAGAACTAGCTCGAGAGGTTTTCGTTGACGCGGGAAACGCGAAACCGGTTGCCGCCTCATTTTGCCCGCCCACCCGTGGCGGGCTTTCCATGAACGAATCGCGTGCGCAATCCGGCACGACAACCAAATCAAACTCCTTTCGAGGTTTTCCATGCCCCTCCGCTCTCTTTGTGCTGTGCTCGGCGCCTTTGTGCTCTTCGCCGCCGCCATCTGCGCCTTCGGCCAGGAGGTCGTGCTTGATTCCGACAGCCTGAGCGGTTTCTCCGCCCGTAGCATTGGACCCGCCGCCATGGGCGGCCGCATTGCCGACATTGCGGCGGTTTCGGTTGGCCAGCGTCTAACCATCTATGTGGGGGCGGCCGGAGGCGGCGTCTGGAAGTCCAACGACAGCGGCATGACCTTCAAGCCGGTCTTCGACACGCAACCCACCCAGTCGATCGGCTCCATCGCGATCGATCCCTCCAGTCCCGACACCGTGTGGGTGGGGACGGGCGAATCATGGGTGCGGAACAGCGTGTCGGTAGGGACCGGGCTTTACCGTTCCAAAGATGGCGGGGAGAACTGGGAGTTCATGGGCCTGGGCGACACCGAACATCTGAGCCGCATCCTGCTTCATCCCAAGGACAGCAAGATCGTCTATGCCTGCGCGCTGGGACACTTGTGGAATGCCAACCAGGAGCGAGGCGTCTTCAAGACCACCGACGGGGGCAAGACGTGGAACAAGATCCTTTACCTGGACGAGAACACCGGGTGCGCGGAGATGGCCACGGATCCGCAGAATCCGGATGTGCTGTACGCGGCAATGTGGCAAGTACGGCGCCAGCCCTGGACGTTCCTTTCGGGCGGGCCGGGCAGCGGGCTGTTGAAGTCAACCGATGGCGGAGCCAGCTGGCGGCCAATTCGTAAGGGCCTGCCCGCGGGCGATCTAGGCCGCATCGGGATCGCGGTTGCTCCATCCGAGCCGACCCGCCTTTATGCCGTGGTCGAGGCCCGGAACTATACCGCGCTCTACCGCTCCGATGACGCCGGCGACAGCTGGAAGGAGATGAACAATTCCTTCAACGTGAGCGGACGTCCGTTCTACTTTGCGCGGGTTGTGGTCGATCCCAACCAACCCGACCGAGTTTACAAGCCGGGTTTCGGCCTCACCGTCAGCGAAGACGGCGGCAAGTCCTTCAGCGCGGTTTTCTCACTGGAAGATTTTGGCGGGGGGGTTCACCCCGATCATCACGCGCTGTGGATCAATCCCCGAAACTCGGAAGAAGTGCTCGACGGTAACGACGGCGGCGTCTACCAGTCGCTGGACCGGGGCAACCACTTCCGCTTCCTCAACAATCTGTCCGTGGGCCAGTTCTACCACGTCAGCACGGACATGGACGACCCGTACAACGTGTACGGCGGGCTGCAGGACAACGGCAGCTGGATGGGCCCGTCGCGATATCCGGGGGGCATCGGCAACCGCCACTGGCGGGTCATTGGCGAAGGCGACGGTTTCTGGGCGTTCGCCGATCCCACCGATCACGACCTGATGTACGTCGAATACCAGGGTGGACACGTCGCGCGCGTGCGTCGTTCTACGGGAGAGTCCAAGGAGATTCAACCGCTGCCCCGGGCCAACGAACCCGACTTCCGCTTCAACTGGAACACGCCCATCCATCTGAGTCCCAACCATCCCGGGACGTTGTACATCGGCGGCCAGTTCCTGTTCCGCTCGCGCGACCGGGGCGAGTCGTGGGAGCGCATCTCGCCCGACCTCACGACCCAGGATCCCCAGAAACAGCACCAGGAACAATCCGGCGGTCTGACCATCGACAATTCCGAGGCAGAGAAATACGAAACCATCTACACCATCGCCGAGTCTCCCAAGGACGACAAGGTGATCTGGGCAGGGACCGACGACGGGAATGTTCAGATCACCCGCGATCAGGGGAAGAAATGGACTGACGTGGGGAAGAGCATTCGGGGGTTGCCGCCAGGAACCTGGGTCTCCACCATCGAGGCCAGTCACTTCGAGCCCGGGACGGCTTACGCGACCTTCGACGGCCACGCCACCGGTGATATGAAGACCTATGTGTTCCAGACCACCGACTATGGAAAGACCTGGAAGTCGCTCTCGACGGCCGATCTGAAGGGCTACGCTCACGTGGTGCGCGAGGACTTGGTCAATCCCAACCTGCTGTTTGTGGGCACCGAGTCCGGCCTGTTTCTCAGCATCGACCGGGGGGCGCACTGGGCGCAGTTCAAGGGCCACTTGCCGAATGTGGCGGTGCGTGATCTCGTCATTCAGCCGCGCGAGTCCGATCTGGTGATTGCCACGCACGGCCGCGGGATCTATGTTCTCGACGACCTGACGCCCCTGCGCGCTCTGACGCCGGAGATCCTGGCCCAGGATGCAGCCATTCTCCCGACGCGTGCGGCTCTGCTGGCGTTGCCGGTAGACGAGCAGCGTTTTGACGGGAACTCCGAGTTCGCGGGACGCTCTCTGCCGGAGTCGGCTCCCATCGTCTATTACCAGAAGAAGCGGAACATTTTCGGGGCGCTGCAATTTGAGATCTATGACTCCAAAGGACAGCTGGTCACCACCCTGCAGGGGGATCCGCGCAAGGGCGTGAATCGGGTGCAGTGGGCGGAGCGAATCAAGCCACCCAAGGTGCCGGCCGCCGCATCCTTGGTGGAGCAGCCGTACGCGTTCTTTGGGCCGCAGGTTCCCGAGGGCACGTACAAGGTGAAGATGATCAAGGGCCAGAACAATTACGTGTCAGAGATCAAGATGGTCGCTGACCCGCGGGCCCGGGCCAGCGCCGACGACCGCGCCCTGCAGCAGAAGACGGTGCGGCAGCTCGACGACATGCTGGGCCAGCTGACCTATGTGGTCGATGCTACGGTGGATATGCGCGACCAGGCCCGCCAGCGCGCGACACACGCGGGAGTCGATCCCGAGCTCAAGGCCGAGCTGGACAAGTACGCGGGAACGCTCGAGGACTTCCGCGCTTCGCTGGTCGCCACCCGGGAAGGGGGCATGATCACGGGCGAGCGCAAGTTGCGCGAGAAGCTGGGCGAACTTTATGGCGGAGTGAACGGCTCGATCGAGCGGCCCACTCAATCGCAGCTCGAGCGCAAGGACGTGCTGCAGAAACAGCTGGAGGAAGCGAAGGCGAAGTTCGATTCGCTGACCACGAAAGACCTGACGCCGGTCAACGCGGGGCTGGGCCAGGCGAAGATGGAGCCGCTGAAGGTCTTGTCACAGGAGGATTGGAACAAACAGCAGCAGTGAGCCGGTACCGCGTCGGCTTGCCCACGGGAGGGAAACCCCAATCTACCCTCGCGGTTTTGATATTCTCAGCCTTCCACGTGCGACGTGACGACCGCGGCTCCATCTCGGTGGAAGGTCATTCTTGCCTTCGGACTGGTGTACCTGTTCTGGGGGTCGACCTACCTGGCGATTGCCATCGCCGTCGAGCGTATTCCGCCCGCACTGATGTGTGCCACGCGCTTCCTGATCGCCGGGATCCTGATGCTGTTCTACTGTGGTCTCAGCGGGCGGCAGGTTTGGTTCAGCGTCCGCCAGCTCTGGAACATGGCGGTGGTGGGCACGCTCCTGCTGATGGGCGGCAACCTCACGCTGTCCTATGCCGAGAAGGTCGTGCCCAGCGGTCTCTCGGCGCTGCTGATCGCGAGCACACCGTTGTGGTTTCTGATTCTTGAGACGTGGATGCTCGAGGAACATCACATCGCCCCTCGTGGCCTTGCCGGACTGGGCTTGGGAATCATCGGAATGGCCGTGTTGCTGTGGCCGAAGCTGATGGCCACCGGCACGCTGGGGCGGCGCGAGTTGTGGGCCGCGCTCAGTTTGCCGCTCTGCTCCTTCAGTTGGGCCCTGGGCTCGGTGCTATCCAAAATCTGGCTGGTGGGAGAAGATCCGTTCAGCTCGACCGCGTGGCAGATAACCTTCGCCGGCATCTCGAACCTTCTTTTTGCCTTGCTGGCCGGCGATCCCTCCCGTGTCACATGGACGGCGCGCGGCCTGGGCGCGGTGCTTTACCTGGTGGTGGGCGGCTCCTGGATCGGGTACACGTCTTATATCTTTCTCCTGCGTAACGCGCCAAGCTCCAAGGTTTCCACCTACGCCTATGTGAACCCGCTGGTCGCGGTATTCCTGGGCTGGCTGCTGCGCAGCGAACAGTTGGACCGTTACATCCTTGCCGGCACGGCGATCATCGTGGCCTCGGTTATTCTCGTCACCAGCGCCAAGATCAAGACGAAGACGGTGGCCGAGGAGATGCCCGCGGTGGAGACGGCAGGGTGAAGGATGAAGCCGCAGCCAGCTCTCAGCCGGCGATTGACTTGAAGGTCGCCGCCTCTGGGGATCAGGCCAGATGCAACTCTACGGACTCTTTCCACCCCAACGCTCGGCTCTTTCGCGGTTAGCAACAGGATATGCGGTCTGAGAGCTGACTGCTGGCTGGCAGGCCTTTCCGATAGACTATTGTGTGCATCGCAGGGGTTGTTCATGGCGAATTGTGCGCGTTGCGGGCGGGAATTGCCGTCTTTTTCGGTTGGCGAATTACCTGAGCTCTGCCCCAACTGCCAGGCAATGCAACGCTCAAACCCGCAAACCCTAGCTCAGGTCGCTGGGCAGGCGGCAGGACCGGTCGTCCGCGTGGCTTCCCGCAGGCCGCCGGTCACGACGGCGCTGCTCGCGGTCAACGTGCTGGTGTTCGTCGCAATGGCGGTGGTGGCGCATACGTTCGAGCCGCCTAACTCGCTGCTGCTGAAATGGGGCGCTAACTTCGGGCCGCTGTCGCTGGACGGGCAGCCCTGGCGCATCCTGACCTCGAATTACCTACACGTCGGGATCCTGCACATCGCCTTCAATATGTGGGCGTTGTGGCAATTGGGATGGCTGTCGGAGCGTATTTTCGGGCGCTGGACGTACTTCCTGAGTTACACGCTATGCGGGATTGCCGGAAGCCTGGCGAGCTTGTTCCGGAACCCGCTGGTCGTGGGAGCGGGCGCGTCGGGAGCGATCTTTGGCCTGGTGGGCGCTCTGATCAGCGCGCTCTACCTGGGCAAACTCCCGTTTCCTGAAGTGGCGCGCAAGGGATTGCTGAGGAATCTGCTGGTCGTGGTGGCAGTGAATCTCTACCTCGGCCACGCTTTCCCCGGAATCGACAATGCGGCCCACATGGGCGGCTTGGTGATGGGACTGGGGCTGGGGGCCGCCCTCGCACCGTACCTGATGGCGCACCCGGACCGGCGGTGGGGTTACGAAACCTTCATCTTCATCACTGCCAGTATCCTGCTCATTGCAGCCGGCAGTTTTGTCGAGCGGCGAAACGGCTACGTCGTCTTTATCAGCCGCTCTGGCCAGGCGATGAGCCGGGGACAACTGGATCAGGCTATCGGCGGGCTTCAGCAGGCCGTAGCCAAGAACCCCGGGAACAAGACAGCGCTTGGTTTGCTGGGCGAAGCGTATCTGCAGAAGAAAGATTATTCTTCGGCAGAGACCGCGCTGAAGGGCGTGCTCGCGCTCGACCCGGGAGATGCTACCGCGCAATACGACTTGGGACTGATCTACGGAACGACCGGCCGTTATGAGGAGGCACGCCAGATGTTTGCCCGACTGGCGGAGCGCAATCCCAAAGATGACGACGTCTGGGTGCTCTTGGGCAGCTCGCTCGACGGACTGGGCCGTGAGCAGGAGGCGGTACAGGCATTTCAACGGGCCATCGCGCTGAACCCGCGGAACGGCGAAGCGTACCGTGAACTCGGTCTGGTCCAGCTCAAGCGGCAGCACACGGACGCCGCGATCACCTCCCTGGAGAAAGCCGCGCAACTCGATCCCGCAAACGCAGAAACCCAACGAGAGCTGGCGCAGGCCTACCTGCAGGCAGGACGGAACGAGGAAGCAGCCCGGGCGTTGCAGAAGGCGGCGAAGCTCGCGCAGTCCCAGGGCAACAAGCCGGGCGGAGCCAAACCTTGACCAGCTAAGTTCGTTCTCGCCGGCTCTCGAGATTCAGTGCCCTGTCGGCGGCGGGCCGAAGTACCACCGGACGAAGTCCACTTGTCGAGAAAGATGACGTGCGGCTTGGGTACGGCCAACGAAGCGGGAAAACAGAGACAGGAGAGCAGTGTAGAGCTGAGATCCATGGTCTAAGGTAACGAACGGGTCGAACAAGTTTAGCCGCTACACTGGCTTACATTTCCCGCACCGACCCAGGAAATTATCCCCGTGAAAAATCGATCTTCTTTCCACCGCCAATTCCGTTACAATCCGGGAGGCCGTCAGACTCGGCAGACTCCGGGGCAACACGGCAGAGCTGGCGCCCTTCTAACTACCGTACGCTTATGGGCGAGCTCCTGATTCACCGCCGCATACCCCGCATCCTGGTGGTGGATGATAATGCGGAAATGGTCGAGCTGATGCGGGAGTTGTTGGCCAGCCGAGGCTACGACGTGGTGGCAGTTCACGACGCGGCCCAAGCCGAGGCCGAAGTTCACCGGCACACCCCCGACCTCATCATCTCGGACGTGGTGATGCCGGGCCGGACCGGCTACGAACTTTGCCATCAGATGAAGGGAGACCCGGCGACGCGCCTGGTGCCCTTCGTCCTGATCACCGGATTGAGCGACCGCGAGGATAAGCTGAAGGGGATCGAGGCCGGGGCGGATGACTTCCTGAACAAACCGATTTTCCCGGCAGAGCTGTTCGCCCGCGTCCGCTCGTTGCTGAAGCTGAAAGAGTTCACCGATGAGCTGGAAAACGCGGAGTCTGTCCTGTGCACGCTCGGCCTGAGCGTTGAATCGCGCGATCCCTATACGGAAGGCCACTGCGAACGACTGGCGCGCCGCGCCGCGGGCCTGGGGCGTCATCTCGGCCTCGACGAAGCGTCCATCATCGCCCTCAGACGGGGTGGCTATCTGCACGACCTGGGGAAGATTGCGGTGCCGGACGAGATCCTGAAAAAGGGCTCGAACCTGACTCCCCCCGAGTGGGAGATCATGAAACAGCATCCCGTTACCGGGGAGAACATCTGCAGGCCGCTCAAGTCGCTGCGGCTGGTGCTGCCCATCATTCGCCACCATCACGAGCACTCCGATGGCAGTGGGTATCCGGATGGCCTGCGCAGAGGGCAGATCCCGCTGTTGCCGCGCATCCTGCAGGTCGTCGATGTCTATGACGCGTTGCGCACCGCACGCCCCTACAAGCCGGCGCTCGGCCACGAGCAGGCCGCACTCACCATGCGGGTGGAGGCGCAGAATGGCTTGTGGGACGAAGACCTGGTTGCGGAGTTCTTTGCCATGCTGAAGAAGCGGCAAGTGGCGTAGAATCCGCCCTTTGTCTCCCCGGAGTCGGCGTGAGAGGGCTTACTTCGCCAACTCCAGCCGTCGAGTGCACATCTACTGCTGAGTCCAGCGGCTGAAGCCCACGCATTCTCGGCCAGTTGAGGCCTCAGGACAGGCCACGAAGGCGTACCCTAATATCAATCGGGTCTTTCTTCGAGGGTGAAGGGAAGAATCGTTGCAGTACAGCATCGTCATCCCGGCGTACAACGAAAGTGCCCGCATCGGCGGGACGATCGAGAAGATCCTCGCCTTCAGCGCCCGCAGCGGGTGGGAGGCGGAGATCCTGGTCGTCAACGACGGGTCCCACGACGATACCGCACAGATCGTGCGGCAGCACGCCGCAGCGAATCCCGTCGTGCGGCTCATTGAAAACCCGGGCAATCACGGCAAGGGATACAGTGTGCGCAACGGCGTTCTGCACGCCCAGGGCCAGGTGATCTTGTTCAGCGATGCCGATCTGTCCTCCCCTATTGAAGAGTCAACCGCGCTGTTCGCGGCGCTGGCCGAGGGCGCAGAGGTGGCCATCGGTTCGCGCTGGCTGCGCAGCGAGTTGCAAACCCAGCGCCAGCCGCTGCACCGTCAGTTGTACGGCCGCATCTTCAACCTGCTGTTGCGCCTGATTCTCGGCCTCGATTACAAGGACACGCAATGCGGCTTTAAAGCATTTACGCGACGGGCTGCCCTGACGATTTTTCCGCTGCAGAAGATCGAACGCTGGGGCTTCGACCCCGAAATCCTGTATCTCGCACGCAAATTCGGCTACCGGGTGAAGGAAGTCCCAGTGCGCTGGGCTCATCGGGAAGGAACACGGCTGAAACCGCTGCGCGACGGTATGCGGATGTTCTGGGAGATGCTGAAAATCCGCTGGTTCGCGCTGGGTGGCAAATACGACGCGAGCGCACCCTCTCCGGCTCCAACCCTATGAGGCTTTGAGCTCGGGCCGTAGCCACCGGGTGGTTACGCCGATGCGTGGGTAATACACCAGGGTCATCACCGCGGCGCACGCCTCGCACAGCCAGAAGAACTCCACTCCCTGGGAGTGTTTCCGCACGGAAGGGTCGAAGCCCAGGAACGGACCGTCGTCTTCCTGTGCCTCGCGTTCGAAGCGAAAGAGCTTGCCACTGTGGAGGTAGAGAAAACGAGCCGAGCAAGCCGGATTCGCACACTTCGAAATCATTTCGGCCTCTTGCCAGGCGGTGAGATCTGTGAGCGGAATAGAGTCAGTTTACACCCGCTTGCGCAGTGTCTAGAGCCCCGGGAACTGTGGAAAACTGTGGAGATGACGACATCTCGCAAGGGGAGCCTGCACCGCAACCAGGAACGGGTTGGCCCGGATCTCCGGGTGGCTCTGCGCCCGGCAATTTGGCCTGCGTCTAACTCATCTGTTACTGTTTTCTGCACTTTCCCCTCTGGAGGAGAACCCTAACTTGGCCCAGTGGAAGACGTGGTTGGTAAGGTCCCTGCTTGTTCTTTTCTTGATCACCCTTTTCGCAGTTTCCGCCCTCCGAGCCCAGATCGACGACCCGACCCGTCAGCTGGCGCACGACATCTTCAAGCAGCTGATCGAGATCAATACCACCGATTCGGTGGGCAGCGTCACCGCGGCGTCGGAGGCGATGGCGCAGCGCTTTCGAGATGCTCGATTCCCGGAAAGTGATCTCCATATCCTCGGCCCGAATCAGCGTAAGAAGAACCTGGTGGTGCGTCTTCGCGGCTCGGGCAGGAACCAACCGGTGCTCTTGATCGGGCACCTAGACGTGGTTGAGGCGCGCCGCGAGGACTGGACCACGGACCCCTTCCAGTTCGTGGAGAAGGACGGTTACTACTATGGCCGGGGCACGCAGGACATGAAGGACGGCGACGCCATCATGGTAGCCACGCTGATCCGCATGAAGGAAGAGGGATACACCCCGGACCGGGACATCATCCTCGCCCTCACTGCCGACGAGGAGGGAGGCAACTCGAACGGCGTCGACTGGCTGGTGAAGAACCACCGCGAACTGGTGGAGGCTGAGTTCGTCCTCAACTCCGATGGCGGTGGCATCACCACGGAGAACGGCAAGCCGGTGATGATGGAAGTGGACGCCACGGAGAAGCTTTACGCCGATTACCAGCTCACCGTCACCAATCCCGGCGGGCACAGCTCCCTGCCCGTACCCGACAATGCCATCTATCACCTCGCCAATGGGCTTGTGCGACTGGAAGACTACGAGTTTCCCATGGAGTTGAACAGCGTGACCCGCGCCTATTATGCCCGCATGGCGGAGATCACCACCGGCCAGCGTTCGGCAGACATGAAGGCGATCTTGAAGGATCCGCCTGATCAGGCCGCCATCGAGCGGCTGTCGAAGGATCCCATCGACCACTCCAAGCTGCGTACCACGTGCGTGGCCACGCGGCTCAATGCCGGGCATGCCAATAACGCCCTGCCCCAGACGGCCCAGGCTAACGTGAATTGCCGCATCGCTCCCGGCCACTCCGCCGAGGACGTCCGCGCAAAGCTGATCGAGATCGTCGCTGATCCCCAAATCAGCGTGCAGTACGTGGGAGTGATTGGAGGAGCGACGGAGCGCGCTTCCTCCCGGCAATCGTACGCGCCCCCGCCGCTGCGCCCCGACGTGTTTCAGCCCCTGGACAAGATCGTTAACCAGCTGTGGCCGGGATTGCCCGTGATCCCCACCATGGCGACCGGGGCCTCGGACGCCATATACACCAACACCGCGGGCTTGCCCACCTACGGCATCTCCGGCACGGCTATCGCCCGCGACGACGTACGCGCCCACGGCAAAGATGAGCGCCTGGAGGTGGAGTCTTTTTATACAGGAGTGGATTTCTATTACCGCTTCCTGAAGGCGCTGACGGCGGGACAATAGGATTCTCGCCTGCCGATTGCCGACTCCCAGTTTTGGCCGCGGGTCGTAGCAGGCTAGGACGATCCCATGAACCTGATCTCACTCCGCTCGGAGATTCACGCGATGCCGTCTTTGGGTCCGATCCCCCGCTCTCGAGAGATCCTGGAGGCCGGTCAAGCGCAACCGTTCTCTCGAATGCCTCCAACTCTCATCGTAGAAAGGAGAATCATCCGTATGCCGAATTACCGATTCGGAAAACATCCACCAAAAGTCGACTATCGCACACTGCGATTCAAAGACTACCTGATCTCCTCGATCGCTGCGCCTCCCCCGTCGGACAACGTCCTGACCCGGGTCTACGCTAAGCTCAAAATAAAAGACCCGACCAAATTGTTTCCGATGGACGGAAACGATTCCCTCGGAGACTGCACGATCGCGGCTCTGGCGCACGCTATAACCGTCTATCGGGGACTGCTCGGCAAGAAGACCATCATGTCCAAACAAGAGGTCGTCAAATTGTATATGCACCTGACCGGTGGCGTGGATAGCGGGCTGAACGAGCTTGACGTCTTAAACTACTGGCGCCGGAACAAGGTTTCTGGCGATGAAATCATCACTTACGTGGCTGTGGATCCAAGAAACCATACGCACGTTGAGCAGGCCATCCACCTTCTTGGTGGTGTCTACTTGGGTTTCCAGGTGCAACAAAACTGTATTCAAGAATTTGATGCGCATCAGCCTTGGACACCGGGCCCTTTGACCACAGATGGCCACGCGGTTTTTGCTGCCGCGTATGATAAAAATGGTGTGACCGTGCTGACCTGGGGTAATACGCAGCAAGCCACTTGGGCCTGGTGGGATGAATGTGTTGATGAAGCGTACGCGATCCTGTCACCGGAGGCACCGGGCTTCGCGGGCTTCAACCTTGAGCAATTGAAAACCGATCTCGCTGCCGTGGCCAACTGACTGCAACCATCAGGAAAGAGCCGGTCAATTTATTGCAGGTGGGCACGCCGCTCCTTCATCGTCAGCGTGCCACACTCCTTCGAGCTCATCTTGTATTGGAAGCCCCTGCTTCAGACTCATCACGCATTGGAAGAGTTCGCAGAGCAGCCGTTTCGGAAGATTGAACAATCCTTCGCCGAATGCGCCTGTATTCACTGCATCCCGTTTACTTCCGTGAGTCATTCTCGGAGTTTCCTATTTTCGCACTCGCAACATTAAAGTATTCTTGCGGTTGTCTTGTTAATCATGTGTATCAAGATGATACTATGCTCTAGATGCAATCCGAACCGAAGGGCCCACAGGCGGCGCGTTGGCGCCAGCGCAAGTTTCGTACACTCGAGCGCTTTTCCATCCCGGCGGATCTCTTGCCCGGGTCTCTCACCATGAATCGCACTCGTTGTGGCAAGCCCAACTGCCATTGTGCTCAGGGCCAAGGACATGAAGCTTGGGTCTTTAGCTTCATGTCCGATGGAAAACCACGCCACGAACGTATCCCCCGACCGTGGGTCGAGGAGGTGCGCCAGCGGGTCCAAGCCGGACGAGAGTTTCAAAATGCCGTGCGGGAAGTGTTGACCGCCAATGCCGAGTTGCTCATTCTCTCCCGTAAGCAGCGTTCCAAACGACATCGGTGAGGACTCCCACGCCGCATCGCCTGCTCCGGTTCGTAAGGCGAGGCTTGCGGCTGAAGCATTATCTGGAAGCTCCGGGCGATGGTCGGCAATCCCCGCAGATCCCTGCCCAGGCCATGGTGTGGATCATCCTCCTGGGGCAGCTTCTGCGTGAGTCTAGCTTTCATGCTCTGGAGAGCTTAGTGGCGTCGGTGCGGCGCGGCGCCTTGGGGGTACGCCAAAGGTTTGGCGACGACGCCTTGGGTTATTTCACCGAGCGTCTCGATCCAACGCCCACCCGCCAGGCCGCGGTGCAGGTCGTGCGGCAAGCCAAGCGGAATAAGGCGTTTCAAAACGCTCCTTTTCTGGGATTGGCGCTGGATGGAACCACCGTCGGCCGCTGTCGCGAGCAACAGTGTTCGCTGTGCCGTCCTTTCCGCAATGCCGCGGAGCAAATTGTGGGTTATCGTCACCATCTGGTGATGCTCAGTGTGGTGGGCACCGGACTGTCGCTCCCCATCGATGTGGAACCTTACGGCCCTGGGGATAGCGAATATGCTGCCGGTCAGCGCCTGCTGCGGCGAGTCCTTTCCCAACTAGGCACTCGGTTTGCGGATTATCTGGTGGTCGATGGAGAGTATGCCACCGCTCCCTTTCTCCATGTCGCCGACGAGTGTCAGGTGCCCGTGGTGGCCCGCCTCAAAGGTAATCTGCGGGAGTTATTTCCGGCCGCCCAGAAACGCTTCTCCCAGCAATCTCCCAAACTGCACTTTCGCTCGGGAAGCGATCGCGTCGAGGTTTGGGATGCCGACGACTTCGATCCCTGGGAAAGTCTGCGCTGGCCCACGGTGCGCGTTCTCTACTATCGCCAGCACAAGCCGAAGGGCAACGTGATCGAGGCCTACTGGTTGACCAACCTATCGGCCCGGCAGGTCAGCACTCGCTCTTTATTCCGCATGGCCAAGAGCCGCTGGGAGATAGAAAACCAAGGCTTCAATGAGGCCAAGAACCAACATGCCCTGGAACACATTCCGCATCATCATGCCAACAGCCTGCTCTTGGAGTGGTTGCTCACCGCTCTGGCGCTCACCATTGAGCGGCTTTATCGGCTGCGTTATCTTCATCGTGGATCCCATCCTCGGCTGAGCGCCATCGAACTTTGCCGGTTGCTGCGGCTTAACTTGTCGCGATCGCTAGTGCCCAACACCAGCTGAGTTCTCCCCTCTTACGCGGTTGCGCTCGCTCTTTGAAAACTTCAGTCGTCGCGGTGCCGCCCCCCGGGTGAATTCTCACGCTCGAAAATTGGCCCCGCTATTCTCCTGACGTTCCCAGCCCGAAATAGCTGTCTCTTCCACCGTTTCACCCTCTATCCAACGAAAAGATCCGAAACCGCTGTTTCGCAGAGACTGTCGCTTGACATTCGCCTTTTCTTCGCTCAAAATGTGCGCATGGCCATCACCCGGCGGCAACGGCAAGTCTACGACATGATTTCCGAGTTCGTGGTAAAGCATGGCTACTCGCCATCTTTCGATGAAATTCGCGAAGCTCTGGGCCTCAATTCCCTGGCCACCGTGCATAAGCACATATCGAACCTGGAGAAGAAAGGCTTGCTTCACCGCGATTACAACCGGAGCCGCTCCATCGACCTGTTGAAGCCCAAGGGAAAGATGCGGGACTCGATGGGCATGAATCCGTCCACGATGGCGGTGCTGGATTTGCCTCTGGCCGGGCGGATTGCCGCTGGCCGTCCCATCGAAGCGGTCGAGCAGAGGGAAACGATTTCCCTGGCCGATTTTGTCCGCTCCCGCGACGTCTTCGTCCTCGAAGTGCGGGGCGACTCCATGCAGGACGAGCACATCATGGACGGCGACTACGTGCTGGTGGAGAAAACCAAAACGGCGCGCAATGGTGAGATCGTCGTGGCCTTGGTCGAGGGTTCCGAAGCTACCCTCAAGCGGCTGTACCGCGAAGGCGAAAACATCCGCCTGCAGCCTTCCAACGCCGCCATGCAACCCATCATTGTTCCCGCGCGTTCGGTGGAGCTGCAGGGCAAGGTGATCGGCGTGCTACGCAAATACTGAAGGCAGTCGCCGCATTTGCATCACTGTCTTCAGCGACCCTATGAAAACGCCGTCATCAGCCGACCCGAGCGCTGCTGCGTTCGAGCAGAAGCACATCTCTCCAGCGGTTCCCCAGTTTGCCAATGCGCTGACGCCGCCCCACCTCGCGAAATCCACACGCCCTGTGCAAGGCAATGCTCGAAGCATTTTCCGGAAAGATGCCCGCTTGCAGGGTCCACAGGCCATGCTCTTCCGACTTCGCGATGAGGGCCTGGAGCAGAAGCCTGCCTACCCCTCGTCCCCGGGCCTCAGCAGCGACATAGATCGATACTTCGGCTACCCCGGCATAAACCTTGCGTTGCGAGACTGGGCTCAGCGCGGCCCAACCCCAAACCTGCTGCCTCTCCCGCGCGACCAGCCGGCAGGTTGGCAGATGACTGGCATCCCACTGCTGCCATTCGGGAATCTCGGTCTCAAACGTCGCATCGCCGGTGGCAATGCCCTCGGCAAAGATCCGGCGGACTGCCGGCCAGTCATCGAATGTCATCTCGTCTATGGTAATGGCCATGCTGCGATGGATCCCACGCGAGGATAGTCAACGAATAGCACGGCCGCACTTAGCGACTTTCTGCCGGGGCGAAGAACACGAGAACTTCGAGCTGTTCGCTGATGTCGAAAAAGCCATGTTCGGCTTCTGCTTCGACGAAGATCAGGCTTCCCGGGCCGACCTCCCGTTCCTCCGCTCTTACGCGCATGCGGGCCCGGCCGCTGACCACGTAATACAGTTCATCCTCCTTATGGGGTGTCTGCATGTCCTTGGCTCCGGACGGCAGGACGTAAATTCCCGCACTCAGGGCGGGAACGCGCAGAAACTCCTGGTAGCGAAGCCCAGCCCGGGCTCGTTCCGCTGCGAGAGCCCGCAAGTCGTAAAAACTTGGTCGAGTCGTGGAATCCTCCGGTGGCGGGATTGTCCAGTTCCCATGAAAGCGGCATCCCGGCCCGGCCACACGGCTCGAGCTGCAAAGAAGCGCCGCATTCATCTCTACTGGAATGCTCCTCGAAACAGCAGCTCCGTGTATTGCGGAATTAAGTCTTGGGCCTGCAAACGTCCCTCTGGCTTATACCACTGATAAATCCAGTTAATCATTCCCAGCAGGGCGAGCGCCGCCGCGCGCGGGGTGACCGCTGCTCTCGATCCCTTCACCCGTTGTACGTCTGCAATCAACCCCTCCACAAAATGGATGTAGTCCTTCTTCCGCTGGTTGATCTGCTTGCGCAGCGACGGGGGCAGGGGATGATTTTCGTGCAGCATCACCGTGATCTCGCGGTCGCGTATGCTGAGCACGACCTCAATGTGCAGGCGGATGAGGGTGCGCAGTCGCTCTTCCGGGTCCTGAATGGCCCGCACGGGAGCGATGACCCGCTCCTCGGTGATGTCCATGGCGTGGCTCATGATGTGGAAAAGCATCTCGTCCTTGCTCTGAAAATGGTGGTAGAGGCCACCCTTGCTCAGCTTCAGGGCCGCAGCCACGTCATTCATGGAGGTGGCGTCGTAGCCGCGCTGCTGGAAGAGGCGCGCGGCCGTGCGCAGGATGTCCTGGCGGGAGTCGAGCGTAGCTTCGCGAGTCACGCCCGCCATGGTACCCAGGTGCGGTGGGGATTGCCAACCCTGGTTGGTGATGGCCAGGGAGTACGCCGCTCGAATGCATTCACGGCGGAACTGATGCCTAATCGTGCCAACCAGCCACAAATTTCAGCGGAATCGCGGTCGCTGGCATTCCGATTCCTACTTTTGTGCCTCTGGCGGGAAGGCAATTCAGCTAGAAGCCTAAACCTTTCAGCCCCTTACCTGACTGCATTGCCAACGGGTGGCTGGGTTTCGCCTCCTCCATTCTCGAGCGGAGAAAGGGGGCAATGGGCGTACCCGACCTGCGCCTGTTGTTGCCGGTTGGGGCACCGAGGCTGGGGGGGCGCCTTGACACCCGGAGGGCGACGCCGTAGCATATACCGACCGACCGGTCGGTTTCGGAGCCGCTTTCCCGACGCCCATTTTGCCAGGGCTCAGTTTCCTGCTGAGAAAAAGGAGTGCCAGTGGCTACGATTTTTTATGAGCGAGACGCCAACCCTAAAGCGCTGAACGGCAAGACCATTGCCGTCCTGGGCTACGGCAGCCAGGGACATGCCCAGGCCCAGAACCTGCGAGACAGCGGCTGTAAGGTCATCGTCGGCCTCGATCCCGATCGACCCTCAGCGCAGCAGGCTCGCGCCGACGGCATGGTGGTTGTGGCTCCGGCTGAGGCGGCCAAGCGCGCCGACTGGATCCAGATCCTTACCCCGGACGAGACCCAGGGCGTCTTGTACGAATCGGCGATCAGGCCCTACCTGCACCCCGGCAAGACCCTCGGTGTATCACACGGCTTCAGCATTCATTTCAAAACCATCCAGCCGCCCGACGACGTCGACGTGGTGATGATCGCTCCCAAAAGTCCGGGGCACCTTCTGCGTCGCATCTACACCGAGGGCCGCGGCGTTCCTTCTTTGCTCGCGATTCACCAGGATGCCACCGGACATGCCCATGAAAACGCGCTCTGTTACGCCTACGGCATCGGCTCCACGCGTGCCGGAGTGCTCCAGACTACCTTCAAGGAAGAAACCGAAAGCGACCTGTTCGGCGAGCAGGCCGTCCTCTGCGGCGGGCTGACCTCGCTGATCAAGAAAGGTTTCGAGACCCTGGTCGAGGCCGGCTACCAGCCCGAAGTTGCCTACTTCGAGTGCCTGCACGAGATGAAGCTGATCGTCGACCTGATCTACGAGGGCGGACTCGGTCGCATGCGCTATTCCATCTCCAACACCGCCGAGTATGGCGATCTCACCCGCGGCAACCAGGTGGTGGGCGACGAGACTCGCGCCCGGATAAAGGAAATCCTTGCTCGCATACGCGACGGCAGCTTCGCCCGCGAATGGATCGAAGAAAACAAGCAGGGAGGGAAAAACTTCCCTGCCCTGCGCGAGAAGGAAAAGAAGCATCCGATCGAAGAAGTTGGCGCCAAACTGCGGGCCATGATGTCGTGGCTGCCGAAAGAATCCGACAAACCACAGCCCGCCGAACCACCCCAACCCAAGGTCGTGAATGCGTAAAGGCTCCCAAATCGTGCTAGATTGCCTGCGGGCCGAAGGCGTGGACCTGGTCTTCGGCTACCCAGGCGGCGCGATCATGCCCCTGTATGACGCGCTCGCTGGCAGCGGCGTCCGCCACATCCTCACACGGCACGAGCAAGGCGCGGTCTTCGCCGCCGAGGGTTACGCTCGCGTCACGGGCAAGGTCGGCGTCGCTCTGGCCACCAGCGGTCCGGGCGCCACCAACCTCGTCACCGGCATCGCCGACGCCAAGATGGATTCCGTGCCTCTGGTCTGTATCACCGGCCAAGTGCGCAGCACGCTGATCGGCACCGACGCCTTCCAGGAAACCAACGTTTTCGGACTCACCTTGTCCATGACCAAGTGGAGCCGACTGGTGAAATCCACCCAGGAGCTCCCTGACGTCATCGCCGAAGCCTTCTACTGGGCGCGCCACGGCCGACCCGGCCCGGTGATGATCGATATCCCTACCGACATCCTGAAAGCCGGCGCGGAATTCTCCGGCCCGGTAAAGTTTGCCCCTCACGCCCGCCCGGCCGACGCCACCGCCGAGTCGGCATTCACCCATACCGCCATCGTGCTCCTGCAGCAGGCCAGGAAGCCGGTGGCGCTGGTCGGAGCCGGTGCGAAACTCTCGGGCGCCGTGCACGACCTCCGCAAATTGCTTGACCACCTGAATATCCCGACCTTTGCCACCGTACACGGGCTCGGCGCGGTCAACCCCGAGGCTCCCTACTATCTGGGTATGGTGGGCATGCATGGCACCCGGGCGGCCAACATGGCGTTGCAGGAGAACGATCTGCTGCTGGTCTTCGGCGCCCGGCTTGATGATCGTGTCACCGGCGATCCGACACGCTTCGCCCCCAATTCCAAGATCGTCCATTTCGAAATCGATCCGGCACAGCTCGACCGTGTCCGCCCCTGCCAACTGCCGGTCCTAGGCGACTTGGCCGAAACCATCCCCGCCTTCTACGAAGAGTTGCGCCGGGGGCCGCTGCCCGACTTCAGTTCCTGGCGCGCGGTCGCCTGCGGACCGGAACGCGCCGAAATCGATCCCCGCGGCTTGGCGCAACCAACGATTCGGTTCCTCGACGAACTTTTCAGCCGGCTTCCCCGGGACAGCGTCATCGTCGCCGACGTGGGGCAGCACCAGATGTGGGCCGCGCAGCGCTATCGCTCCGGCTCGCCCCGCGGCTTCATCACATCGGGTGGCCTCGGCGCCATGGGTTTCGCCTTGCCGGCAGCGCTCGGGATTCAGCTTGCCAAACCCGCGACCACCGTGCTCTGCGTCTCTGGCGACGGCGGCTTTCAGATGAACATCCAGGAACTGGCCACCGTGCGCCGCCTGGGCCTGCCCCTCAAGATGGTCATCATCGACAACAAGTACCTGGGCATGGTTCGACAGTGGCAGCAGCTCTTCTACCAGCGCAACTACGCCGAGACCGACCTGAGCGACAATCCCGACTTCGTGGAAATCGCCAAGGCCTACCGGATTCACGGACAGCGTCTCAACGATGACGCCATGCGCGAACACCCGCTCCCGGCAGAAACCGGCGATCAGCTTGACCGGTTCCTCAGCTCCTCCGAGGCGGAGTTGCTGGTGTTCGATTGCCATCCCGAGGCCAATGTCTACCCCATGGTCCCTTCGGGCGCTGCGCTCTCAGAGATGTTGTACGAGGAAGAGTAGAGAGTTGCAGATTGCACACGCCGAGGTTGAGCTTGGAAAACTCGAAACTGAGATTTCAGATGAAAGATGAAACGGCACGGCGGCGCCGGCATCTTGCCGGCTGTCGCGAGGGCTTCTTGCCTCGCTCCCTCCGCGCCAGCCTTCGCCAGAGCCGTCGGCACCCATCGGCAGGATCTGGGATCTGCTCTCTGATTCTCTAGGAGCCACGCTATGCACGTCTTCCACATTCGCTATCGCAACACGCAGGGAACGTTGATGCGCATTCTCAGCGCCCCGACCCGGCGCGGCATCGATATACCCTATGTCCAGGCCGAGCCCGCCGAGCACGACCACAAAGTCACGCTGCTCATGGACGTCAGCCCGAAGCAGGTCGGGCAACTCTCGCGCGACTGGTACGCGGTCGTCGACGTGGTCGACGTGCACCCCGCCACCACCGTGCAGGATGCCGCTGAGTTCCTGCACACCCGCCCCTTCGTCCCCCACCGCCCCTCCCCAGTGGCCCTAGCCAGAGAGTCGCCGCTACAGCAGGCTCTGGCCTAGGGGAGCATGTCGCACAAGCCTTCGGGCGGATCGCTTTTCGGCGTCGCCCCGGTGGCTGCCTGGTGTGATCTCTGCGGTTAAGCGGCCTTTTCTTGGCCTGCGACCGCTAACAGTTCCTAAATTCTTGCGCTTGCCGTAATCTCTCTGACTATGGACCTCAAGCATCGCAGCCGTGGCATCACCGACGGGCGCGACCGGGCCCCCTCCCGCGCCATGTTCAAGGCCATCGGATTCTCTGACGCCGACCTCGCCAAGCCCCTCATCGGCGTCGCCAACACTTGGATCGAGACCATGCCCTGCAACTTCCACCTGCGCCGCCTTTCGGCCAAGGTGAAAGAGGGCATCCGCGCCGCTGGCGGCACGCCCATGGAGTTCAACACAATCGCCATCAGCGACGGTGAAACCATGGGCACCGAAGGCATGCGCGCTTCCCTGGTCAGCCGCGAAGTCATTGCTGACTCCATCGAATTGGTCTGCCGCGGCCAGTTGTTCGACGCCGTCGTCTGCATCGTCGGCTGCGACAAGACCATCCCCGCCGCAGCCATGGCCCTCGCCCGCATGGATCTGCCCGGCCTAGTGTTCTACGGCGGTACCATCGCCCCCGGCAGCTATCAGGGCAAGGACGTCACCATCCAGGATGTGTTCGAGGCGGTCGGCGCCAACGCCGCCGGCAAAATGAGCGACGCCGAACTGAAGCAGCTCGAAGCCGTCGCCTGCCCCGGGGCCGGAGCTTGCGGTGGCCAGTACACTGCGAACACCATGTCGACGGTGATGGAGTTGATCGGCCTCTCACCCATGGGCTTCAACGGCGTGCCCGCCATGGACCCGCGCAAGGACGACGCCGCCTTCCGCTGTGGCGAGGTCGTCCTCAACCTGCTCAAACAGGACATCCGGCCCAAGAACATTCTGACCAAGGCTGCCTTCGAGAACGCCATCGCCGGTGTCGCCTGCACCGGTGGATCCACCAACGCCGTCCTGCACCTGCTCGCGATCGCCCGCGAGATGGGCGTACCTCTCGCCATCGACGATTTCCAGAAAGTCAGCGAACGCACACCCCTGCTCGCCAACCTCAAGCCTGCGGGCAAGTACGTTGCTACCGACGTGGACAAAGCCGGCGGCATCCCGGTCATCGCCAAGCGCCTGCTCGACGGCAAACTGGCGGACGGTTCCACCATGACCGTCACCGGCAGGACCTTCGCCGAGGAAGCCCGCGCCGCGCAGGAGACTCCCGACCAGCGCGTGATCGCCCCTCTCGATCATCCCTTGAAGAAGACTGGTGGCCTGGTCATTCTGCATGGCAACCTCGCCCCGGAAGGCTGCGTCGCCAAGACCAGCGGCCACGAGCGGCTGACCCACCGCGGTCCGGCCCGCGTCTTCGACTCCGAGGAAGCCGCCATGAGCGCGGTCACCGGCAAGCAAATCAAGCCGGGAGATGTCGTCGTCATTCGCAACGAAGGACCGAAAGGCGGCCCCGGAATGCGCGAAATGCTCAGCGTCACCGCCGCCATCGTCGGGGAAGGTCTGGGCGAAAGCGTCGCCCTGATCACCGACGGCCGCTTCAGCGGCGCCACCCGCGGCCTCATGCTTGGCCATGTCTCTCCCGAAGCCGCACTCGGCGGGCCGATTGCTATCCTGCATGAAGGCGACACCGTGCACATCGACGTCAACCAGCGCACTCTGGAGGTCGAAGTCAACGACGCCACCCTGAAGCATCGTCTATCCCAGTGGAAGCCCGCCAAGCCGCGTTACACGACCGGTGTTTTTGCCAAGTATGCCGCCCTGGTGCACTCCGCATCGGAAGGCGCGATCACCAAGCCGAGATAGGGCGCGCCCTCGTCTCGATGCCGCAAGATCCTTTGCGATGCGGATGTGGTCTTCGAGAGTCGGCAAGGTTGGTTCGGCGGTCTGGCCAAGGTCCAGGATCGTCCGCAGGTTGATTCCGCTGTTCAAGGCTGGCCACATCGGTCCGGGCCCAGCCCGACTTCTGGGATGAGAAGTAGATCCTGCAGTCCACGACGCCGGTTGGGCCCGCCATTGGTGTATGGAGAGGTACGGCGACGTTGGCATACACCATCCCATGATTCTCAAGGTGTCGTTACTCGGTAGTACTGGAGTTTCCCACCCAAGAAAAGCTCAGACGCACGTTGTCAGGCGGCTAACCCTACTCAGCCACAGCTGACAATCCAGACGGCTTCGGCCTAAATCCGTTTTAGGAGAGAGCAACGGGCTATTAGAGCAGGAACCTGCGCTTTGACAACTCAAGTCCCTTATCCGGAATACCTTACACGCAGGTCCAAATAGCATCTCGGATCTCGTGCTCGCGCAAGATATTGATAATAAATGAAGTTGAACATAGTCGTCTGGCTGCCTTACACGTGAGCTCTCTCCTTACAGCAACTTCCACAAAACGGAGGGGTTAGCCAAACCATCGGAAGCCTGGTGACCCGGCTGCCCCTCACCCGTCAACTGGCAGGATTGGTTTGCTTCCAGTATCATTCTTTTATCGGGTGTCATCTAAACGGATTGTTCTGCGACCGCCGCGCGGGCCAAGCCGTCAATTTTCTAGGAAGGTTAAGCGCAAGCGAATGGGCGTACCTGTGTCTCAGATGTGGACGGTGGCGAGCTACGTCATCGGACAAAAGCTCCGGGGGCGGAAGCAGTTCCCGGTCGTGCTAATGCTCGAGCCGCTGTTCCGCTGCAACCTCGCCTGTGCCGGTTGCGGCAAGATCCAGTACCCCGCGCACATCCTCAAGACTGACCTCACGCCCGACCAATGCTTCGCTGCGGTTGAGGAATGCGGCGCTCCGCTGGTTAGCATTCCCGGGGGCGAGCCACTGATGCATCCCCAGATCGCTGAGATCGTGGCCGGTCTGATAGCCCGCAAAAAGTACGTTTACCTCTGCACCAACGGTCTGCTGCTCAAGGAAAAAATCGACCAGTTCAAGCCTAGCAAGTATTTTTCCTTCGTTGTGCACATGGACGGCCAGCGTGAGCACCACGACTTCGCCGTGTGCCGGGAAGGCACCTACGACAGGGCCGTCGATGCCATCCGGGAAGCTTTACAACGCGGTTTTCGGGTGACCACCAACACCACGCTGTTCGACGGCGCCGATCCCAGGAGCGTGCGCGCCTTCTTCGACGAGATGATGGATCTGGGCGTCGAGGGCATGATGCTCTCGCCCGGCTACACTTACGACAAGGCTCCCGATCAAGATCACTTCCTCAGCAAGAAGAAGACGCGCCGCCTCTTCCGACAGATCCTGAGCAATCGCCGCGAGAACTGGCGCTTCAACATGAGCCCACTGTTCCTCGAGTACCTGATGGGCCGGCGGGAGTACAAATGCACTCCCTGGGGCATGCCCACCTACAACATCTTCGGCTGGCAGAAGCCCTGCTATCTGCTGCAGGATGGCTACGCCGACACCTTCGAAGAACTCCTCCGCGAGACACGCTGGGAACACTACGGCGCCGAGAGCGGCAATCCCAAGTGCGCCAATTGCATGGTTCACAGCGGCTACGAATCGAGCGCAGTGAATGACACCTTCGGTTCGCTCAGCAGCTTCCTGGCCACAGTGAGCGCCACCCTGTTCGACGGCTACGAAGACCCGGAGGTCGGCGATGACACGCCTATGGCGCCCGGTAGCCCTGCCGGAACACTGGTGCAGATCGGCCCGGCATCGCGGGCTTAGTCAGCTTTGAATCTTCCATGCGCGAGTCCACTGCTCAAGACTCTTCCGAAGAACTGGAAAACGCCCCCGGCACAGTTCACGAAAATCTCGAAGGCTGGATTCCATCGCTGGCGACCGAAGACGAGATTCGCGCGGCTCTCGAGAAAGCCTTCGACTATCGCGGCGATCTCACCATCACGCTGAAGAACGGTGAGAAAATCGAGGGCTACATCTTCGACCGCCGCGCGGACGGGGCGTCGCTTTCAGAATGCAGCCTGCGTCTGATCCCGAGATCTGGCCACGAGAAGATCCGCATCGCTTACCCTGACATTGCCGCCCTGGCGTTCTCCGGCAAAGACACCGCAGCCGGCAAGAGCTTCGCTGCCTGGGTGAAAAAATACAAAGAAAAGAAGGCGGCCGGGGAAACCAACATCGGCATCGACTCCGAACCGCTGGAAGACTGAGGCTGGCTGTTGTCGCTGATAGACAAGGGATGCGATGCCGACATCGGTATTATCGGACCGCGAGCAGACGAACGATGAGGCCTAGCGAAACCACAGGAGGAAAGAAGCGCTGCTTGCCTTCCTGGCCTTCAATGGATGCGGAACAACCCGCATGCTTGATCGCTAACGGTCGTTTCTTCGTTCTACGCTGACTCGCTTGCGTCAAAGGGCACAAAGGTTGCGAAATTCTGGAACTACGCGGAACGGAGTGGTGGGATGCACAATTGCTTCTCCGACTTGGTCAATGTGTCTCTGGTCACTATTGCCCAGAAACCTTCCACCTTCGCGAATGTGTACGATGCGATCGGGCGCGAATCCCATTAGGGCTGCACAGACGGCGTCGGCGGCAACCGCATCGTCCGCAAGCACAATGTTGCGTAGAGGTCGGGGAGTGCCGTTGAGTGGACCGTTGCCCTCCATTGCTATCACGCCATCCGCGATTACAAAGTGGATCGGAACCGTTGCGCACAGATCGAGAATGCTCTCCTGAATTCCTTTCCAATGCAGGATGTTCTTGGGCCATCCATAACGCGCACCGGGAACTATCCCAAACATGTTCTTCATGGCGAGCGTCACACCAGACCAATGATGAGTCTTGATCTTCGGCATCGATACCAAAAAGTCCGCCTCCAGTACCGTCCGCGGCAGCCAAAGCTCTCTCATCCCGGTATAGCTCGTTCGAAGCGGTGTACGTATCAGCTCGTCGCGGTTGAGATCGACGAATCGGATCTTCTCGCCACGGAGTAATTCTTGATAACCACTTTGAGAGAGCACCAGCTGAGTATCACGTTGATGGCCAGGCCCCTCGGCAACCAGGACAGACTTAGCCCCAAGGCGACGGAATGCCTCCGCCGCCGCCAGAACCAACAGCGGGTGCGTGTTAATGATATCCGCCGGGAGATAATCGACCAAATTGGGCTTGAGCACCACAGTTTTGCCTTGCAGCTTGAGGGGGAAGAGCTCCAATCCCTCTGCGAGGATCCGGCCAAGTTGTTGACAGTACTGCTCCGCGTGTAGAACCGCGACTCGCGATCTGTTCGGGCGTCGATCCGAGCGGCATTTCGGCAGGAAAAAAGGAGTGGAAACGGAAGCGCCGGCGGCCAGCGCCGCGCTCGCAAGCAGGAAATCTCGACGGGTAAGCCTCACCGGGGCACCCCGAGGTCTGTTAGTGAGCGCTCATGATCTAGCGCCAGGCAGACCAGCGCAAGAGTACTGGTGTCCGCGATGCATAAGAGATCAGGAATGGCAAGCAGCGCCTCACGCAGCAGAATAATCGGACGGTGGTGTGCGGCGAGAGCCAGAATCGTCCACGCGAGGCTCCAGGGCGCAGTGAGAGTGGGACCGGTGCGTTCAAGGTAGGCGACTGCGCTTCGCACAACCGGGTCGTTGGGTCGATCATGGAGTGCCAAAAGCGCGATTGCCGTGTCGTCGGGATGCGGCGCCACAGCGGCTCCGTAGACCACGCCGTTTCCGGCATTCCATCCACCGCCGGGGCAGGCGCGGTCCCTGAGCATCTCGACTCCCCGTTCCACGCGTGAAGGGATTAGTTCGAACTCGCAGCAGGAACGACTGAGTTGATTTAAGGCGAGGATCGCAAGGGCGCTGGGCACAACCCAACTAACCGTGTCAGGGAACCACGGCCAGCCGAACTTATCCGGGTCGAAGCGAACATGGCGATCAGAAGTACGGAACTTCCACTTCCAGAACCAATGGGCTTCTTTACCGACAGTGCGCAACAGCCAACGAATTCCCTTCACTCTGGCAGGCATGGCCGGGACCAGGTCGCGAAGAGCGATTGAAACCAGCGAGGTTACCCAAGAGCCATCGCGATCGTCTCCCGCGAACACCGGCCAGCTTCCGTTTGGATTCTGCGCGCCTAGCAGAAAACTGTAAGCACGTTCTCCGGCGGCCCTGACCCGGGAACGGAGCACAAGAGCCGAATACGACGTTGGCTCGAGTGCCGGCTGGGCCGAGGATGAAAGCGCGGACCAACCTCCACACGGAAACTGTCTTCGAATAAGTTCCGCGAGCAAATCGGTGAGAGCCACAGTATGACCTCTCCGCTACGGGCACTTGTAGAGGGAATCTTCCTTATTGTCAAAAGCTCGGCAGCGAACAAGGGAGTTGAATCCACAAACTCAAGTAATTTCGATGGCGTAGTGACCCGAACACCAGCGGTCGGTGTAAGAGCAACTGCTGCAGCGTTGATGTGATTCGTGGGCAAGATTCTTGGAGAACGACCGCTGGGCGATGGCAAGCTAATCGGGGTGAAGCGAATAACCGGCACCCGCAACATTGCGATTCATGAAAAAATCGGGACGTCGCAATGAATCGGTGTTGTGGAGACGCGATGCCCGTCCAGCTGGATTCTGTCGCCAACGAAAACGCGATCGGTGAAATTATGCCAGACGGCGGAATCGGTGGTCGGATCAGCGGTGAGATTACGCATGCGAAACGAGACAGCGGTCAGTGAAACCGCGATTGGTGGAAGAAATCTGAGCCGCGTTCCTCCGACCAGTCTGGTCAGCAAAGCGCGATCAGTAAGACTTCTGGGTGCGCGCCAGTTCTCGACAGGGAGAGACTCGCGAAATGACTCACCGCAAACCGAGTCACTGTCATCTTGGCTGGATACAAGGATTTCGCGAGTCGAGAACAAGGGCCCCGAGGACAGGCGAGCAACCGCTTGCCTCCGCGTGCAAGACACAGGGGATATGCAAAAGAACCACTTCCGGTGTAGTGTTCACGCCCGGAGGTGGCCACCATGTTCTCGTCTGCAAGTGAGCTCGCCCATAAGCTGCGTGCAGCACGCTACATCGTTGATCGCGTGACCCTGGAGGTAGTGTATCTGGCGGCACGCATGCGCAAGCCTCTGCTGGTCGAAGGCCCCCCCGGGTGCGGCAAGACCGAGTTGGCCTACGCGGTAGCGGCGGCGGCGAACACGGTGGTGGAACGGCTTCAGTGCTACGTCGGGATTACGGAAGAAAAAGTCATTGGCAGATTCGACGAAGCACTGCAGAAGCTCTTTCTCGAAAGCCAAAGCGACCACCTCCATCAAGAGTGGGTAGAAATCCGCAACCGCCTGCACACGCTCGATTTCTTTGCCGAAGGTCCCTTGTTGCGTGCGCTGCGCTATGAACCTCGGCCCTGCGTGCTTCTCGTCGACGAGCTCGACAAGGTCGATCACGACGTCGAAGCCTTGTTGCTAGAAATCTTAAGTGCGTGGCAGATCACGGTACCCAAACTGGGAACGATTCGGGCAACGACCGTCCCATTTGTCGTTCTGAGTTCCAATGAAGAGCGGCGTTTGGGCGATCCGCTTCGGCGACGCTGCTTATATGTGCGTTTTGAGTACCCAACGGTCGAGCGGGAACGCGAGATTCTTGCGATTCGCGCCAGGGGTGAAAGTGTGCGCCTTCGCGGTCAGCTTGCGGGTCTGGCACACGCCCTTCGCGGATGGAACATGGAGAAGCCACCCTCGATCGCGGAGATATTGGATTTGGCGCAGGCTCTAGAAATTCTCGGGGTTGACGAAATCTCTCATGGACAGCGGGATTTACTGTTGCCCTTGCTGGCCAAGACCGAGGCTGACCGCAAACGCTTGAGGTTGCGCGCCGGATTCGAAGGCCTGGTCACCGACTCGAAGCGTTATCGCGACGAGCTTATGGAGGCAGAGCGACAAGAGGCAGGCGCTGACCGGGAGGCTTTCGCTTGAACTGCGCAAAGGTGTGCTTACTCGTTCTGCTCGCAGGAACGGCAAGGGCTCAAATGGCAGATATGCGCCAGTTGCGGGAACTCTCCGCGCGTTGGGCTGAGTCTTATGCGGCCGTCTACCGGGTGCCGATCGAGTTGGTGGAAGCCATCATCGATCATGAGTCTGCTTGGAATCCCTACGCGGTATCGAGCAAGGGAGCAGCCGGGCTCATGCAGTTGATGCCAGAAACCGCGCTGCGATTCGGCGTTCACAATCGCTTTCGGGTGGACGAGAACATCCGTGGCGGCGTGGCCTATCTGGCTTGGCTGAACAGCAAATTCAACGGTGACCTTCGTCTGATCGCCGCGGCGTACTACGTGGGCGAATCTCCGATTTCCCTGTGGGGACTCGATTACGCTTCGCCCGATGTCCAAAGATACGTGCAGCGCGTATGCCAACGTTTTCGTGCGAGACGAATAGCGCACAGCGGCGACAAAGGCAAAGGCAGAAATTGAGGTGAGTGATGAGAAAGGCTCGAGTTCTCGGCTGGTTGTCCCTGGCGATTCTGCGTGCAGCTGCCAGTGCGCAGGTAGCGACGATCGCTCCCCAGATTCGCTCCACACCAACTGCAGATCACCAGATCACGACGATTGAGCTCATAGCCCATTTTGTGACCACGATCCGGGTTTCTGAACCGGTGAATTCAATCGTGGTTGGCGATCCAGCACTTTTCCAAGTCGAACACTCCGAACGCGAGCCTGAGTTGGTATTCGTCAAGGCCCTGACCACAGAAGATGCCGAGAGCAATCTGTTGCTATCCACTGGGAAGGGGCACCAAATCAGTTTTCTATTGGTCAGCCACGGGCCTGGCGCCAACTCTGCCAAAGTGGATTTCTTGATGCGCTACCAGGGCCCGTGGAGCTTTCTTATTGAACCAGAAGCTCTTCCGTTCGCACTGATTCCCCAGACCACCAGCGTCTCGAAGGCACAGTCTCTCAGTGGGGGTCCGATCACAAATACCACAGAACCGAGTCGCACAGTCATACCAGCCGCGTTCGACCGGACGGGATCCCAGGCGACCTTAAGCCAGCCCCAACAGGATTCTCTCGACAGCTTGCTGGAACGTCAGAAGCAGGCACCTCTCCCGGTGCTTTACGGCCAGCGGGTGGAGGGCGATGAGGTCAAAGGCGCCCACCTACGAACTGGCATAAGCGAGGTGCTCGAAGGCGACCAGCAGGTGATGGTTCTGTTCTCCGTCGTGAACCCAAGTAAGCACACGATTCTGCTGATGCCGCCCCAAGTTCAATTAGGCGGCAGGAAGAAGTCGGGAACACTGATCAAACACCAACGTTGGGCAACAGCCGAGCAGTTGGCCGTGATCGACTTTCGCCTGAGCCGTCGCCGGATCGGATCAGGAGAACGCGCCGACGGTGTAGTGCTGTTTCAGCGTCCCGCGTTTAAGCGATCGAATGAGACGCTGTTTCTACAAATGGCGGAGTCTGGTGCCGTAGATAAGCCGGCGCTCGCACCGATCGGATTTGGAGTTGGAACTGTGAGGGAGGCAGCCAACCGTGGTCAGTAACGAAGCGAAAAGAGATCTGAAGGCGGCGCAGGCGTCACCGACGTCCGAAGCGCTGCATGATGAACTTGAGCAAAGGGAGACTGGCAGAGGAAATTGGCGCGAGCTCCTTCGTATCGTCTACGAGCGGGCGCGGTGCCAGAAGCCATCGGTGGGACGCCAAGAGCTGGGCCGCGACAAAAGCAGATCCTTCTGCCTACTGGTGGGAACGGGAGCGGTTTTGGTTGTGCTGTTCTTTGGCGTCTTCTCCCGCCCCAGGAAACGCGTTCCGCTTCCTGGAGAAACCCCACGTGGCCGAGCTAGCCTGGGACGCAAGGCTACTGCAGGACAGGAAAACAACGACTCCACGAAAATTGTGACGCCCATGCTGAGTGCGGACATTCGCTCCAGCGATCCTGCACCGGACCGGGTGACGCCGGAGGACGTCGGCCGTACATCACGAACCGGCAGCCTAGCCTCACCCGTGAAACCATCCACCACCAGGACTAACTATCCGCAGGATTACGCGCTGAGCAAAGTCGATTTCTCTGACCCTTTGGTGGGACAAGGCGCCAGCAGTCCTCCTCAATCACCGGTACGGACGTCATCGGGCAGAGATCAGAACGCCGATCTGAACAAGCCTTCGTTGGTATTCGTTCGCGCAAACGACGTCAAACCGGCTATTCAGCCAGGTAGGCGGGACGATGAGGAAGAGACGCTGGCACTTCCGGTGGGGACGCGCCTGGTAGCCCGTCTGCAGGCTTCGGTGAGTTCAGCCGTTGCCACGCCGGTCGTTGCAGTCGTGGAATACAACTACGAGCACAACGGACAGATCGTGCTGCCAGCCGGTGCGAAGGCGTTCGGTCGGTTAGCGCAGGTGAACCCTTCAGGCTACGTGGGTATTGTATTCAACAGGGTGGAACTCTCTGATGGCACATCCGCGAAAATCGATGCCTCAGCGACGGATCTGAACTTTGGTCCACTGAAAGGCTATGTGTCCGGAAAGAGGACGGGCACAAAGTTCCTGGTGCGTTCTCTCACGGGATTGGGTACTGTGGCGTCGTATCTTGTGGGACCGCAAGCATCCGGTTCTGCCGAAGTGGTTTCCACCAACACCTTGATGCGGGAACGCTTCGCCGACAACGTGGCCACTGCCGGGCAAGAACAAATGAATGGGCTGGCGTCAACCCAGAATCTGGTGGTAACGGTGCCAGCCAACACTCGTTTCTACATCATTGTTCAGAAGTCGGCTTCCGATGATGTGACGCCCCGTGCCAGCTCGCGCAACACCTCAACCAATACTGCGGGACTTAACGGCCACATGCCCACGCTCGAGGAGCTTCGCCAATTGATTCAGTTAAAAGCCGAAATCAACGATCTCTATACCCAGGCGAACAACCAGTCGGGGACTCAACCCCAGCCGCAGCCGTGAAGGCCGAATTGAAGTGCAACCGATGTGGGGAATCAACCATTCCAAGCATGGAATCACACGCACTCCTTGGGAGGATCATGGGAATCGCTACCTGCCCGAAACGAGCTTACTTTGTTCCGGCAGACTGAGAGGAACTTGAGGCGCGGCCGCGAGGCCGTTTTGGCGGGATGCTGAGTAGAGTGAGTAGAGTGAGTAGAGTACTCGACCCACTTACTCAACCTGCTCGGCAGCACTGGGGGCGAGTCTGATGTTTTCATCATCGTCAAGAAGCGCAAAGCAGACGCAAGGAACTTCACTTCTAATCATTGCAAGTTCAGCCGCACAGGAGACAAACCTACACGGAAGACGTGACTGCGCCGTCTTACGCAGTCTCTCCCGTAGTCTTCTTGGACGCCTGCTCACTCCCGCCATCTCTTCTGATCATCTAGACCAAACCCCAGAATGGGCGAAAGTTGACGCTAGAAAGGATGGATCGTGGAACTCAAATTCCGACTTCGTGCCGTTGTGTTTCCCCCTCAACAGCCCCAGGGTTTGTAGTCGCGTTACCAAGTGGCGCTGACGATCACGTTTTCGGGGCGGTCGGTCCTCCACGAAATTCAGATCCAGCCTCCTGACGCCGACCGAACAACGCACCTCCGCGCTCGCCGAGGATTGCAAATTGCACAAACGCCGGGGCGAGATGTCGCCTGCCAGTCTACAAGCGGTCACCGCCGTGGCGTTCAATCGACCAATCACTCGGTGAACTACTCTACGGCTGAACTGCTCCGATTTTGAAATGACCGCAGAGCGACGTCCATGGAGGATGATTCTGCTAGAGAGCGCAGATCCTGGCAATAAGCCTTCACTATGCCTCGTGCCCTTTTGTCTTCTGCTGGGGTCGACCTGCGTTTGACAGCATTTCATTTCCCGCTTATTTTCCCCTCCGCGCCGATCGCGTCATTCCACTATTTCTTGCTGGTGCGAAAGGCGACCGGGGCTTCTTAGAGAAAGGAGGATAACGTGGGAATGAAATCCCAGGCAGATCACAAGTGGAAGAAATCTCTGATCGTGCTCGCGATCATGCTGCTTGCAGCGGGACCGTTCCTGGTGGCGCAGAACCTCGGTAACAGTCCCCAATTCAATGTGGCTGTTCAGGGACAGACTGGCGCACAACCAGAAGGTACCTTTCTAAACTTCATCAACTGGATCGGAAACGTGATCGCGCCAGTCGGGGCCGGCGGCGCGGTCGTGGGCGCAGTGGTGTCGTGGCTGACGGGGCGTGGCTTTGGACGGTGGTTGTTGGCAGCGGCATCTCTATTGGCCGTATCGGGTGTCACCAGACTCATCGAGTTCTGGATCACGAACGGAACAGGAGGTGTGACTTAACCGCGTGTCATCCTGCCATGCCGCAACGGTGCTGGCAGCTGGTTACACGATGTAAATGCCACGGGCTAACCCAGCACGATGTTCGCAACCGTAAAAGCCAGAACAATCCCTGGGGGATCAGGATAAATGGGAACTCCGCAACTGCTCAACGACGTCATTTCCGTCCTGCTACTGTTGGCTCCATCCGCTGCATTGCTGTCGCTGATACTGGCCGGTGTCAGTCTGCGCCGCGAAGGAACGATAACCTTCACCATCGGAGGGGGCTTCACGAAATGGATGTTGTGGGCGATCGTTTTCCTAACTCTGCAACCGCTATTGAGTTGGTTCACATTGTTTCGACTAGCTGTGCCACTTCCAGCGGAAGGAATTGCCACAGGTTGGTTGTCGAACGTCCAATCTGATCTCTCACAATTCGTGCACAACTTTGTCGTGCAACGACTGGTGCCCACACTGGCCGCGTTCTTTGTGCTGACAGCGGTACTCGATGCGGCAGCTGGCCAACACCCGCTGCCGTCCATTCTGGCCGCGATGTTTATGCTGGGGACCCAGACCACGTATAGCCTGCTCCAGAGCTACAACACGGGCACCCAGTACGCCACGGTCGACGTCTTAGACAGTCTGTGGAATCACTTGGTGGGGACGATCATGCCCATCGCTGCTGTCCTCGCGCTTGTAGGCGCGATCTTGAACTTTGCAACCAACAAGCCATTTCTGCGGCTAGTCGCCGTTTCGCTGGCCATGCTTACGGTTTCAGCGATTTGGAAACTTGTAACCTCGATGATGTAGGAGCGGCAATGAATCTGGGAAGCATGTCATTTGATAACGGAGTGCTGCACCTGGCGAACTGGCTTGGCAATGTGATCATGCCTACGCTTGCCGCCGCTTTTATCATCATCGCCATCTTGCAGTTTTCGAAAGGGCGCGAATTTGTGCCCAGCATGTACGGGGCACTTGCCTCCCTGATGGTGTCGGGCTTGATGCGTGCCTTTGAAACCTTTGCTGCGCAGGCGGATTGGAACGATCCTGATCTTTACTGGCTCTCGCTTGTGACTCTCATCAATTGGGTCGCGAACGTGATTCTACCAGTCTACGCCGCGTCCCAGGTTGCCGCCATGGCCCTGCGACTGGGAGTTTTCTCGCCGGTACATCCGACCGGCGGCTGGTTGCGCCACTTTGTCACTGCTGCCCTCTGCCTCATGGTTTCCGGCCTGCTTCGGATGGCTGAATTCTTCGTCGCGCAGGGGACAGCGGGAGTGACCTAAAGCGAAGGGAGCACGACGACAATGGCACTTGACGTCACACCGATCTACAGGAACCTGCGCACCCGGGTCACATTCTTCGGACTCGAGGCGGAGGATTTGTTCGCCGTCCTGGCCGTAGCAGTCGTGATGAACATCTTCGGCCGCTTTCTGAACCGGGAAATGTTCGGGCTGCCAATGAATATGGTGCTGCAGTATTTCGTGCCTGTCCTCACTGTGCCCGCACTAATGCTCTTCAAATATGGCAAACCACGGGGCTATCTGCTCGATTGGGTGTTGTTTCACACCAAACCTCACGTTTATTCGGCACTCGAGCGAGACCCTGAACTGGATCGCGAATACATCAGGGATGGAGGTCACGAGCGATGCCACTAAGAATGGAACAGTACCACCAGTCATTGGCCCAGCCGCCATTGTGCGAGCAGTTGAAGGTTCGGGATTTTGCAGACAACCTGCTGATTCAGCTCAACGGATCCTTTGTCGCCGGCTACCGCGCGAGCGGTATCTGCTCCTACTACGCCAGCGATGATGACCGAAACCGGACGAAGCAGGTGCTCGAAGGCTTGATTCGTTCGCTACCGGAACGTTCCATGCGATTACAAGCACGGTTTGAGGTTTTTGAAGGCGTCGGGGGTCTGATCACACGCTATAACCACGAAGAGCACAATCCAAATGCCATCCTGCAAGCCATCGACCGCGAACAATCCCAGGCGTGGCGCAAGAAAGACGCCGACGGCTACTATTTGCAACACTCCTTGCACTTCTACTTTATCTGGGATCCACGCCTTCATCACCAGACGCCTGATCTCGAGTGGAAGAAAACAATGCGCAGGAACAGCTTCAGCATGTCTGCTACGAAGTGCGTGGAGCGGAGTCAACGTGAGCATGAGGACCTCGTGGCCGAGTTCAATAGCCTGATGTCAGGAGTGGAAGCCACCCTACAGGCAACCGGCATGAATATCGAGCGCATGACGCACAACGACCTCTTCGTTGGGATCAAGCGGGCACTCAACCCACTTGCCAATGATACCCGGCCGTACCGTCCGTCCGAGGCGTCCCTGGTTTACGAAAGTGCGCGCAGCCAGATAGCTAATGTCAACATCGAGGACGAGCTTGATGATCACCTCAAGGTCGGTGGCCTGTTGTACTCATTCATCAGCCTGAAAGATTTGCCGGATGCGACATTCCCAGGCCTGCTGCGCGAGTTGGTGGTGCTGGACTTTCCCATCATTATCAACGCCGAGGTGGTGCTGCCCGACCAGGCAAGGTCCGTAAAGCAGTACAAAAGCCGACTACGCAAAATGACAGCAGCCCAGACAGACATCCATGGCGGCTTCCGCCTGAATGTGGACGCACAGGTCGCGGAGCATCAACTCATCAAGGTTCTGCAGGACTTGATTTCGAGCTCCCTGAAATCCTGCCAGCTCAGCCTGACCATTGCCGTCCGC
Source organism: Terriglobales bacterium (assembly GCA_035623795.1). GTDB lineage: Bacteria > Acidobacteriota > Terriglobia > Terriglobales > Acidobacteriaceae > DASPST01. The sequence goes on from DASPST010000095.1 coordinate 50,261, forward strand.
ACGTCGCGTCCAGCTCGGAACCGATCTGAGGTGCAAGAAGCAGAACGAATTCTGGCCGATCGCCGGCAGCGCGTGTTGCATGCGATCGCCCGAATGAACGGTGCGCGCGGTATTCCGGAAACGCTGGCGCAGAAGCGCTTCTTCTATTCGAGCTTGCCTGGGTTGGGTGAATCCAACAGACGCGAGACGGATGTACTGACGCTCCATGCTGCCGACCTGCTGCCCGTGGAAATGCCATGGAAGGGCACGCCGAATTCGCCGCTGATGCTGTTCGAGACTCCCTATCGGCAGCTCATACCGTTCTCGCCTTTCGATTCCGGCCTCGGCGACGCCAACATGCTGATCATAGCCAAGAGCGGCGGGGGAAAGACGTTTCTGGCGCAACTTAAGTTGTTGATGGTGGCGCGCGCTCGGCCGCTAGTTTCAATACTGGAGCGAGGAGACTCGTACGAACCGCTCATTGAACTCATGGGCGGACGGGTGATCAAGGTTGACCTGGACGGGCGGGAAGCGCTAAATCCCTGGGACTTGCCAGAAGGCGAAACGGTTCCGAGCAAGGAGAAAACGGCATTCCTTAAGAACCTGACGCGGCACATGCTGGGTGACGGCCACGGCTCCGACACTTCGCTACTGGATAACCTGCTGACCGATGCGATCACTCGCGTCTATAGACGCTGTTCGATCCGATATTCAAATCCGATTCCCACCTTTAACGATCTGCGCGAAGAATTAGCGAATTGGCGTGACGCCGAGAGGATGCAACGCACGATCGATGAGGCACACCTCGCCTCCATCAAGCTGCGTTCGTGGACTGAAGACGGGATCTACGCCAAGTTGTTCGACCGCCCGACGACCATGCGTCTAGACAACGATTGGCTCTTCTTCAACGTGGAGGGCCTGAACTCCGATCCCCGACTTGAGGCGGCCATGAGTATGTTGATTGCAGCCACGATGGCGGCACGGGCCGCAGGGAAGGCCGGGCGACCCAGCATCTCGGTGCTCGATGAATGCTGGTTCCTGCTGGATTCACCCGCCTTGGCGCCGGAAGTAGTGCAACTCTATCGCACCGCTCGCAAACGCAACTCAAGTGTTTGGGGGATCAGTCAGACGGTCGAAGACTTCGTTGGAACGGAGTTCCAACCCAGGGTTCAGGGGCCGGGCATTTTGAAGAACGCCAGCACCAAGATCATCGGCCAGCAACCGGGGGACGTGAGTCCTCTTGTTAATCACCTAAACCTGAATACGGTTGCTGTCAACGAAGTGAAGAGATTCGGAGCACCACGAAAGGGGGAGAGTGCGGAGGCTCTAATAGTAGTCGGGGAAAAGGCTGAGGCAACTCAGACCATCCGGATTGTGCCCACGCCGCTTTCCTATTGGGTGTGCACCACCTTTCCTCGCGAGCGGAGATACCGGGCGTGGTTTCTGCAGAAGCATGCCGATCGGCCGTGGTTGGAGAGCTACCAGAATTTGGCCAAGAGATTCTCACAAGGATTGGCAGACGTCGCGCCTCTTCCGGAAGAGATTTCTGGTGACGTAAATGCCGTCGCCGCAGGAAAACCAGGAATCAAGGACGCCGGCCGAAGGTAGTCAAGAAGAAGTCGCGGTGCAGCGAGCAGGAGAAAGGGTATGCAGGTCATCACCTATGTAGTCTTCTTTTCAGCGTTTGTCTGGCTGGCAGTCACGGCGAAGAGCCGCAGGAAGTTCATGGCGGTGACGCTCAGCGGAGTGATGGTGGTGAGCGTGGTGGGAGTGGCGCAACCGGCACACGCACAATCCGGCATACTCAGCGGGATTCAGGCAATCCTCAGCGTCATCAGGGGCATGATTCAGACCGCATTGACGTCGATCAACACTGTGAAAACGGCTGTAAACAACATTCAGCAAGCCGTCGCCTGGCCGCAGCAGTTGATCGGCCAAGCCAAAGCGCAAGTCATACAGATGATTGGGCAGTACCGCACCCCGATGCGCATTATTTCTCATGTGAGGCTCAACAGCGCCACGCTGCCCAACCCACAGGCGTTCGAGATCGTAGTGCGCGATCACCAGGTAAACAACTTCTCGAGTCTAACTACGGCCTTTGGCAAAACCTATGGGCTGATTCCAGTTGCAACTGCGGCTAGCCCCACGGATCGTGCAATGTCCGACATAGATGACGCAATGACTCTCGACAATTTGAAGGCCCTGAAAGCGAGCGATCAGGCAACCGACGTCGAGCTGCAATCTGCAGATTCGATCGAGAACGCTGCCGCTCAAGCCGCACCCGGCTCGGCACCGTTCCTGACGGCTACGGCAACTGTCTCCGGTATTCACAGTCAGGCGCTGACGCAAAAGATGCTGGCGGCTGAATTGCGCCAGGAGGCCGCACGTCTAGCACATCGCAACACGCTGAGCAAAGATAACGCTACTAACACGAACCAATTGCGGGGCGTGCTCGTAAACCTGTTGCAACACCAGTAAGGCAAAGGAAAGAAGCAATGAGCAAAATTACAGAGCTGCTGCGGACCGTGACACATTGGTTATCCGGGCATAAACGGCGCGCTGCAATTCTAGCCCTGGTTTTCGTTCTAACCGCGCCCTGGCCGGCAAGGGCTCAGTTCGGCCTGGACCCTTGCTGCGCCCTGCTGGCCGCAGGCCTAGCAAGCGTCCAGTCTGCTTTGAGCAATGTGGTAGGAGGCGGACTCAGTCGGATTCTTGGCATAGACAAAGCCATGCTGCAGTTTCAGCAAACCATTGTCTGGCCGCAGGCTCTGATCAATCAGGCGAGAAGCTTGGTCGGCCTGCTGCAGGCCGACCTCAACCAGATTCAGAATCTCATGAAGTTGCCGGTCAACAGCGCAACATTGCCCGCCTCGCAGCAGTTGGAACGGGTACTTCTTTCTCGCGACCCCAATCAGATTGCCCAAACATCTGGCGCATACGTCGGTCTCTATGGTCCCGTGCCAGCACCGAGCGCGGCTTCGCCGCAGGTGCTGAACCTGGTGGACATAACAGATGCTGCCGCTCAGGCAGCCATGAAACGCGCGATCGAGATCGATGCCCTGGCGGACCTGGAACTTCAAGCGGCCAACCAGCTCAATCAGAGCATTCAGAACGCAGCTCCGGGAAGCGCCCCCATCATCGAGGCGCAGGCGGATGCGTGGCTGATCCGGGCGAACGCTTACACCCAGTCCGCAACCGCAGACCTGATGCGCTTACGGTCAATCGATCTCGCAAACGCCAGCGCCGACGTCAAGATGGGGGCAACGAACACCACTGACTTGCGTCAAGCTTTGGCCAATCTGCTGCACCACCAATAGGAAGTCACTATGCCCAGTTTCTACTTTGAGCAACTGCTGCAGACTGGATTAAACGGCATCGACCAGCAGGGGATTACCGCCGCAGTGCTACAGATCGCCAGCATCATTCTGATCCTCAGCCTGTTGTGGGCCGCCTATGAAGCCTATGCCAGCGGAGGCGACGTGCGACTTCTGGGTGTGGCCGCCGTCAAGTACTTGGTTCTAGGCCTTGTATTCCTGAATTACCAAAGTGCATTCCGGGCTGTAAACAGCATGTTCAACGGCGTGGCAGACGGAATTTACAACCTGTCGGGCGGCATGGATGTGATCAAGGCCTGGGGTAACAGCCTGTCGCAGGCGTGGAACTCGAATCCTAGTTGGTTCTCTGCTCTGTGGAACTGGGCGACCGGGGGCGTGTCTGCTGTGGTCGCCGGATTGATTTCGCTGGTAGGGTATCTGCTGCTGCCTTTTATTTACACGCTATTCACGCTTTTCTACGCGCTTTATGGGGCAATTCTGTATGTAGCCGGACCGTTTGTCTTGGCGCTCATGCCTTCACGGGGTTTAGGCCAAGTGGGAAGGTCGTTCTTCACGAACATGATGATCTTCCAGTGTTGGGGCCTGCTATACGCAATTTTGCAATCGCTGATGTCGGCGCTGCAGATCACCGATCCGATGCAGTTAAGCGGCGCATTTCTGCAAGCGTTTGTGGGTTCGAGCCAAGTGATCGTGATGAGTGTGGCAAGCATGTTGTTATCCACCATGATTGCCCTTATTCCCTTCATTGCCAGCCGCATCGTTCGCGGGGACATCGGCAGTACGCTCATGACGGTGATTAGCGGAGCCGTGAGGGCGAGTGCGCTAGCATCAGGATTGGCCTTGGCTGGCGGAGACGTTGCCATAGGAAGAGCGCCTGCCCCAACAGGGCCACCGCCACCGCCTCCGCCAGCCGGTAGGCCTGAGGGTGTCAACCCAAGCCAAGTTGCGGTTGTTGCTGCTCCGAGTAGCCGCAATGGAGGCTTCGCCCTTGGAGAGTCTAGGCCACCAATCCCCCCTGGCTCCGAGATAGGTGATGGCGGAGCCGGGGCAACAGCTCCCGTAGGCAATCCGAATCCTTCCACTCGGAGAGACTCCTCTTCAGGGAGTGCCTTGGACACTTCGGCGTCTGCCAGAGGGGGATCAACGTCAGGGTGAAATCCCTGGGCCGTCCAAGTGTTTCCGGGAAAGCGAGTGGCTGGCGAGAATCGGTCACGTGAACACGCCAACAGTCGGACCGTCTTTAAGTAGGGTCTCTTAGTGAACGAGAGAAGGAGCGGCGGAATACGACTCAAGTGAGTTGCGGTTATACCGGCCGGAACGCTGGTCGCGAGATGACAGGCAGGGCGCGTGGTTGGTGGCAGGACGATACGATTCATTGGAAGAGGTGAGGAACCATGAGAGCCGAAGAGCTGTATACGGACATACCGGAGATTGCACGCTACACCAGATATTACGAGCACGATGGAATGTTGCGCGCCTATGCCAATCGGGCCATGTTCCTGGCGATCACCTTTGGCCTCATTGCATTCGGCTCGTTAGGGTTTGCCATCTATGTCCGCGTTCAGCCGCCTACGGTCATCCGTATTGACAAAGAAGGGAATGCCGCGGTAGTGGGCAGAGCACAACAGAATCGAGCGTCTCAAGTGGAATTGACGCTCGCGGCACAAGCAGACAATTCCGACATAAACTCCTCGGACAGCGTCGCGCCATCGGATCTTGAAGGAAAAGCTGTCGTGCGACGATTCCTTGAGCACTACCTCTCCTACACGCCAGACTCCGCGCCGCGGAACCTGGCCGAATCGCTCAACATGATGACCACCAACTTGCGAACGTTCACCATGAACAAGCTGCGTGACGAGGACATCATCGGAAAAATTGAGGATGACCACGTCATCTCCGATCTCAGAATCCGCTCCATCGAGCGGACAAAGAATAGCCTCTGGGACTACGTGGTCTTCGGAGTCAAGGAAGTGCACAGGGTGAAGAACGGGGTCGAGGTCACCGATCGTATCGTAGGCGAATACAACGTCCGGCTTGTCGAGGAGCGGCGAAGCGAATTCAATCCCAGTGGGCTGCTCATAGCCGAATACTCGGAGAAGCAAATGGTAGGAGAGCGTGACAGCGGGCCGGAGCAGAGGAGCGAACTGGACAAATAGATCTGCGGTTACGGTCATCCTTTCAGGACGGCGCCGGCGATAGAAGAGTTGAGTGTGACTATCAGCGCAACCGAGACAATTCCGGCAGCAGCCAGGAGGACCGATAGCGGCAATTGAACTTGCAACATTCGAATTCGTTGTTGGATACAAAGTGGAGATCGTACATGGGTACTGCTATTTCTGTCCGGCAACAGGCAGCCCTGGAGCGACTGATAAAGATTGCGCAAGCAGACACTGGACAGAGCCGAATGACGGCTGAGTTCTTGCTGAGTTGGTGGAACGCATCGAACTGCGGCGGCTTTGATCTGACCACGTTGTGGGACGTGGACACAGAAATCGCGGCCGACATGGTGACCGTGTTTTCCCTCGTGGCCAGTTGCCGTCGCTACCCGGATGATCTGGGTTATGGCGAAGAGTTTCGACGAATTGTTCACGCTTGGCGCCCTGCAGCGCAACGCGGCTGATTCCAAAGTCTTCTGGCTTTGTCCAGCATTGTGACAACAAACAATGAACGCAAACAGTACATAAAGGAAACGAGCTATGAAACCTTTTCTGCTGACCCTTGTAGCGCTGACAACAATCCTGATTCCGGTTGCTGCTCAGAGGATCGAATCCCAAGCGGGTGACCGCACGCGAGTCGTTCATTTGAAGACGGCCCTGAACCATCTGACGGTAATCGAAGTCGCCGAACCAGTGGTGCAGGTCGCAGCCGGAAGCCCATCATTCAAGGTCGAGTGGCGGGAGAATAAGGTATTTGTCCAGCCCACTGAAGCGGATGCTGCCAGCAACTTGTTCATTTGGACGGTAAGCCAGAGGCTGAGCTACGAGTTGGAGCCAGCCGGCAAAGTCGCAGACATGGATTTTGCTATTGACCAGATGACGGCTCAAGTCGAACCGGTGAAGCCGACGAGTTCATCTGCGCCAGCCCCAGCTTCGCCCTCGATTACGGAACTGTTACTCACGGGAAAGCCGGTATGGCTGCTACCTTCCAAACAGCGTGTTGCCAAGCCGGTCGAGGTATGGATCGGCGATCTGTATGAGAGGGATGGCCGGCTGTTGATCCGCTATGCTGTCCGCAACCAGAGCAGCGAACCGTACTCCATTGATACTCCTGTCGTTTACAAATTGGACGGCGTACGCTCTCCGCAATCTCTCTATGGTCTCACGAACTCCCAGCTCGGCGATGAGCAAGCGGCCAAACTCAAGGCCAAGCAACAGACGCCTGTGAACGTACTGGCCGGGCAAATTCGGCCCCCGCGAATTGCTCCCGGCGAAGACGCTGTTGGGGTCGTAGCATTGCGGATCCCATCGAGCACTCATCCAACAATCCTTCTTTTCAAGTTTCCTAATCTGAAACCGTCAGAGAGTGAATCGAGTGATGGGCAGGTCTCTGCGTACCTTGTTTGGTAATGGCTGGCACCAAAGTGAACACATGCTGGCAGCGATGCTCGGCTGCTTCATTTACTTCAGCCGTCTGCTGAGAGGGGGAAGGCGCACATGGGAGCCTGCCAGGGAAAGGATTAGAAGGTGACGGTGGGCGAGTCAAGTGGTGTGTGAAACCAGGCTAGCGGGCAGAGACAGAAAAGAACGTTCGCGATATTCAGCCCACATCCACCTCCTGGGAAAAGGTACGCAGAAAGTCTCCCAGGGCGCAGATGTAAAAAGGAGAGCCTTTTGACTGAGGCGTTCAAGGCGTCGCCGCAGGTCGTTGGCAATTACCTCCGGCTATTTGTTAACCGACGAGCTTATACGATGCAGTCAATGTATCCACGTCCAGAGAGCGAGCGTCATTTTTACTTCCGGCCCAGTAAAAAACACACTGCCCTGACCCGGGAAACCATCCGGAGGCATCTCGAGGGAGACATCACGATCGGTTTATATGCCATCAATCCTTTTACGCAACGCTGCAAATGGGTTGCCATCGATGCCGACTACGAGAACGCTCTGGAACACCTTCTGAAGCTCCGTTACCACCTCGCGCAGGACAGGGTGGAGGCAGCATTGGAAATGAGCAAACGGGGAGGACATCTTTGGATCTTCTTGGCAACTCCGCTGCTGGCCAAAGAATGCCGGATCTACATCCACGATCTTGCCGCGCGATTGGGACTGCCCGTTAGAGGCTCGGGGCTGGCGGAGGGAATCGAGGTGTTTCCCAGACATAATGCGATTGCCAACGGACAATTTGGAAATGCAATCCGTGGCCCGTTGGGGATTCATCGAGGGGCAGACCGGCGGTTTTGGTTTTACGGTGCCGACCGCACGCTGGAAGCACAGATGGCTTACCTCAACCGTGTGCGCAAATTGACGGAAGACGAGTTGCAGACGTTCATCGCTGGCAAGGAAATCCCTCAAGAAAAGTCGCGAACCGAAGGTAAGGCTGCACTGAAGGTGCGACGTTCAGAGTTCCACATTCTGGAGCACCTTGGCGAAGTGCGAAAAGTCGGCAGGAATTACGTTGGCCGCTGCCCATCCTGTGCGAAGTCTGGTCACGACCGCAGCGCAGATAACCTGTCCATCCTCATTGAGGACCCGCGTTTCTACAAATGTTGGGCTGGATGCACGAAAGAGATGATTCGAGCGGCAGTTGGTCAACCGATTCGCGTACCCGCAAAGAACTAGGAGGAAATCCGCAGTGAGAGGGAACCGGTTCTCTAATGCTTGGGACGAGGATGCCACGCTTGTCACCACCACCCTCGGTCGACCTAAGAATGACTGTCCGGCATTAACCGTGGCAGACGATTTGCAGCGGGACGCAGCGACCTGCCATGCCTATGGGCTGCGCCGCCCATGCAACCTCTTCCTCTCGCTCGCACTTCCATTTGAGCCTTGTTCCACAACTTGAAGAAGGAGTAACAGACTACCATGCAGAAAGTCATGCTTATAGGCTATCTCGGCCGCGACCCTGAAGTCAGGCGCAGCTCACAAGGCACGGTCATAGTGCAGTTTTCCGTTGCCACCACCGAGCGGTGGAATGACAAAAATGGTGGTTTACAAGAACACACAGAGTGGTTCGCTGTGAAGGCGTTCGCACGCCGAGCCGAAGTCATCGCTGAATTCCTCCACAAGGGCAGTCGCGTTTACCTCGAAGGCCGCAAGCGTACCGAGTCGTGGGACGACACACAGACTGGCGCGAAGCACTATCGCGATCTTGTCTACGCCGACAGAGTCGAGTTCCTCGACTCCAAGGGAGATGGCAACCGACTTGGCAGCGGGCCCCATGAACATACGGACATACCCGAAGAGGCACAGCCTGCGGACAGCGATATCCCGTTCTGAAGGAGATTCGTCTCAGTGCCCGATAACGGCATCCCCAGGCTCCCCGAAAGGTGTCGACATTGGAGAGTCACGCTCAAAAGCGCCATTTCCGGAACGCACTAAGCCTATGCTGCCGGGAGAGGTCAACGGACCCATCAAACGTGTGGTGCCGGCAGACCGGCAACAACATCCGCATCTGGAAATCGTGGGTTTCCGTGTACGGACGGCGTGTTCTGGGCAGTAACGGCCAGGTATGGGGCACCCCATCAAAGTCTTGCTTCCACTAGAACTGACGGAAAGGCACGCGTAACTCAATTGGCAGAGCAACTGACTCTTAATCTCGTCGGCTATCGGCGCACTGAGCGGCATTCTTGATCGATTCAGCGAGGAAATGGAATCAGCATTCGCCAAAGAACCGCGCACGCACTTGTTCGTTTAAAGGCAAGTCGGGACCGCTAAAAATGTGATCCGGAACGCGCGTGGGATCCTCGGCAATCAGGGGCATAGTTCTCTTCCGCAATCCCGCTGCTTCCGGTGACGGATCTTGAAAGAGGGTGCGTAACCATCCCTCCACTACGTGGCATGCCTGAAAACTCCGCCGATGCTGTTCGGCGTAGCGGTGTCCCGCAGCTTCCCAGTCGGAATTGTTCGTAAGTTCGTCCCGAAGCACTCGCGCAGCATGCATAGCGAACGAAAGCCCCTGGCCGTAGGTCGGGTCGCTGGTGGCCGCAGCATCGCCGACCAGCACCACGCCAGTGCGATAAGGGTATTCCACCCAGTTGTCGCTCGCATCAAAACTGGCCAAGGGGCCGATACTTTTCGCGTCGGCGCAGTAATCGGCCATAGGAGCATAAGCTTTCGCGGACTCCCGAATGAATAGATTGAGCATGGATTCACCCTGGAGACGGTAGCCCATCGTCTTCGGATAAGTAAAGTACGCCCGGAATTGGTCGCCCGCCTGGGGAATGAGACCGGTCCATGTGCCTAGCTCAGGGTTGAACACAGCATGAAAAATCTCCGTGGACGCATGTACGTTGGTCAGCAAAACACCGGCCATGTAATAGCCATTGCTTTGTTCGCGAACCGAAAAACCAGTCCATTTTCGCACCGCAGAGCCGCGGCCATCGGCGGCAACCACGAGACGGGCTGAGATCCGCTCAGGGCTGTGCCCATCAACAACCACGGTGGGTTCGACCCCGCGCTCGACCTGCTTAACGCTAACTCCCCGGCGCACTTCCGCACCGGCGTTTTCCGCAGCCGCAAGCAGTGTTTCCTGCATAACCGGGTGCGGGAAGGAAAGCAGAGGTAACTGCTGCAGCGTCGTCGCTCTGAGGTCGCGTAACCCCGAACCAGCCTCAACATAAGGCACGTCATGGGCGCATTTTTCCTTGAGCAGGCGGCAAATTCCGAGTTCATTCGCTTCGGCCACACCCCAAGACACAACAGCCTCTCCACGCACACGGTCTTTAAATTGCTTTTCCCGCTCCAACACTAGGACTTTGGCACCTCGCCCGGCCATCGCTTTGGCCAATGTGGACGCGGCAATTCCGCCACCCACCGTAATGATGTCGTAGCTTCGTGCCGCCATCCGAACTCCTTCTGACGAGGTTGCCTAGGCTTGAAATGTGGAATCGAGGATCGAATTGTCGACCGATCTTAGTGACGCTGTCCGTAAGAGTCAATCGATCCACGAATGGGACCCAAGCGCGTGATTAACGCTAGTGCTTTTTCGGGCGCGACGCAGCGATGAGTGCTCAAGGCTGAAAGAAGGTTTGGGCGTCGGGTTCGAAAAAGCCGGAAGGAAGCCACTGGCGCGGCGGACGCGGGCGTTATGAAAATTGAATGGAGCGAGCAAGGGGTATAGAAGTTCGCGGGAGTCGCCAAGGCCGGTAGAGGAGGAGCCAGCGGACCTAAGTGAGCTTAGGCGAGGACAGGAAGGAAGATGGCTGGGTAGAACGGAGACACACTTCGGCGAGACGCTCTGAAGCGGGCCGACCGCGGCCTCGCGCCTGTGCGCCGCATGCTTCGTTTAGACGCATGAATGGCGATGCTTGATCGCGTCCCGCGAATACACCTTCTGAGGCGGAACTGCGAATTCGTTCTTAGTCGCGATCAGGAGCGAATCTACGTGGAGGGTTGTCCGCAAGTTCTGCACGAGCGCTGACGCAGGGGGGCCCAAAAGCACAAGCCACCAGCGCTCCAGTCTCCAGTGGTGCTGGCAAGATGTTGTGTAGGAAATCAGAATGTCATTTCAGTACTTTGAGGTGATAAGAAGCTTCCGTAGCGCCTTCCAAAAACCTTCCCAAAGTAGCGCCCGTCCATCCAACTCAGATGCGCGGCCAAGCCGCGGACTATTGAGTTCTACGCGCAGCAAACCCGCTACCGGCTGACTTTTGAAGCCCTGGCGAACCGACGGTTAGATGAGATTGACGAGGCGGCGGTGGAGGAGTTCGCGCAAACGCGCCGACAAGAAGTGGGCCCGGCTACGACCAAGCGCGGTCTGGCGGTTTTGCGTCGCATGCTGCGCCTAGCGCACGAGTGGCGCATGCTTGACCGGGTGCCACGGATTCGCCTGCTGCGAGGGGAGAAGAACCGGGAGTTCGTCCTCAGTCGAGAACAGGAGCGAATCTACCTTGAGTTTTGCCCCCCAGATTTTGCACGACGTTGCCATGCTGATGCTCGACACCGGGCTGGGGCCGGCGGAAGCGCTTGGCTTGAGATGGACGGACATCCACCGCGACTATCTCCAGGTTCGGGAAGGGAAAACGCGTTACCGCGCCCCCAGTGTGAATCTCACTTCACGGGTTGCCACGATGCTGGAGTCACGCAGGCAGGACTCCGCCTCAGCCTTCGTGTTCGCGGCTGCCAAGACACCCATGCTGCCGAGCTCTCTTGCCCATCTGCATGCACAAGTGCGGCGGAGGCTCAAACTGCCCGCGGAGTTCGTGTTATATTCCTTAAGGCACACAGCGTTGATTCGGTTGGGAGAGAGCGGCGCGGATGCTTTCACAATCATGCGAATTGCTGGACATTCATCGGTGACGACTTCGCAGCGCTATGTGCACCCGTCTTCGGAGACGGTGGCCGCGGCGATCGCGCGCTTGGACACCTCAAACCAGCAGGTCCTCAATCGCGCGGCAAACGGGAAGGGAACTGACACCAGAACTGACACCGTCCTCGCCCCGCCGTCCGTAAGTCATTGAAAGGGCGCGTAGCTCAATTGGCAGAGCAACTGACTCTTAATCAGTAGGTTGAAGGTTCGATTCCTTCCGCGCTCACCACCTAACCCTCCCGTTTAGCCGCACTTAGCAGCCACTAGACTCGGTCGATTTGGACGAGCGTTTGGTCACTGTCACCACTTTTGTCACCAGTCGCGCTCAATTCATGCGGTTGGCCTAGCCGAGTCAGCGCGTTTAAAACTGCGTCGCTGGAGGGATGCACATACCTCGCAGATATCGCAATGGAGCTGTGCCCTGCAATCCTAGCCAACGTCCATACGTCGCAGCCGCTCTCTCCGAGTCGAGTTAAAAATGTGTGCCGGATCGAATAGACTTCGAAGGGCCGCACGTTCGACAATCTCAAAGCTTTCTTGTGCTGAAGTTTTAAGCTGTCATGGTTGATATGACCGCTCTTGGTGGGGGCAGGCCAAACCCAGCCTTCCTCAGGCCTTCCGGCCGCGTGCCACCGTGCCTGTAGAATCGCTCGAATTCGCGCTGTCATCGGCAACGTTCTGCGGGCAGCCTTCGTCTTCCCAAAGGCAATGCGGATCGTCCCATGCCGCCCATTGAGCCACGTGACATCCTCCCAGCGCATACGATGGCATTCCTCAGGCCGCATGCCCGTATCGAATAGCAAAACGGATACATCGCGCAAGAGGGGCGAGGTGGCATTCAGATAAAGCGCTTCCTCTTGCACGCTCAAGACCCTGTCACGGCAATGTTCACCAGTCATGAACTTGACTCGCGGAGCCTTCGTTAAAGCGCCCCATTCCTCGGCCAGGTGCAACACCCGGCGCAGACAACGCAGGCAGCTATTCACCGAGCTAATTTGCAGGCCATCGCGCTGCCGCTCCGAGGCATACTCGGCGACGACTTCAGGCCCAATCTCGTCGAGCTTCACATTGCCAAGCGCAGGCGACTTCTTCAGAGCGTCAAGACCGAACTTGTACCAAAGCCATGTCTTGGGCGACGCCTGCTCAAACGTCGATTTGGCCCACAGCTCAACACGCTCTTCGCAGAACTCCATCAGCGTCGGCATCGCTTTCTTTGCCAGAATGCCGAAGTTGCCAAGCGCCAGTTCACTGCGCAGACGGGCCTCACATTGGCGAGCCTTGGTTCTGGAAGTCTGTCCCGTGGACTTGTAAATCATCTTCCCCTGGAACTGGAACTTTACCCAGTAAGTATCGCCACGTTTGTAGATCACTTCGCACCGCCTTTCTTCTTGCCGCTCCCCTTGGGCCTGCCGCCGTGCTTGCCGTTTTCGCGGGCGATCTCCTGCAAGCGCTCAATTCCGAACCGCTCCAGCCGCGCCTTGTAGCTGCGTTTTCCGAGCCAGCTCGTGAACTCTCGAACCTCTGCTTTCGTCACCTTTAATATCCTAAGCTGTTTCAGTTTACTTGGCAAGAAGTATAGCGTTATGATTGTTCCCAGAAGTCGGCTAGGGTCGCTCCCGAAAAGCGGCTGCATCCCGGACCGCCTGCCGACTCTCCTCAGCATCGGGATGCCACGCGGGAGGTGGTGCAGGTTGTCCTCACAGCAACGGAATTCGGCTCCTCCGAGCGCCCAACTGATAGTCGCACCTGAGTTGCAAGGCCTCGGGATCACCGCGAGATTGTGCGAAGCCTATGATCGGTTGACGTGGGAGGCACTCTCGCTGCACGAAGCACTCCTGCGCGAGGTACCCATAAGGGTGCACCTTGCCAGCTTACATCTGATAGAGGCTCCGAAGTCAGGAAGCACGTCCAAGTTGATGCCCCTGCTCAAGAAGAGGCGCCCGCTGCTCTACGATTACGTCGTAAAGCTCAGGAGCGTATTTTTCATCACGAATCTGTTAGAAGGCGAGATCACCGAAGAGTGGCTCCAGAACAAGCGCAAGCAAACACACGATACATTTACCGAGCTTGGTGCGGATTATTCGCTGGTAGAGCTTTTTCAACGGCCTTACCAAAAGCGGCCAAGGAAGCGCCCTGCATCTAAGAGCACACTCTATCTGCAAGCGCTCGACTTCAAGATTGAACACCCGCGCACAAGCTGGGGAAAACTGGCCCAGAAATTCTGTGGTAGCTCTGCCAAGGAGAACACCCTCAAAGCATGGACATACGGAATGGCGAAAAAGCTCGCCGAGGTTGGTGTCCAAATTAGTCTTGAAAATCCGGGCTACAGCCCTCAGCGCCCGAAACCTCTAAATGTCAAGCGGTAATAAATTCACCAGATTTATTTACCGGTAACAAATCACTGGCTATTACTTACGGAATGACTAGGTAGCAGTCGCGGATCTAGTGTTGGCCTGTGACCGCACTGCTCACCATTCCAGAATTCGCATCAGGCCTTCGGATCAAGCCCTCGTGTGTCCGTCGGTGGATGCGGGAGGGAAAGATCACCTTCGTACACGTAGGCCGCCTGGTTCGGATACCGCAGTCCGAGTTGGAGCGGATCATCACGGCTGGAACCCACCGTGCAAAGGGTTCACGGCAATGAGCGACACTTACGTCTACGGAGCACAGCTTCTAGATGACCTGAGCCGCTTCATAGCTCGATTTGTGACCCTATCACCGGCTCAGGCCGACGTTTGTGCTCTGTGGGTGGTACACACGTGCGCCACGGACGCGTGCGAGTTTACGCCTTACCTAGACATTAATTCTCCAGCGCTGCGGTCGGGCAAAACGCGCTTGCTCGAAGTGCTCAGTTTCCTTGTGCACAAGCCATGGTTCACCGGCAGGGTGACCGGCTCCGCGCTTGTACGCAAGGTGCACAAAGACCACTTCACGTTGCTTTTGGACGAATCCGACACCGCGTTCCAGACAAGAAGCGATTACGGAGAGGTTCTGCGAGGCATTCTGAATACTGGATTTGAGCGCGACGGCACTTATTCCATGTGTGTGCCGAAAGGAAATGACTGGGAGCCTCGTGACTTCAAAACCTTCTCGCCCAAAGCCATTGCCGGTATCGGACAGTTACCCGCCACTGTTCGGGACCGGTCCATCCCGATTCGGATGAAGCGCGCCCGCCGGGATGACAGGCGGCAACGCTTCCGCAAGGCCAAGGTGAAGCCCGAGGCAGACGAGCTCCGGCACCGTGTTGAAGAATGGGCAAGGGTCAGCCTCGACAGGCTCCGGGAAGCACAGCCAGAATTACCGGATGAGTTGAATGACCGCCAGCAAGATGTTTGCGAACCTCTGCTGGCTGTTGCCGACCTCGCGGGCGTTTGCTGGCCGGCGAGGGCAAGGGCTGCGCTGGTCGAATTGTGCGCCGGACTGGAGATGCCGGACGACGCCATGGGCTTGCGGTTGCTCGCGGATACCCGCGATATTTTCACTCAACAGCAGTCGGATCGGCTTCCCACCTCACAGTTGCTTCTACTCCTGCAGACACGAGACGAGTCTCCTTGGAGCGAATTCGATCATGGCCGCCCTTTGAGTGCTTTCCGGCTTTCCAAGCTACTCAAACCCTTCGGCGTGAGACCACGTGACATTCGCTTTGACCAAGGCGTACAGAAGGGTTACCTACGGACAGACCTCGAGGACCCGTGGGAGCGCTACCTGGTCTCAACCTCCGTGGAATCCGGGCAAGAGGGGCAACAAAGGCAACAAGCCAGTGTTTATGCGGCTTTCGAGCAATTTTTAAAAGGGCAACAGCAACCCTCTGTCGCGGATGCGAAAAGTGGATTTTCTCCAGGAAATACGCGGCTTGTCGCGGATGTTGCCCCTTCCGCGCCATCCTGGGGCGAGTTGGAAGCAATCAGCGTGCAAATTGGAACCAAGGCGAACGGCACGAACTATTGCTGGGTTCACCCGACGAAGAAAACCCACTGGTGGCGGCGCGGTGGCGTCGACCCAGTCTGCGG
>DASPST010000105.1:0-25749 GCA_035623795.1 Terriglobales bacterium
GCTGACCAAACTTGACCAGCTGGTCGAGCAGAACGGTCAACTGGAAAAACAAAATCGAGAACTGATGGATCAGATCCAGTCTTTGCGTCGGGTTCTCGCCCAGGAATCCGGTGCAAAAGACAAGGCCATTGAGACAGAGACGGAGCCGCTGGCCATGGCGATAACGGACAATGCTCCGCAAGAAAAACCGCAGGCGGACGCAGATCTCTCCTCTCCGGAGCAGCCAAAACGGTGGGGTTCCTACACCCCCAACCAGGGTTTCAAGTTGGCCAATACCGAGTACGGGGACTTGAATCTCAGCATCTACACATATGTCCGCTACTTGAACCAGCTAGGCCTGGACCCCACCTACACGGATGCATTCGGCAACGTCAAGACGGTTCAGCAACGCCAAGACATGCAGATTCAAAAAGTGCAGATAAAGTTCCTAGGCTGGCTACTCAACCCGAAATTCCGCTACTTCCTCTACGCCTGGACTTCCAATGCCTCGCAGGGCTTACCTGCTCAAGTGGTACTTGCGGGCAACCTGAATTACACTTTTAACAAGCACTTTAATTTAGCGGGGGGGATCACATCTCTGCCTGGCACACGCAGCGTGGAGGGCAACTTCCCCTTCTGGCTGGGCGTGGATACCCGTCTGATCGCCGACGAGTTCTTCCGTCCTTCGTACACCTCGGGTATCTGGGCCAGGGGGCAGATCGTGGATCGCCTGTCGTACCAAATCATGGACGGCAACAACCTCAGCACACTAGGCGTCAGCGCAGCCCAACTCAACAATAAATTCAATACACTCGCTACGGCCCTGATCTGGATGCCCTCGACCGGCGAATTCGGGAATGGGTTTGGTGACTTCGAAGATCATCAAAAATTGGCCACCCGTCTCGCAGCCCACTTCACGCGGAGTAGCGAGGACGCACAGGAGCAGCCAAACAGCAACCAATTCGAAAACACCCAGATCCGTCTCGAAGACGGGAGTGTCATCTTCACTCCCAACCTCTTCGGCCAGGGTATTAGCGTTACCGATGTAACCTACAAGATGGCCGCCTTTGACGGCGGTCTCAAATACCATGGCTATTCCCTGGACGGGGAGTACTTTTTGCGATGGCTTGATCACTTCAAGGGCCCTGGCACCTCCGCGCTTGCCCCGATTTTCTCCCACGGCTTCCAGATGCAAGCCTCAGCCATGGTTCTGCCTAAGGTTTTCCAGGTTTACCTGGGGGGATCGACGTTGTATGGCAAGTATGGCAATCCTTGGGATTTTCGAGCCGGAGTGAACTGGTTCCCCTGGAAGAACAGAGTTGTTCGGTGGAACACCGAATTTCTTTACTTGTACAAGTCTCCGGTGGGATACACATCCGTCCCCTTCGCGCTCGGCGGCACTGGGCCGGTGTTTCACTCAAACGTTGAGTTAGCTTTTTGAGGAGCGAAGTGATGGCACAGACGAACATCCCCAACGATCTGGCGGGAACTACCCACTCTCGTCAACCAAGAAAGCCCAGCGCTGGTCGCCACCGGATAACACGCCTCGGTCGTCAAAGCGCTAACATGCGCAACTTCCGGTGCCCTAGAAAGGGCTTCTTCCTTTGGTTCATGGTCCTTTTCCTGTTGGCCTCGCACGATTGGATGCCGGCGCAGTCCCACCCCTCAACAACAGACCAACCCGAACTGAATGACGTTCACTTTCACCTTACCAATTACATTCAGCAAGGGACTGACATTCATGACTTTCTGAACATTATGGGTACCAGGGTTGGACGCGTCGCGCTGTTTGGCATACCCTTGCAACAAGAATGGTCGTACCAGAATTCCGGAGACTTCGCCCCAAGCTATTACCTGCAAACCGACGCACCGCTCTATTACTACTCCTTCACCGACGCGTACATTGCCATGGCCTATCGATCGCTGTCCAGAGAGGAGCAGGCGCGGTTCGATCCTATGATCACCGGATTCAATCCGGCTGACATGTATGCAGCTGATCACATTGGCCGCGTGTTGCAGACTTTTCCCGGCGTGTTTTCGGGAATTGGCGAGTTTACTGTTCACAAAGAGTTTGTTTCCTCTAAGGTGGCAGGGGAGACCGCTTCGCTGCAGAACCCCGCCCTCGACAGGATCCTGGACTTTGCCGCGCAAGCCGGACTCGTTGTCCTGATCCACAACGACATGGATGTGCCCTTCGCCAAAGAGGGATCTGAGCCCGCCTACCTGGCGCAGATGAAGGCTCTGCTCAAACGCCATCCTCAGACCACCATCATTTGGGCGCACACCGGAATGGGCCGAGTTGTTCGTCCCGTCCAAGGTCATGCAGCCGTGCTCGAAGCGATTCTGAAAGACCCACAGTTTGGTCATGTGTATTTCGATATCTCATGGGATGAAGTCGCCAAGTACCTGGTAGCCACGCCAGAGTCGGTCCGGATCGCGGCAGATCTTATCAATCATTATCCGGATCGCTTCTTGTTCGGCACCGACGAAGTCGCGCCCGCGAGCCAGGAAAAATATCTTCGTGTCTATGAACAGTACCGCCCCTTGTGGAGCGTGTTGAATAAGGACGCGAGCGATAAGGTACGGAAAGGAAATTACGAGCGCCTCTTCGACGCGGCCAGGCAAAAGGTGCGGGCGTGGGAGCAGGCCCACGCGAAATAAGATTGCGTCTTCCTTCTCGCCAATCGAGTTTGCAGCGGAGGTTATGCTTCTGTTTGAAACCGAAATAGGCTAGTATTCACGCGGCGTTCCTAGCGAAAGCAGTTCTCACCGAGCTTGCTCGTTGCAGCATGTCCGGTTGCAGGCAGAGGTGCTCGGCTGCCACCTAGCGTGCCCAGATCATCGCTGGCCGGATTAATGGGACTGTTGGGAGCCGTGCGGAATGCACCGCAGGTCACGGTATTGCAGTAGTAACCGACTACCTGGCCGGAGTTGTTGATGCCAAGGCCTTCGCTAAACCAGCCCGGGCTAAGGTCATCGGTAGCCGGATTAATGGGACTGTTGGGAGCCGTGCGGAATGCATGGCAGACGCCACTGATGCAGAGGTCGCCGGCAACTTGGCCGGCATCATACAGATTCGCATATGTTCTCCACATACATTTCCCGTTACCGCTATACGATTCGGCCCATACGTTAAGAGGTGCTGTCAGACCGCTACTCCCATCCGCCAGTGGAGTTTCACTCCAGCGACGCAGCCAAGCTGTAGTCGCTTGATCACTTGGACAGCAACGGCATTTTCCAAAACCTGAAAAACGCCAGAATCAACGGCTCGGAACCTTCGTCGGAAAGGCCTGCCAGTCGCTGGTTTTAGTGGATTTTCAGTACTTGCAACGTGATCATCCACGAATTCCGAGGGGTAGGTCTCGACCCATTTCTGAACCGTGACATCAGTACGGTTTTCCGGGCAATTTCCGGTGTCGTTCCATATGGCTTCATACGAAATGGCTTCATACGAACCCGTGGCTCCTGATTCCATACGAATTCCATCCAGCCGGAACCGTGTTCCGCCCAAGCATTGACTGTAGCGCCCAAGTGCATTTCGTTGATCAGCGATTTCGGCCCTTATTCCCGATTGCTTCATAGCTTTTCATACGATCCATACGAAATCTGGGACTCCGGAATCAATTGCGAATTTCGTATGTTCGGGATCGTCCGTTCCCGCCAGAACTCTCTCCGTGAACACACCATGCTTCGCATGCCACGAAACCACATACATAATAGACAGCGCATACAAAACAAATCAGCATGGCCGAACCTCGGTGTTGTACATCACAGAGAATCTTACGGGGAAGGAACTACACGCAAAACATATGCTACACGAACGCATTCATCCACCAGTGGGATCGTGCTCACAGGCAGCGGCCTAGCGATATTGTTTGCCGTGTAGCAAGCGCTAACAGGCCGGTAACGTTTTGCGTATGGCCCACTGTGGTCATCGCGCATTGAATTGCAATCTGTCTGCCCAAGAGCTTGGGAAGTCCAAAGATTCATCAATGGAGGATCAGTCCGGGAATTGCGTCCCTGTTGACGCAGGGAATTTTCTGGACCTGAAGCCCGCGCAACGGTTTCCGTATGACTGGCTTCTGTATGGAAGCAAGGCTGATCCCAAGAGATCCCCGAGCTTCCGCAATTGGCCGGGTGTCCTGCCCAGCCCGAGTAGTCGTGTAGAGGAACTCCGGGTAAGGTAGCGGAAGAGAGGCGTGTTGGGCTCTGCCCAAACTCTGCCCAACTGAAGGGAACACGAGGTCACAGGAAGGCACTCAACGGCACTATGCCCAAATCGCATGTCATTGGAAGGGCAGCGGCTTCTGCAACTTGAAAAACGCATGGGCTGGATTTCTAATCCGAGGGTTGCAGGTTCGATTCCTGCCGCGCCTACCAAATCCAGCCCACACAAAATACGGCGGATTAGCGAGGGTAACCGGGTGTGCTCGGCGACGTGGGAATCCCTCAACTTCAGGGTCGCCCATTCTCTGCCCAGACTTTGCCGCCTGCTCCAAGTCGCGGCGGCGACGAAGGCCGCTTTCGTGCTCGCGCTCTCATACCACTCTTGATCTCAACATTAAACAAGAAAAGAGTATCCGGTAACGCTTCGCAATCTCGTTCTCCCGGAAGAAGGCGTGCTGGTCGATCGGGGCTCTCGCAGAGCGAAGGCGGGATGAAGGTCTGCGAACACAGCCAGGTCGGCGCCGCCATCAACAGCCTTCTGGACCAGGATGTCCAGCCTGTCGATGGCTGCATGGCGGCCCAGGAATACGGGAGCGGCCTACACCGCCGTCGCACGAAACCTGGGATACCCATCGCCTGGCATGAGCAATTCCTCCGATGAACAGCCTTATGACAACTCGAGGTGCTTGGTTTCCGGCCCGGACAGGGCGCCTACCAACAGTAGAAGGCTTCCCACCGCCAAGATGACAATTTGGGTGTATTCGTAGGGCATTCCCAATCCCTTCAGTCCCAACATGTAAAAGGAGGAAAATGCCGGAATGATCGTGGCCGCGCTGAAACCAACGCCATATCCACATGCCCTGACCCCGGTGGGAAAGCGCTCGTTGATGTATGAGGTCACGATCGCCCATACCGGCGTGGCGCACAAATTAATTAAGGTGACCAGCAGGGTCAGTTGTAAAGCGCTTCGATAGCCGGACCTGACGAGTAGGTAATACAGGATTGGACCCGCGGTAAGTCCCGTGAGTCCGATGAGAGCCAGGGTGGTGCGGCGGCCGATCTTCTGGCCCAATATGCCAAAAGGCACAAAGGAAGAAGCCAGCACGCAATAGGCGACCAGTTGTGCGTTGGTGACGACAACGCTGTTCACGTGTCTGACCGTGAACAGAACGCCGGGAAGAATGGATGTGACCGCGTTCAGTGTGAACCAGGCTCCACTCATGACCAGGAACACTTGCGACAGGCACCGGAAATTGTCTCCTCGGAACAGTTCCTTAAGCGGCGACTGGGTCTTCTTGGCTTTGGCCCACACGCTCGATTCCTGGACCCTTTTGACGTAGTAGAGAAATACGCCGCCGGCCAACACGGCGCCGAGAAAAAAAGGAATGCGCCAGCCCCACTGTACATACGGCGAGTGCAGTGACCCCGCCGGCAGCACGCGCAACAAACCAGTGGTGACCAGGGAGATGGCGGCTAAAGAGAGCGGAAACCCTGTATGGATGAACGCCGCCCATTTTCCTCGTTTCTCCTTGGGGGCATACTCCATGGCCAGGGGATTGGCGCCGGTATATTCACCTCCGAGGAAAACGCCGTCGACGAAACGGAGGAGCACAAGGATCACAATGCTCCCCATCCCCCAGGTTTCATAGCCCGGCAGAAGTCCAATGAGCAGGGTCACGACCGCGAAGCCACCCATGGAAATAATCGCGACCTGTCGCCGCCCGAGTTTGTCGCTGTAATGTCCAAAGAGCGTTGCTCCCACGGGACGACCTACTAGGGACAAGGCAAAAACGACATAGAACAACGTGGATTTGAGGGCCGGGCTCAGGGTTGCGGGTTGAAAGTAGGAGATGGCCGGACCCAGGGCCACGACTGGTAGATACACGTCGAACATGTCCACGAAGAATCCGATGAAGGCGGCGCGTAAAGCTCGCTGTCCCGCATCGTGGGCAGCGGCTTCAACTTCCAACACCTGACCAAAAGAAACTGCCGGATCGGCCACATCGACCTCGTGCTATCGAGAATCTGAGAATCCGGGCGCTGAGTCAGCAGCTCCGGATCTAAGGCATGCTTGCGGCGCCCAAACCCAGTAAGCTGGAACTTCGTTATAGGCTCGAAAGCAGCGTCATGGTACACCCCTCTCGCTTGTTCGCAAACTGCAAAGCGGGCCGGAAGTTATTCCGCGCCGGAAGTCCGCCTGTCGGAGTTTCACCAGATGAGTCACTGGGAAACGCCCTAGTGCTGAGCGACCGGCGCTTGTTCCCCGATCGCCGGGCAAACAGGAAAGCGATTCGAGAGAACTGGCATGGAATCTCCCAATTGGCGTTACACCATAACGCTCATCGCGGAGTCAATTCACGCTATCACTTTGATTTCGCCAGCAATCACTCTTACCCAAACTGCGCAGTACAACCTCGCGTGGTCCCTCTGTGCGCTTTGTCACTGAATCTAGGGAGCAAAAGGGCTAAAGTATAAGTGCAGCACAAGGCCTCTGGGCTTAGGAGGACGGCATGTTCCCCACGATGCTGATTCAACTCGTCGAAACCCATGCCGACAATTTGGTCGCGGGAGTGCTGCGCAAGCTCAAGAGCTCCGATCGGTGTGGTGAGCTGCTGCAGAGTGTGCCCGTTGAGGAGTTGCAGAGACGCATCTATGAGATCTACAGCCGTCTTGGCGACTGGTTGTTCCGTAAGCAGGAGTTCGAGATCGAGGAACGCTATATCGGTTTGGGGATACGCCGCGCGAGGCAGGGCGTGCCTCTGAGAGAGCTCTTGTGGACCATCAACACCGTCAAGGAATATCTCTGGGAATATTTGGAGCAAGAAGGCCTGCTCGAGCAACCGGTAGACCTCATTGGTGACCGAGAATTGCTGCAATCATTGGCACTGTTCTTTGACCATGCCCTCTACTATGCCATCGTGGGGTATGAGAGCGTGGGCTTGACACGGATGGAGCACGCCGTGGCGTCCACCGAGGACCACGAGGATCTCAACGAGCCTGCCCGGTGGGTCCCCTAGTTGTCTGGCCTTACAATGCTTTCCAGAACTGGGTGGACTATGCTGAATACGCAAAAAGTTGCAGCTTTCGTTCCCAGCGCCGAGGGGTTATTGGCCTACGTCTCATAAGCCAAGGCCGCTTTGGTTTGGTGCTTGACGCGAACGGGACCATGCTCCGTGTGACCAACGTACAGAACTTCAAGCCGCAACAGTTCACGATTTTGGGGTGGGATGTCACCGATATAGATGGAGCCGTTGCAGATCTGAACCAGCGTGGGGTTCGCCTCGAAAACTACGGCATGGCGGAGCAGAATGAACGGGGTATATGGAAATCACCTAGCGGTGCACGAGTCGCGTGGTTCAAGGACCCTGACGGCAATGTGCTCAGTCTCACTCAGTTTCCTTGACAGCCTTCCCGCTGCCATCAGTCTAGAGGTCAGCATTAATATTGAAATATTGTCTTCTCTGGTGGGCCGATTCGCCAACGCTCGCCTGTTAGTTTCTCCGCTTTTGTCGCGGTAATGGATCCTCTGACTGAGCTTCCTTCCTCCCTACACCGCCGCCCATTGCGAAAGTCACCGCCTCCGGTGATAGCCGTCCTACCCCAACAACAAGGCCCGGGCTACGTTGGGTGTAGATTTGCCGGCCGAATTCCGGGGGGTACCGTATGACAGTTGCGTTGCATCCAGTGGAGCCACCCCGCCAGGCGAGCATGGCTACCGTGCTGGATGGGCATTCTCTCAGCATCGAAGATGTCGCGGCCATCGCTCGCCTTCGTCAGCCCATCGCGCTGCACCCCGATGCCATCGCCCGCATCAACAAATGCCGCGAACTGCTGGAACGCAAGATCAGGGCACGGGAAATTATGTACGGGGTGAACACCGGGATTGGCGAACTCTCCGAGGTGGTCCTGACACCCGAACAGGTTGAGAAATATCAGCGCTACCTCCTCTATTCGCACGCCGCCGGCTGCGGAGAGCCCTGCGCTGAGGAGGACGTCCGGGCCGCGATGCTCTCCCGTCTTAACACCCACTGCTGGGGCCATTCCGGAATCAGGCTTGAGATCGTCCAAACGCAGGTCGACATGCTCAATCGCGGAGTCACTCCGGTCGTCTGCCAGAAAGGTTCGGTGGGAGCCTGTGGTGACCTTTCCCCGATGGCGCAGATGGCCCTGACCCTAATGGGCGAAGGCGAGGTCTTCTACCAGGGCAGGCGACTGCCCGCCAAAGCAGCAATGGAGGAAGCCGGAATTCCCACGATCGTTTTCCGGGAGAGGGATGGCTTGGCCGCAATCAACGGTTCCAACTTCATCTCCGGCATGGGCTGCTTGGAACTGTTCGACGCCGAACGCTGGCTGCGGACTCAGGAAATATCCCTCGCCATGACCCTCGAAGCTCTTAACGCCAACATGCAAGCCTACGATCCCCGCATTCATCAGGTGCGCGGTTATCCCGGCGCCCGAACCTGCGCCGACAATATCCGAAGGCTCACCGAGGGATCGGAGCTGCTCAACCTGCCGGGCAAGAAAGTGCAGGATGCCTACTCGCTTCGCTCCAGCCCCCAAGTTGTCGGTGCTGCGCGCGAGGCCTTCCGCTGGGCCCGCTACATGCTCGAGATCGAGCTCAATCACGCCGCCGATAACCCCACGTTCTTCCCTGATGAGGAATTGGTGCTCACCGGGGCCAACTTCCAGGGCACGCCCATGGCCTTCGCCCTGGAAACGGTGGGCATGTCGGTGACCACGGTGGCCGCGCTGTCCGAGCGCAGGCTCAATCGGCTCTTGAATCCTCATCTCTCCGTGGGTCTGCCCGCCTTCCTCATCAAAGGCGCGGGCATGTTCTCCGGCCTGATGCTGTCGCAGTACACTGCCGGCGCCTTGGTCTGCGAGAACCGAGTACTCAGTCACCCCGCGGCCACCGGCTCCATCCCCGCGGCCGCTGACCAGGAAGATTTTGTCTCGATGGGAATGACTACTGCAATCAAGACCCGGCAGATCATCGAGAACGCCTGGTATATCGTTGCCATCGAGCTGATGGCGGCGGCCCAAGCGCTTGACTTGCGCTACCCTGTCCGGCCTTCGCCGGCTTTACAGGCGGCACATGACGTCGTCCGCGCTCATATCAGAACGCTGGAGGAAGATCGACCCCTTCATGACGATATCAACGCCCTCGCCCGGGTCGCCAGGGAAGGCGAAATCCTGCGGGCCGCAGAAAAGGTTGTCGGGATGCTGAACTGAACCGCGGCCCCAAAAGTTGCCGCGCACGCTCGCCACCCTCGAGCCATCGCTTGCCGCTCCCGATCTTACGAAACAAATCGTGACGTCCGCGTCGTTCTCCCGAAAATGACGCTCATTGAGGGGGTTAGCGAGGGTAACCGGATGTGCTCGGTGCGGTGGGGACCGTCCGCCCATTCTCTGCCCAAACTAGGCGCGTGTTGCAGAGTCGCGCAACGCCGAGCGCGGCCTCGTGTTCTAGACCACCTGTCCCAACGTGGCAAGCAATGCACGCGCTTCGCACGCTGCGGAAAGCCTTCCCTGGCCTTCCTCCCTCTGCACCTGCGAAGCGGCCAGGCATGTCTTCATTTACCGGGGGCACTCATCTGAGCCCCTGGCATGGTCATTGACGTGCGTCCTCACCCCGCCCTAACATTTGGGCCAATGACCACTCCCTCCCAACTCATCGGCCAGGTCATCTCCCACTACCGTATCGTTGAGAAGCTGGGCGGTGGCGGAATGGGGGTGGTGTACAAGGCGGAGGATGTCAAACTCGGTCGATTCGTCGCCCTCAAATTCCTTCCCGACGATGTAGCGCAAGATGCTCAGGCTCTAAGCCGCTTCCAGCGCGAAGCCAAAGCTGCCTCTGCCCTCAATCACCCGAACATCTGCACCATCTACGAAATCGACGACCAACACGGGCAGACGTTCATTGCCATGGAGTTTCTGGACGGTGTCACGCTAAAGCACCGCATAACTGGACGTCCGCTGGAAACTGAGATGCTAGTGTCACTGGGAATCGAAGTTGCCGATGCGCTGGACGCTGCCCACAGCGAAGGTATTGTCCACCGCGACATCAAGCCGGCGAACATCTTTATCACGAAACGCGGGCACGCCAAGATTCTGGATTTCGGGCTAGCAAAGGTGACGCCCCCCAGCAGTTCATCGAGCAAGATTGCGGCAGCCGACACCATGACCGGCACGATTGATGAGCAGCACCTGACCAGTCCGGGCACGGCTGTGGGCACAGTCGCCTACATGTCGCCGGAACAGGTAAAGGGGAAGGAGCTCGATGCACGCACTGATCTGTTCTCATTCGGAGTTGTGCTCTACGAAATGGCAACGGGCACTCTGCCTTTTCGTGGCGATACGTCGGGCCTGATTTTCGATGGAATCATGAACCGGACACCGGTGGCCCCGCTGCGGCTAAATCCCGACCTGCCGCCGAAACTGGAGGACATCATCAGCCGGGCCTTGGAGAAGGACCGAGAGCTGCGATATCAGGGTGCAAAAGAGATGCGTTCTGAATTGCTGCGGCTGAGACGCGACACAGATTCCGGCCGTGTGGCGGTGATGCAAGCAGAACCGTTGTCGGTGCCAATCAGCAGCGGCGCAGTTGCGGTGGCGCCTCCCGCCTCAACCTCGGGACCAGCAGTCTTTACACTCGACGGCGGGGCGGCCGCGACGGTTCACGGGCGGCCTTCAGGAATTACCGGCGTGGCGGGGACTCCAAACCGGCGGCCTTGGTGGATGCTTGGCGCTGGCGTAATGTTGATTGCCGCTTTGGTCGGCGTGTTCTTCTATCGTCACCACGCCCCTGCACTCACAGAGAAGGATTCCATCCTCCTAGCTGATTTTGTGAACACCACCGGTGACTCTGTGTTTGACGGCACGTTGAAACAGGCGCTGGCCGTGCAACTGGAGCAGTCACCCTATCTGAACATTCTCCCGCAATCGCGCATTCAAGAGGCGCTCCGCTTCATGGGTCGTCCTGCCGACGAGCGCGTCACCAGTGAGGTGGCGCGCGAGATCTGTTTGCGCGAGGGCGTGAAGGCCATGCTGACGGGTTCCATCTCCAGCCTGGGCAGCCATTACGTGATTGACCTCAACGCGACCAACGCGCAGACGGGCGATTCCCTGGCGCGTGCGCAAGTGGAGGCTGAAAGCAAGGAACAGGTGCTGAAGTCTCTGGACCAGGCAGCATCGAGCCTGCGCAGCAAGCTGGGGGAATCCGTGGCATCGCTGCAGCAATTTGCCACTCCCCTGGAGCAGGCCACCACGTCCTCGCTGGAAGCGCTCAAGGAGTTCAGCCTGGGACAAGCGGCGCATCAACGGCAGGAAGACGACGCAGCCATTCCGCACCTGAAACGCGCCATTGAACTGGATCCGAATTTTGCCATGGCCTATGCAACACTTGGCGTCGCGTATGGGAACCTGACGCAGGAAAGTCTGAGCAGTGAAAACCTCAGGAAAGCCTTCGACCTGAAAGACCGGGCCAGCGAGCGGGAGAAACTCTACATCTCGGCCCACGTCTACGACGAAGACACCAGGGAGGTGGATAAGGCCATCGAGGTCTACGAGCAATGGAAAAAGACCTATCCGCGCGACTCGGTGCCCTGGGACAACCTGTCGCTGCGGTATGAAGCAATCGGGCAACACGAAAAGGCGCTGGCCAACGCCAGCGAGGCCATGCGGCAGAACCCTAAAGATTCATACGCCTACCAGAATCTCGCCGAAGATTACGTACGGCTTAATCGCTACGACGAGGGCAAGGCAGTGGTGGAGAAAGCCATCGCCCAGGGTATGAACGTCGATTCCTCGCGATTCACCCTGTACGAAATCGCATTCGTGCGGCATGACCAAGGTGCGATGCAGCAACAGGTCGACGCCCTCAGAGGAACGCCCTACGAAGCGATGATACTGCTCTTTAAGGGTCAAGGTGAGTGCTCGCTGGGGAAGCTGCAAGCTTCCAGGCAAACCTTCAGCCAGGCAGCGAGTTTAGCCGAAGGTCGCGCTATGAAAGAATTGGCCGGGATTCTTCGCGGGTTGCAGGGGACCTGCGATTCCGAATTGGGCAATATGGCCGCAGCCCGGCAGGTGATCTCAGAAGCTCTGGCCGCGTCCAATGACAAGGCTACGAGAGATATTGCTGCGAGTGTGCTGGCACGGACCGGTGACCTCACGCGTGCTCAGAGGCTGCTAGACGAGTTGGCCCGAGAATTTCCCAGTGACACCGTGCTTAATCACGCCGACATTCCAGCGGCCCGCGCTCTGATTGAGTTGCAGCGGAACAGTCCTGAGAAGGCTATTGCGCTGCTGGAAGTGGCCCGACCCTACGAACTCGGTGCCGGGCCTGGAGCAGCCGGCTACTGGCCAATCTACGTTCGTGGGGAAGCATTCCTGAAAGCCCACCAAGGAACAAAGGCTGCTGCTGAGTACCAGCAGATTCTGGACCATCAGGGCGTCGATCCGACCAATCCGCTCTATACACTTGCTCGCCTGCACTTAGGGCGTGCTTATGCGCTGCAGTCTGACACCGCCAAGGCCAAAACCGCCTACCAGGACTTCTTCGCCCTCTGGAAAGACGCCGAACCGGACATCCCCATCCTGAAGGAAGCGAGGGCGGAGTACGTGAAGTTGCAATAACCGCTTCCTGCCTATGTGTGATTGACCTCCCGCTTTTGTCTCCCCTAGTATTTGAAAGCGGACACGTGATTCGACTAACAGAGCCGCTGTGATGACGATGCCTACGCTGCCCGATCTCTCCGGAAGGCCATTTCACTTAACTACGGTGCGTACCATGGCTGCGCGACCCGAAGTGCTGTTCCGGGCATGGACGGAACAGTTCGACCACTGGTTCGCGGCACCCGGCTCAGTAGCAATGAAAGGCGAAGTCAATGCCCCGTTCTACTTCGAAACACATTTCAACGGAAAGCGACATCCTCACTACGGGCGATTTCTCAAGCTCGAACACACCAGGCTAGTTGAAATGACATGGCTCACTGCAGCAACGAAGGGAGCCGAGACGGTGGTTACGGTCGAATTTGTGCCAAGGGGTACAGGAACGGAACTTCGACTCAGGCATGCGGGTTTTCCGGACGAGGATTCGAAAAAGCAGCACGAGGAAGCCTGGCCGCAAGTGCTTGCTGAACTAGACGAGCGGATGAAGCACACTTGATAGCTGGCAAGTCCAAGGCCGAGTACCCGAGTTGCAATCGCCGCTGAGGTTCAGGCCAGTTTTAACCATAAGCCTGTCTGCGCTCCCGCTGTTGGAGCCGGCCGGCATCGTGGGCCTTCTGTTTTCTGTCCAAATTAGAGCCTGATGAAGACCATGATGCCATCCTTTTTGGGGAAGCTCGGGCGATAAGGTCTCGGTAAGCAGGTGCACACTGGAAGAAGGATGGGACCCTCGGTACTCGGCAGACCAACGACCTCCCAGTGCTATCATCCCTCCTGGATCGCGGTGAAGTTGTCGAAGTCAGCAGCGTCGAGGATGGGCAAGGCTATGCTTGTTCCCAACAACCTATATCACCGCGAGGGCGGCGACAGGATTTCTTCTCGAAATTGAACACGTAGCCAAGACCAGCCGCGACCCCGTGCGTATTGATCAAAAATTCTTTGCTCCGAATCTCGTTGAGTCTTGAGGACCTGCGCCGTTACGTCGGGCGTATAGTGCATGATGCAGAGCACCGATGTTCCATCGTTGAACGCCAGGAAATTGATCGTCACCGGACTTCCAGGCGTCGTCCAATTGGGGCTACCATAAAGTGCCTGTAATTCAAGAGCAGCCCATTCAAGTTTCGTGGGCGTGTATGGTGCATCGCCGGGCCGAGCAGCCGCCGTTTTCTTTTCTCCCGCTGCTTGTGCTCGAAGCGGCCGCGACAGCACTGAACTACCCCCAAAGAATCCCAGCGCTAGTACCAGCGCCGAAATCGCCAGATGAGATCGTTGCATGCTCACCTCCCCCAGTCTGCAGGTGCTCCGGAAGCTACCACACCTCCGATCGGCTTGATGAAGCACGCATCGCAAGACGTTCAGTCTCCTTGGACTGGGGTGTGGTGCGTGTCGGGTTTGGGGTTGTTGGCAGGCTCGGGGTCGAGCTTCAAAGCGGACTTAAACCCGCGAATGCCCTCTCCCAGGCCTTTGCCGAGTTCCGGGAGTTTTTTCGGACCGAAGACGAGCAAGGCGAGGGCCACAATCACGAGCAGATGCATCGGCTGAAATAATCCTTCCAACATTGCTAGTTTCCTCCTCAATCAGGAATTTCTTCGAGACAACTTTTGGGGTGACGGAAGGCCCTTCTTCTCGAAGAGGTGCGAGAAGTGGGGCATCCGCTGGGGGAGCGCGGGACGGTCGCCACATAAGCGGGCTGTGGCTGGGAGACCTGCGAGGGCAAGATGCCCTCGCTAGCAACGGGTGAGTACAGCTGTCCGCGAAATGCCGGCGCAACCGGAGAACGGGGACACATTACAGTTCACGTTTTGCGTCGTCGGCTTCGGCGGCTAACTCGAGCAGCAGCTCGATGAATCGGGGGGACTGGTCCATGAACAGTCCATCCGCCTGGAGAGACTTGACTGCATTGACGGCACCGCTGAAGGCTTCGCCGATGGGACGAATGATGGATACGGGGCCAAGCTTCTTGTCAATGAAGTGACATGGCTCGGGCATGATGAGGTTGGCCTGGAGGGTATCTCCCTTGAGGGACTCGGGAGTGGTTTCGCCCTGGGCTTCAGAGAGAGTGGCGAAGGTGACGCTGGCGCCGGTGCCGCCCGGTCCATTGTCGGTGTCGATGCTCAGCAGGATACGTAACACTTCCAGGTTGGTGACCTTGAGCGCGAGCGTGGGGTAGAGGCTGCTGCCCCCCTGCTCGATGAATGCAAAGTGGAAGCCGGCGGTGAAGGCGATGGCCTGAAGGTGCGTGGTGATGCTCTTCGTGTTGTCGGCGGAGAGGGAGCTGCCGGCCGTGTCGTCATTGGAGCGAGGGATGGCAGTGTGCCGGCCCTCGGCGAGGCTGGGAACGGCCGGGACGAAGGTGGCGCCGGGATCGAAGTCGGGATTGGTGATGCTGCGGTAGCGAGACCAGAAGGTGGTGTCGATGGTGAGCTGGGTGAGGTTGGTGAGGCGCCCGCGCTGGTGGGCGCCTTCGGCGGTGCTGCTGGGGAGCGTCGCGAAGTGTCTGAGATCGACGCCGCGGGCGCCCTTGGAGGCGAGGTAATTGTTGAGGAAGCGATGGTGGCTGATCTCGTCGTCGGTATTGTCGTGGATGTACTGCGGCATGTCGCCATCGAGGATCTGAAGAGCAGCGGTGTAGACGGAATTGCCGCCGTTCACGCCGGAGATCTCGTTATCCTGAGTGCCGCCCAGCTCGGAGTATTGCTGCCAGAGGTCAGTTTCAACCTGTTCGATGGCGCTGAGGAAACGCAGGATGGCGATGTCACCCTTGGTGATGGGCGGGCCGCCGTGCTCGGATTCGGCAAGCGCGGCCCAGGGGCGGCCGCTCAGGAGCGCGGCACCCATAGAGGCAGCGCCCGCGGCAATGGCTCCGTCTTTCAAAAAGGACCGACGATTCGAACGACGCTGGAGGAACCCTTCGGGCTGAACGTTTTTCACAACTTCGTCTCCTTAAGTTTTTATGGTGCTCGGTCATGAGCCAGGAGCACGACAAACCCCAAAAGCCAGACTCCAGCGTGGTGTGGACACATCCCATTCACACGCTCGTAGTACATGGCACGCCCCAGCGAATAACCGTTGAGCGGAGGTTACGCGCATTGGCGAGGGAGGTTGTCATCGGGGCGCAAATGGATTGTCGAGTGATTGTCGCGGCGTGAGCGCGGCAAGAGCTTAATCGCGGAGAAAGCCGAGGAGGTTGAGGAACGCGCGGCCGAAGGACGTGCGGCATCGGGAACATAGATTCAAGCGGCGTTCGCGGGCGAAGGCGCCCGCCCCACACAGATGGGCAGAAGAAAAATCAAACGGGCGAAGCGCAAAGGAGGGGCCGATGCGGGGCGCTTCGGGCTAAGGTGTGTTCCCGACGAAGTATTGGGACCACGGAGAAGTTGCGGCGGGCGCGAACCGGAGCTGGTGGGCTGATTTGGAGAGCAAGGCTGACATCAATTCGCTATCCCATTCGAATACGTTATTCGGCTACTCCGTCTTTACCAGCAGGCGAGCCAGCGGACCGATTCGAACATCCAGCGGAAGAACAGAGCCGCCGGCACAAAATAGGCCAGGTTTAGCGCCAGACCCCATTCGAACTCCGGGGTCGAGAACCCCTCTCCTGCGATCGTTTGCCTCATTCCCTGGTAGGATCCATTTCACCGGGTGCAGAAACTCCGGGAAGGACTTCAAAGGATAGAAAACGCACGAGAAGGGCATCTGCAAACCGGCGAAACCCCACGCCAGGACCTCAAATCTGTACCGGAAGATCAATCCCGTCCCCGCAATGCCCACCGCCAACCCCAACAACACCAAGTTGAAAATAAACGGAACGAAGGTAAGCAGTAAGGGGAAAATGTTGTAGCGATAACCAAGCCAAGCGATCATGGACTCGACTACCATCCCGATCCTCGCTTTGATTAGGTTCACGGTGATCAGACCTGTGATGGTCGCTGCGGATAAGGTCTATGCTCCAGCCAGGCTGTAGCTGAAGGCAACAGTGCCCACAATAGCTCAGGGTGGTGTGCCCAACCAGTTCATCCGATTGAGTCTCGGCCGGCTATCAGGTATTGCCGCAGGGTTTAGTGCAGAGAGGTGCCGACGCGTTGAAACAGATTGAAAGCCTGGGTCCCAATGTAGTGCAGGGCCGTCACCGCGAGCAAAAGCACGACTGCCAGTACGAACGTATACTCACTGACAGTCTGACCCTGTTCGCTTCGCCACAGAACTTTTCTGAAGCAGAATCGCAGCACCACACTGGGCCCCTGACGGCTTGTCACCCGCAAGGCTCCGTTTAGTCTTGGGAGGGGAGAAGGAACGACAGGAAGGCTGCGGGTCAAGCCGGTTTGAATGCACCACGCAGCGTGCCGCCCCAGGAAGGTATCTTCTTGTAACTTCGCGGATTCGTCTATGGCACGAACGTGCAGTTGGGGGCAACCCGTGCCCGATGCTGGTTTCCGAAACCCGTGACGGAGATGGCCAAAGAGGGGGGATTTCTTCGATGGGCTATCCACGTGAAAACACGCCCGGCCACGTAACGCCGGTTAGTCGCCGGAAGCCAGGCTCTTGTCGAGGCCAGTCGCAAACGGGCGTGGCTTGAGAGCGCGGTGCTCGCAGCTGCCCGTGTTGATGCAGCGATCGTCGAGCATCAACCGCTGGACCGGCTGCCCATTCATGATGTGGGACTGAAGAATCTCGTCTACATCCGCCGCCGTTACCCTGCCATACCAAACGGCGTCGGGGTACACCACGACGTTTGGCCCGTGCTCGCACTGATCCAGACAACCTGACTTATTGGCGCGCACCGCGGCCTTCAACCCCAGCGCGGCCAGCTTTTGCTTAAACAGCAATTGAAGCTGCGCCTGACCTTCGGGATCGCAGCAGCCCCGGGGATGATCGGGAGCGCGCTGGTTGCAACAGATGAAAAGGTGTTTTGTGAACTTGGCCATCGTCATAGCCTACAGGATCTTCGCGCCGGCTTGCGCGCCACGGTTGGCAGGGGTAGAGCTATGGCGGGTTCCTTTTGTGGATGTGCAGCACCTTTTGGACCTCGGCAACCACCCCTCCGGATTCATCCTTGACCTGAACGCTGAACACACGTTCGATCTTTTCCTCATTATTCAAAGCTTCCCGGATTTCGTCGACCTGCTCTGGGGATAGCCGGAACTTGGCGAAAACAGTGCCTCTCGCCGGCGTCCGGAAGCGAATGCTGGCCGACTTGTCCCAGACGATATAGTCCGAACCCAGGTTCTCGATCAACATGACCATGAAAAAGGGGTCTGTCATCGAATACAAGGAGCCTCCATAATGAGTTCCGACATAATTCGAATTCCAGCGGTGAAGCCGCATCTCCACATCGATCTCTCTCCAATCAGAGTTGAGGTTCTTGACTCGGATTCCCGCCCCCAGGAATGGCGGCCAGAGATTCAGCAACATCCGCATATGGCGTCGCACTAACTTTTTCACGTTTCCACCTGTGTCTCTAAAACAGTGCTCCGGCACTACTCTGCTGCCTTCTCAGCAGGAATGCGGGGCGTCCAGAGCTGTGTCGAAGCCTGTAAGCGGGGAAATCTCAGGCTGTCCGCGACGGGTCCGGCTAGTCCTTCAGCGGAACCATTGGTCGGCCATTCTGGCAGAAGGTGGCGACGTGTTGTAGCGAGCCACTGCTGGGATCGGCCACGAGCATGACCGGCCCGTAGCAGTAGACCGCATGTCCATTCGCCGCGAAGTACCAGCGGCCACCCTTACGTCCATGGGCGAAGGCCATGTCCGCCGGGGCACGAGGCGGAGTGTGGTTGAACCGGGGGCCGGGAAGAGACAGCAGTAAGGCTAGGGTCAGGGCCTTCATGGCACTTTCTCCGAGGGCCCTCGCCGCGGGCCGGGTCAAAGCTAGATTGAGTGCAGGTTCCGCCGCACGTCCACCAAGTCCCCCGCGGGTTGCGCCGGCTTCTCCGGCGCGGGTGGACGCGCCTTGTGAGCCGGCGGCTCTTTGGGGGGCTTGTCGGACGGAGATGCCTGGGTCGACGGAGTTTTCGCCGTTGCGGCTCCCTGCTCTTGCATCATCTTACCTTTCAGGGCGGCCAACTGGGTGCTATCGACCAGCAGTTGCTGGATCATCGTCCGTTGCGACTGGATGGTCGAACCTTGTTCCACGATCAGCAGGGTCATCAAACCGTAGGAAATGAGGAACAGCACCGTCAACAGGGGAAGCAGACCGCTCTTCGGTTTGGGTTTTATCTCCGTACCGCCAAACAGCGTCGTCACGTGTGCCCCCCGGCAGCGCCCTTAGAAAGCAGGCAACCCGTGAGAGTGCAGCTATGGCACCATCGGGGACGTTTTTTGCAAGTTATTGATTCAGCGCTTGTTAAGGCTACCTACAGCATCGCCCTAGGAAGGTGTATCTGCAATCCGCTGCACATAAGAGGTAACCAAGTTTGTTACCCCACAAGGCATTTCTCGGCTCTTAGCGTCCCCCTAGCACCAGCTTGGCAATGGTCTGCAACTGCATATTCGACGTCCCTTCATAGATCTTGCCGATCTTGGCGTCGCGCCAGTATTTCTCGACCGGGTAGTCGCGGGTAAAACCGTACCCACCGTATACCTCGATCGCGAGCGAGGTGACCCGCTCGGCCACCTGCGAGCAGAACAACTTCGTCATGGCCGCCTCTTTGACAAAGTTTACTCTCGCATCCTTCATGCGGGCGGCGTTGTAGACCATCAGACGGGCAGCCTCGATCTCCGTCGCCATCTGCGCGATCTGGAACTGGATGCCCTGGAAATCCGCAATGGGCTTGCCGAATTGCCTGCGTTCCTGGGCGTAGCGGGCAGCGTATTCCCAGGCCCCGCGGGCCACGCCCAGCATCTGCGCGCCGATCCCGATGCGCCCTTCGTTCAGCGTCTCGATGGCGATCTTGTACCCCTTGCCCACTTCGCCAAGAACATTATTCTTCGGTAGGCGGCAGTCTTCGAGGATGAGTTCGCAGGTTGAGGATGCGCGAATGCCGAGCTTGTCTTCTTTCTTGCCCACCGTGAAGCCGGGGAATTCCTTTTCGACAACGAACGCGGTGATCCCCCGGTACCCCGCCGCCGGATCGACCGTCGCAAAGAGAATGAAGATGCCGGCTTCCTTGCCGTTCGTGATCCATAGCTTGCGCCCGTTGAGCACGTAGTCGCTCCCTTTCAGCTCCGCCCGGGTTTGCAGCGCAAAGGCGTCGGAACCCGAGCCTGCCTCGCTTAGCGCGTAGGCGCCCACGGTGTT
Organism: Terriglobales bacterium; assembly: GCA_035623795.1. Classification (GTDB taxonomy): domain Bacteria; phylum Acidobacteriota; class Terriglobia; order Terriglobales; family Acidobacteriaceae; genus DASPST01. The sequence continues at coordinate 20,048 of DASPST010000105.1, forward strand.
GGCAGCCATACGCGGCAGGTAGCGCTTCTTCTGCTCTTCGCTAGCCCACCGCAGCAGGGCGTTGTTCACCAGGGTGTTCTGTACGTCTACCACGACGCCTGCCGAAGCATCCGCCCGGGAGAGCTCCTCCACCGCCAGGATGGCTTCGAAGAACTTGCCGCCGCCCCCGCCGTACTGCTCGGGAACCTCGATCGCCATCAGTCCCAGCTGAAAGAACTGGTGGATCAGGTCCTGCTCGAAGACGCCCCGTTCGTCCATCTCCTTGGCCAGGGGCCGCACCTTCTCCTCGGCGAACTGGCGCACGTTGTCGCGAAACAGAACCTCGTCTTCATTCAGGGTCGTGAGCGGTGTCGCGGCGGTGGCTTGCAGGGTCGTCTCGGCCATAAAGCACCTTCCAAATGGGGATGCGGAACCGTCGATTCTAGCACCGGACCAGGCCATGCTGGACTCGCACCCTCGGGGGATGTATAGTGCGCCAGCTCCCGAGGTGGGTCGCTTCGAGGAGATTCATGGCAACCATCGCGGTGCCTGAGGAAGAAGTTGCGACTGCCAGGCGGATGGATGATCCGCACCAAACCGCCTGCTGCATCGTAGGGGGTGGCCCGGGCGGGATGATGCTGGGGCTCTTGCTCGCGCGCCGCGGCATCCCGGTGACCGTGCTGGAAGCCCACGAGGACTTTGACCGCGACTTTCGGGGCGATACCCTGCATCCGTCCATCCTGGAAATCCTCGACCAGATCGGCCTGGCTGAGCCCCTCCACCAGCTTCGACACAACAAGATCTATGGCCCGACACTGCAAGCGGCAGGGACCAGTTTTTCTCCCATCGATTTCCGCCGCCTCAAAACGCGGTTTCCCTATGTCATGCTCATCCCGCAGACAAGATTTCTAGAATTTCTGGCGGCTGAGGCCGGTAAGTATCCCGCGTTTCGCCTGCGCATGGTGGCCAATGTGCAGGAGTTGATTGAGCAGAATGGCGTGGTCCGCGGCGTACGTTACCAGAGCACTCGAGGCTGGCATGAAGTGCGCGCGGAGCTCATCGTGGGAGCGGACGGAAGGTTTTCCAAGGTGCGTAGCCTGGCGCGCTTCGAACCCATCAAGACATCGGCCCCCATGGATATCCTGTGGTTTCACCTTCCCCACCTTCCCGGAGACGAAGTTTCGGACCGTATCCTGGGCGGCTTCGGGGGCGGGCGCGTCTTAGCCGTGTTTGACCGCTTGGACTACTGGCAGGTGGGGTACGTCTTTCCTAAGGGACAATACCAGGAGTTGCGCGCGGCCGGGATCGCTGCCCTCCGTCGCTCGATCGCGGCCATCGAGCCACGTTTCGCCAACCACGTTGCCGCCCTCACCGACTGGCAGCAGTGCGCTTTGCTCTCGGTCGAATCCAGCCGCTGCCCCATCTGGTATAAGCCTGGACTATTGTTGATCGGCGACGCCGCGCACGTCATGTCTCCGGTGGGCGGGGTGGGGATCAACTACGCGGTGCAGGACGCGGCCGCGGCGGCCAATGTGCTCATCGAGCCGCTGACGGCGGGGCACGTGCGCGCACAACATTTGGCCCAGGTGCAGCGCCAGCGTGAATGGCCCACCCGGGTCATCCAGGCTATCCAGTCGGCCCTGCAGAAGCGGATTCTGAGCACCGTTCTCGAAGCTCGGGGTCCGGTGACGGTCCCCTGGACACTGCGGATACTCTTCCGGATACCAGTCTTGCGCGATCTTCCCGCCCGCTTGCTGGCGTTCGGAGTAAAGCGCGTACGGCTGGAGAAGCCGTAGCCTTCAGGACCGATCCTTGCGGTAAACGACCTTCAAGCCTTCCTCGTGCAGGATGCGCTGCATCTGGGAGCGCGCGTGGATGGCCCAGGGCCCGCTGCTGTCGAGCTTTACGTAGGCGCGCCAGTGCGCCAGCGCCTTGCGCGGCTGTTTGATCTTCTCGTAAGCTAGCGCCAGGTTGTAGTGCGCGTCGGCGTAGGTCGGCGCCAACTGCAATGCCGTTTTGTAGCTCTGGATGGCTTCTTCGACCCGCCCGGTCTCGTCCAGCACGTTGCCCAGGTCGAAATAGGCGAGCGCATAGCGCGGGTCCGACTCGATCGCTTGCCGGTAGTGCCTTTCCGCCAGCCCGAACTCCTGGCGATTGTAGTAAAGCGTGCCCACATTAATGTGCGCCGCCGCATGCTCCGGGTCTAGCTCCAGGACCTTCTGGTAGGTGGTGATCGCCTCCGCTTGGGTGCGCGCATCTTCTTCCAGCGCTATGCCCCTAGCGAACAGGGTGGCTACGTCGGCCGTCTGGTGTTCATCGGGAGGCACAGACACCGGCGTGCGGGCCACTACCTTCTCTTCGGGAGAGAAATCAAAGACAAACTGCCCGGCGATGGGCTCCAGTAATTTGCCTTCGTGGCGGAAGGTGACACGATGCCCCGTCGCGGCGGTCCCCGCCTCCAACAGCGGATTTTCCATGCCCGCGACCTGCTTCTGCATGGCTTCGAGCGACTGGCGAATGACCGCGGGACGCACCTTCTTGGCACACAGATCGCGTACCTTCTTGATCTGCAGCAGATCAAAAAACGAGTAGCTTTCCGCCACGGGCATCAGTCCGGCCTTTTCCCAACTCGCCAGCTGACGCGCCGTGAGCCGAAGTATGCGGAGCAAGTCCTCTCGACGGTATCGGTACACGCTAAGTAAGGATTCTGCGGCTATTATCGAAAAGCGCGCGCTTGGTGGCAATAGGAAACCGGTGCCAGCAGGAATCTTCCTCAACACTGCAGCGGGAATGGTGCAGCAACGGTGGAAAACCTCTGGCTCAGTGCAGCGCAACCATCGGAACGTAGGTCCCTTTCCACTCCCGGTGCCACCAATCGCCGGTGGCCTTGCGCTCTTCGGGCGTAGTGAAGCGGTAGTCATAGACTTGCGCCCGCATGTAGCGTGGGGGCGCGTCCGGAAAGGGATTCCGTTCCAGCAAGCCCAGCACCTCGGGCGAGCCCTCCAGCGCACGCTCCAGGAATTGCAGAATCCACGGATCGGTCCGGTAATTTCCCAGGGCCGCGAACCACATCTGCCAATCCAGACGCGGCTGGTGCGGTTCGACGAGGGGCGGCCGCCGCGCCAGATCTCCCGGCTTGTACTTGAACTCGTAAGGGAGCCAGGTCTCCCCGTCGTTCGATCCTTCGATGATGATCTCCGGGCGCGTCGTAGTCATCACCGCAAACAGCCCGTATGTGTTGACGATCTCGAAGGGTGAGATCACGCCGATGACCTTGTCCGCCAGTTGCCAGCGACGGCCGGCGAGTTCGCCCACCATTTCGAACCCGCTGCTGAACAGGACTAATGCCGCCACCGCCATGCATACCACCCGCCACACGCGGGACCGTGGGATCGCGAGCGGACGGGAAGACACCCATGCCACGATCTTCTTCGGCATGACACGCGCCAGCGCCGCGTCGTCAAATGCAAACAGGCATAGCCCGATCGTTAGGAAGTTGAAGAACGCATAATTTCCCGTGATCAGAATCAGTACCTGCAGCAGGGTGATGGCAAACGCCGCGAACATCCGGATCTGCCGCGGCGCCAGCACTAGCAGCGGAACCAGCAACTCCACCAGGAAGACAAACCCCACCGACATACGCTGAAACCACCCGGGCAGTTGGAAGAAATACCAGGCCAGCGGCGTGGGCAGCGGCTGTGTCTGGTAATGAACGGGCAGCGCCGTGAAGTTGCGCCAGCTGGGGTCGCCGCTGGCAAGCTTGACCGCGCCGGAAAGAAACATCAGCCGGCATAGCAGCCAGCGGAAAAGCCCCACGATCACCACTTCCGATCCCAGGAACACGGCCAGAAATCCCGCCTCCAACAGGAGCGCGTCCCACTGGTAGCTCATGAAGACCTGGCCGGCAGTGTCCAGCGACAGGTAGAGAACAAGAAGTGCGAACCGCACCGGCTTCGCATTCACCCCGCACAACAGAAAAAGTGACAGGCAAACGCCAAGAATCCAGACGGCTCGTAGAAAAACGTCACCGCGGTTCAACCAGAGCAGCGTCGGGACATTCCAGTAGGCTGCCACCCCCAGGTATGCATGCACGCCGCGCAGAAAATCCGCCTCCGGCAAGATGCCATGCGAGCCAATCAGACCAGCAGCCTGCTCACCAAACGAGGCAAAGGCCACTAGGTAGATCGCGCCCAGCAGTCGCAGGAAGAGCCAGCTCGTGACCCGGTATGTTTCCGACCGCACCGGGACTCCCCATAGCAAACGGGTTACCCAGTAGCCTAGCGTTCGGTGACGAGCAATGACGCCATACACCGCCTCACAGAGCACCGCTGCGCCGGGCAGTCGCTCGTAAAGCCACAGCATCCAGCGCTTTCCGGGAACGTAAGCCAGGGCCGTGAAAGCCGCGCGCGCGCCGCTGCACACTTCGTCGTCCGGAAGGATCAACTTGACGGCCGTCGCGAACTGCTCCCGCGACACCCGGGGAAACTGCTCGCCCACCTCCTGAAACGGGGCGTACTGGACCCGCTCCCCGGTCAGGGACTTCCAGTACTCCACCCAGGCACGGCAGAACCCGCAATCTCCGTCAAAGATGAGCAGCGGCCGCTTGTCATTTGCTTGGTCCATGATCGGCTGCCCACGCCTCCGGTCCACTATCTGCCGAAGCACAGAACAAGACAGCATAATGGACGGCAACGTGCCGTGGGTATATTGTCCCGGTTGGGGGCCGAACGATGACGCTCCGTCCCGGGTTCAGCTACTGGATGTTCGCACTTTTTGCCGCGGTCCTCCCGGCGCAAAGTCCCATGTCGAACCAGAAGTCATCCGCCGCGAACGTTGCCACCTTCCTTGCAACCGCCGCACGTTCGCGACCAGCCGAAATCACACTGGCTTGCGTCTATTCCGAGATGGCGGACGACGTGCGCCATGCGTGGTGACAAACTTGTGAGCCATGCCGAGCAAGTCCCGCAGGACATCGGGTGTGACGCGGGACAGGCGAACCAACACGGCGTTGTAGGTGAGATAGTGGTCGGTCACGTAGTAGACGTCTGGAACGGCTGCGAGCAGTTCGGCGCGGTCATCGAAGCCGACGCGAACCATGAGCGAACCAGGCTCAGCCGAACGATTAACAGGCACACATGCCAAAAGTTTTCCGTGAACCTTCAGCGCGGGTGACCCGTAGGCTGTGCTCTCCTCCACGCCAGGCAACGCCAAGCCGATCTTCCGCACGGTGTCGAAGTTAATCGTGCTTTTGCGCATGGGCGAATGCGATTATCCGCAAGAATGATGATAGCCCGAACAGCTATTGATAGCCCGAACAGCTATTGATTACATGACAATGTCGGCTCCCAGCCCCGGATAACTTTGGTGGTGCTAACCAACCAAGGCCCGGAGAAAGGAGCCAACATGACTATTGTAGGGTGCGATTACCTTCCGACTGAGGCAAGACACATGGCGGCACGTTTAGTGGCGAGCCGGGACGGCGATCCCTTCCTGCCGAGACTAGCCATGATTCGACGGAACCTAAAACTCCCCCTCTGTGCCCTTCCGTATCCCTAAGTGTCATTGCTCGATTCTAGTGAATCCTAGCCTGAATAATTCTTGAATTTGAAGACAAAAGAAGCCTCCTGTGCTACAAACACGGTGTCGAATCGCTGTTCGGAGCACATCCGGAGGCTTCTTCGTGTCTGACGATAGCACGACACAGTGTTTGTTGTTCCCAGAAA
>DASPST010000102.1:0-8123 GCA_035623795.1 Terriglobales bacterium
TGCTCCGGGCCCGCCCGGACGGCGCACGGAAGATCGCTGACCCTGTCTGGACTTAGGATCGTCCATGTTGTCACCGAGCAAACGGGGAAGAGAGATTTCTTGCCGGAACAGCTTACCGACGCTGTCTACGCCTGTAGTTGAAAAGTATATACCCCTAAGGTCTCCTGTGCCGATAGATAGCGACTGCAAAAGTTTGCATCCCGGGAACATCGCCGGTGTAAATTCGGTTGTCCCGGCCCTGCGGCGTATAATCCCGCCGAATCCGACGTGAACTCTCTGGTGAAGGCTTGCCGCGGCCCAGGTCGCGGTTTGGAAGGAACCGAAAAGGGAGCTACATATGCACGAATACCAACTGCAGCCAAGCCGCCGTCAATTCCTCGGGGCAGCAGGTGGGGCCCTGACGACCGCGTGGGTGACGGGAGATCTGCTGGCCAGCCCGTCCGCGGTAGCTGCGGCACTTCCGGGTCGTCCACCCCAAGCCGCTTCTCATTCCAAGAAGAAAATTCCCATTGGCGTCTTCGACCCCGTATACGAAAAGCTTACGCTCGACGAGATGCTGGACAAGGTCTCGGCCCTCGGCCTCGAGGCTATGGAGATCGGCACCGGCGGCTATCCGGGGTCGCATCACTGTCCCGTCGCCGAACTGCTCGCGGACCCCGGCAAAGCCCGAGCGTGGAAGAAAAAGTTTGAGCATCGCAACATTCGTGTAGCCACCTTCAGCTGCCACGGCAACCCCATCCACCCGGACGCGAAACACGCTGCTCAGGATGCCGAAGCCTTTCGCCAAACCGTTCTGATCGCCGAACGCATGGAGGTTAAGGTCATTGTGGGCTTCTCCGGCTGCCCGGGAGGGTCGCCGGCGGACACCCAGCCCAACTGGATCACCTATCGCTGGCCTCCCGAGTACAAGCAAATGCTGGAATGGCAATGGAAGGAGAAGGTGATTCCGTACTGGAAGGAGGCCGCCAAGTTTGCCCGCGAGCACGGGATCAAGCGCCTGGCTTTCGAAATGCACCCCAATTTTGTCGTCTACAATCCCAAAACCTTACTCGAACTGCGGGAAGCCGTGGGCGAAGAGATCGGCGCGAATTGCGACCTGAGCCATCTTTTCTGGCAAGGCTGCGATGCCGTGGAGGTGATTCACCTGCTGGCCCGAAACGGGGCCCTGTTCCACGCCCACATGAAGGACACCGTGCTCTTTCCGGAGAATCTCGCCCGCTATGGCGTGCTGAATTTTGCCTTCACCAGTGCCGACTTGCCTGAAGCCTCGGACACCTTCCGCGCCGTCGGCTACGGCCACAGCGCGAGCCAGTGGAAGGCCATCTTGCAGGCCTACATGGATGTCGACTACCAGGGAATCCTCAGCATCGAGAACGAAGATCCCATCCTCACCGGCGAAGTGGGGGTAGAGCGGGCCGCGTACGTGCTGAAGAACGTCCGCGATGAACTGCTGGCTTGAACCGGGCGGGATCAGGAGACCTCGATCACTCCCTTATGCCGGCTGCTTTCGAGCGCCAGTTCGATCAGACGGATGACTTCGCGCGCCTGCTCCGGCTTGACCGCGAGCTCCTCCTCGCCTCGGATGGCTGCGTAAACGTTGTCGTAGTACGCCTGGTAGCATCCGGCCCGGGTCGGATATCGGCTGCGGCTCACCGATCCGTCACACTTGGTGCAGGTCCCCCACACTGCTTCGGGTTCCGCTCCCCAGTTCGGCCGGGCCGGAGAACCTCCCTGCTTCAGGGCTGCTTCCTGCGGATCCAGGCCGTACTTTACATAACTTCCCTCGGTCCCATAGAGGATGTAGCGCGGGCTCGGTTCGCACACCAGCATGCCGGCTTTCAGCGTCACCTTGAGATTTGCATAGTCCAGATGCAGTTCGAAATTGTCGTCTGCCGCCGCGCCCTCCCGTTGCCGCCCCACCTCGGCGTAGATGGCTCGCGGCCGCCCGAACAGTACTATGGACTGGTCGATCAGGTGGGAACCGAGATCGTAGAGAACCCCGGAACCCGGCTTGGCCTGTTCGCGCCAGACCTTGGGATTGACGGTCGGGCGAAAGCGATCAAACCGGCTCTCGAATTCAGCGAGGCGCCCCAGCAGCTTGCGGGACAGAATCTCCCGCACGGTCATGAAATCCCCATCCCAACGTCGATTTTGAAAAACGCTGAGCACCCGGCCCAGCTTGAGGGACAGGGTAATCAGTTTGTCGGCATCCTCCGAGGCGATGGTGAAGGGCTTGTCGACCACCACGTGCTTGCCGGCTTCGAGCGACTGCGCTGCGATTTCGAAGTGGGTGGTGTTGGGAGTGGCAACCACGACCAACTCCACCGAAGGCTCGGCCAGCAACTCGCCGACGTCTCGAACGATCCGGGCTTCGGGATATGCGTTCTGCGCCTTGTTGCCGCTGCGCTCGACGATGTGGGTAAGCTGCAGCCTGGGATTGGCGTGGATCAACGGAGCATGAAAAACCTCTGCCGCCAGGCCAAAGCCGACCAGACCAACATGGAGTGGAGTCACGCCGGTATTCTACGCGGTCAATACCATTTCAAAACAGCGCTCCGGGCGCGAGCGCTATAATCACCGGTTCCGTAAGAAACCGTACTTCGGGGTGAGCTTTTCCATGGCCCAGGTCGTCCGCCCTCCGAAAGTCTATGACGTTTGCATCATCGGATCCGGAGCCGCCGGCGGTGTGGCGGCCAAGGTCCTGACCGAGGGCGGAGTGAGCGTGGCTCTGCTCGAGGCCGGGCCACCGTTGAATCCCGAAGAGGACTTCAAGGAACACGTCTGGCCCTACGAGTTGCCCCATCGGGGGGCGGGCATGGGCGGAAAGGCCTTGAAGCCGGGGAACTCGCTGGAAGACGAGTTCCTTGCTCCCACCGGGGCCTGGACCATCGAAGGTGAGCCCTACACCACTGCACCCGGCAACCGGTTCCGCTGGTTCCGGTCGCGCATCGTGGGCGGTCGAACCAATCATTTTGGGCGGATTGCGCTGCGCTATGCCCCCGTCGACTTTCGCGCCAAATCCCGGGACGGTCTGGGCGACGACTGGCCAATCTCGTATGACGATATAGCTCCGTACTATGACAAAGTGGAGTCCTACATCGGAGTTTTCGGGACCCGGGAAAACATCCCGAGCGCGCCCGATGGAGTTTTTCAGCCCCCGCCCAAACCACGCTGCAACGAGATCATCGCGCAGAAAGCCTGCCAGAAGCTCGGCATCCCATGCATTCCCTCGCGCCTGGCCATCCTCACCCGTCCTCTCAACGGGCGGCCTGCGTGCCACTACTGTGGGCAATGCGGCCGCGGGTGCAAGTTGGCGGCCAACTTCAGCTCCAGCCAGGTCCTCATCCCGCCCGCGATGGACACCGGCCGCCTGACATTAATTACCAATGCTATGGCCCGGGAGATCATGGTGGGCAAGGACGGACGGGCGGAAGCAGTCTCCTACGTTGACAAGACGAACCGCTCGGAGAGGCGCGTGCACGCCAAGGCTTTTGTCGTCGGCGCCAGTTCCTGTGAATCCGCCAGGCTCCTGTTGAACTCCAAGTCCTCCCTGTTTCCCGACGGACTCGCGAATTCCTCGGGCGTGGTAGGACGCTACTTGACGGACTCGGTGGGGGTCGACGGAATGGGCTATTTTCCGCAGATGGAGAAGATTCCGCCTCACAATCACGACGGGGTCGGCGGCATGCACGTGTATGTCCCGTGGTGGAAATATGACCGCAAGAACGATTTTCCCCGTGGCTATCACATCGAGATGTGGGGAGGCCGGCACATGCCCAGCGTGGGCATGTTTCACCACCTTTGTGAGCAAGTGGAAGGCTACGGCGCCAGCTTGAAACAAACTTGCCGCACGCGATATGGCGCAGTCATCGGCTTCTCCGGACGTGGCGAGATGATTCCCAACTCCGCCTCCTACTGCGAGATCGATCCCGACGTGGTCGACGAGTGGGGCATCCCCGTGTTGCGTTTCCACTTCCAGTGGGGTGACACCGAAATCAAGATGGCCAAGGATATGCAGGAAACCTTCCGCGCCATTATCGAGGCCGGGGGCGGAAGCTATCTTGCCCGGACCAAACCGGACGACGATCACCCCTACGGCATCTCCGATGGCGGCTTCATCATCCACGAACTGGGTACGGCGCGCATGGGTTCCGATCCGAAAATGTCTGTACTGAACGGATATTGCCAGGCACACGAGGTAAAGAACCTCTTTGTGACCGATGCCGCCAGCTTCGTCAGCAATCCCGACAAGAACCCGACCCTGACCATCCTGGCGCTCTCCTGGAGGGCGTCCGAATACCTCCTCGAGCAGGCGAAGAAGAACAATCTCTAGGCGGAGGAAGAGCCAGAATGCCCAATCGGCGTGACGTTTTGAAGGCCCTGGCCATGGGCGCGGTGGGTGGTTCCGTGCTGCAGGTTATTCCGTTGCAGGCAGCCGAGCAGGCGCACCTCATGGTGAAACAGGCCAAAGCCGGTGCCGCTGGCGGCCCGTACAAGCCGAAATTTTTTGTGGACCATCAGTATCAGACGCTCACCAAGCTCTGCGACGCCATCCTTCCCCGAGACGAACACTCCGGGGGCGCGGTCGAGGCCGGAGCCCCGGAATTCATCGACCTTCTTACCAGTGAGAACCAGGAGTACCAGTTGCGGTTGGGGGGCGGAATGATGTGGTTGGACGGCCTGTGCACCGACCGCTACGGAGCCGTATATCTGGAGTGCCAACCCGCGCAGCAGAAGGAGGTCCTGGACCTGATCGCCTACCGCCGCAACGCTCAGAAAGATCCCAGCCTGAGCCAGGGAGTGGAGTTCTTCTCCTTCCTGCGCAAGTTAACCACGGACGGTTTCTATACCAGCGAGATCGGCATCGCCGATCTCGAATACATCGGCAACAAGTATCTCAAGGACTTTCCCGGCTGTCCGCTGGTGCCTGAATGGTGAGCGCTCCCGGGCCCGGCTAAAAGCGGACGAATAACCACACGTACGAGCGATCTCGCCTGGCTGGCACTAAAGGGGCGGTCAGGCGGAGGTCGAAGTCGGAGAATTTCTGGCAGAGGTGTTACCCGGCCTGGGCTTCGGCCAAGCCCTCGTCTTCGTCCGCCCTCGGCGCTAACGCGACGGCGCGCTCGATTACACGATCCAGCGAATCGGCCAGGACCATGGGGAATTCCGAGGTCAGCAGGTTCACATCCAGTTGCAGGGTTCGCTCGGTGTAGAGACGGTGCAGCGTAAGCGAGCCGCGACGACGATTGGAGGTGGTGATGACCTCCAGGGAGAGCTTCCAGGAGGCGGCCGATCCGGGCAGCATCGGGGTGCCCGGCTTGGCCCAGCGGAAATGCAGGTCACCATGACTGGCAGCAGCGCTGACCAAGCGGGACAAGAACCCAGCTTCATGCGGCAGCAGCTTCACCGCGAGTTCGAAAGCGTCGAAATCGTTGGAATCGAAAGCCGCGGTCAGGACGCGGCACACCTGCTCGTAGTCCTCACACACTCTGAGCTCTTCGGCGGCGCGGCGAATGGCAAGGTTATTGATCACAATCTGGCGCTGGTCCAGGGTGCGCTGAGCCACTCGGCGAATCTCGCCGAATTCGAGATACCCCAGATGTTGCACGCCCAGCCAGACCCCTGTGCCCAGCACGGCAAGCACCAGACCGAGAGTGCTGCCCGTAGGCCAGAGCAGAAATAAGCTGAGCAAGGCAAAGAGGCCCGACACGGCATAGAGCACGACTACGACCTGGCGATGCGACATCCCCAGTTGTAAGAGCTTGTGGTGGATGTGTTCCCGGTCGGCGGTGAAGACGGGACGTCCGCCGATAAGCCGCCGCAGGATAGACAAGGCGGTTTCGAGAATTGGCAGACCGAAGGAGACCACCGGAATCGCCACCGCGATGGTGGTCGGTGCCTTCTGGGCACCCTCCAACGCGAGAGCGCTCAGCAGGAACCCGATAAACTGGCTCCCGCAATCTCCCAGGAAGATGGTCGCCGGGTTGAAGTTGAATCGGAGAAACCCGAGGATCCCTCCCGCCAAGGCGATGGTCATCAGGGCCACTAGCGAGGAGTGGCTCAAGAGCGCGACCACAAAGACGACCAGGGTGGAAAACAGCGCCGATCCGGCCGCCAGGCCATCGAGCCCGTCAATCAGGTTGAACGCATTGGTGATCCCCAGAACCCAGAAGACGGTCAGCCCCAGGCTTACCCACCACGGAAACTGCCGTGCCCCAAACAGCACCGGCACGCTGAGGACCCGCAGCCCGCCGGCAAACAGCATAGCGGCCGCGATCGCCTGTACGGAAAACTTGACGTAAGGCCCGACGCTGCGCACGTCATCGTAGAGGCCAAGCAGGAAGACCACGACTCCGGGGACGAGGATAATGCCCAGAATCCGCAACGACGATCCGAAGTTCAACCTGGGATGAAGCCAGGCCAGCAGCAGAGCAAACCCCAGAGTCAGGACAAAGGAGCCGAAAATTGCCACCCCGCCCACCCGTGGCAGTGGCGTGCTATGCAGGTGGCGATCCGAGGCAGGGAAAGAAACCCATCCCCTCGAATTCGCAAAGTTCCTGACGAACAGAGTAAGGACAAAGGACAAAAACAGCGAGAGTCCGAATACGGCCAGGTAAAGAAAAGTCAACTAGCTCTCCCTAGGCTCACGGCTGCGCTACAGCCAGGCTAACTTGGGTTGTCCCAGTGCTACTTGCCGGGGCACCGGAGAGGCGTTACTGTATGGCCCACGACGACGTATCGAAGCTCGAACGATCTAAAAACTATAACAGTCGGAAAAAACGCTGGCAATTACAAGTTACCGAATGCACACCTGTGTTCCAGCTCTCGAACGGGGCTCCGCAGCCCGCGCAATCGCCTGTGTTAAACTTTGTCTCAGATTTTCGAGGGACCTGTACCATGCACTGTGGCAAGGGTTTGCTGCCCGGTAACTACGGTCATCACGTCCTGGTAGCCCTCGTGATCGCATGCCTGGCTGCGGTCGCCACCGGCCAGGATGCCTCACAGGCTCCCTCCTCCACACCTCCGCCGCAGGCGGCTACGCCCGACCAGACGCCGGCGCCCGAAGCGCCCCCACCCTCCGCCCCCGACAAGGGCCAGAGTCCTGACAAGAGCAGCTCCCCCGATTTATCGTCATCCCTGCTCCAACTCGGCACGGGTGATCTGGTGGAAGTCAGCGTGTATGGCATTCCGGAGCTGGCCACCAAGACGCGCATCAATAATGCGGGCGATCTCTACCTGCCGCTGGTCGACTACGTGCACGTGGCAGGCTTGGGCGTCGAAGAAGCGCAAAGGATCGTGGAGAAGCGCCTGGAAGACGGGGGGTTCGTGCGTAACCCCCACGTAACGATCTTCGTGGACGAATCTGCCTCCCAGGGGGCCTCGCTGATTGGCGAGGTGGCACACCCCGGCATCTATCCGGTGCTGGGAGAGCGGCGGCTCTTTGATGTGATCACGGCGGCGGGCGGCCTTTCGGAAAGGGCGGGCAGAACCGTTGTCATCACTCACCGCGATGACCCTGACAACCCCGTGACCCTTGAACTCGGGCGCAATCTCACCGACAAACCGGAAAGCAACGTGGTCATCCGGCCCGGTGATTCTGTCGACATCCACCGCGCGTCCATGGTGTACATCGTGGGGGACATAGCTAGACCCAGTGGCCTTGCCATTGATAATGGCAGCGTGACGGTGCTTCAGGCGGTGGCGCTGGCCGGCGGCCCGCTGCGGACGGCGAAGCTGAACAGCACTCGCATCCTGCGCAAGGTGGGGGTCGACGGAGTCTCAGAAACCAAGGTTCCGCTGAAGAAAATGCTGGAAGCCAAGGCCCCCGACATGCCCCTCGAACCCAACGACATCGTGGTCATTCCCGTCAGCGGCGGAAAGGTCCTCGCGGCCAGCTCATTTCAGGCCGCCATGGCCATCTCCACCGCCCTGGCCATTTACACCATTCATCCCTAGCACCCGCCCCTGGCGGCGACTTGCCACGGCTGCCGTCCTCATCTTTTCCCCAACAATTCCTGCAGTGCGGACGCATAGCCGACGGCAGTCTGCTTCCGGGAATAGTGCTCAAGGATGTAGTTTCGCCCGTTCCGCCCAAGCGCTTCCCGCTGCACGGGATCTCTTGC
>DASPST010000069.1:0-51841 GCA_035623795.1 Terriglobales bacterium
AAGCCCTAGGCTCGGGTACTGCACCCTAAGGCGTTATCAAGCGACCGGGAATGGCGCCCCGCCTGTCCGGGACGGAGCGGTCTGAAGTTCGTTGCAAGACCTACTAAATCACGATTCCCACTTCAACTCTTCGGTTACAGTTGCAGCGGCCAGCACTACTTGGTTGCTGCGACTCTTCTGTCGAACGCCGAATACCGCACCAACCAGGGCTTTGCCGCGCAACGTGGTATGCTACTGACAATCAAAAGCACAATTTGGGTACGGGAAGGTATGGTATGGTTCGGTAGCGACTCCTCCAACCAGGGTCGCACGGAGTACCGTATTTTGCGCGTTGACGGTATTGGACCCAGCCGTGTTCGCATCGCAGTGCAAGCTGATCTGAGTTGGAACCGAGAACAACTGCGCATCGTGTATCGATATACTCCCTACGTTAGCCTGTTGATTTGGGATAGCGGCTTGTGGCTCCATGTTAACTGCGGACACTGCGCCCAGGGTTTCGTTATTGCCCAAATAGGCGTTGAAATGCAACGTGCATGAGTAACCAGCGGAATATGTAGTGTCTTCGTTGTAAAGGTTCGTACTGGCGTCAATCACGTATGCCCCTGGGGGCAAAAGGGGCAAGCTCGCAATAAACGCAGATTGACCGACCTCCACACCAGGCGTAGGACTCCCTAAACTTGTTGTGATGTAGGCTTGGCTTGGACCCCAGCTTATTTGGGTCTCGTTGCTTTTGCAGGCTTCCACCGCGTTGTCAATGATGCGGAAATTTCCTTTCTTGTCGTAGCAGCCGTAGATCACGCCATTCGGTCCGGGAATGCTCGCGCGGATCGAAAGCACTCCGGCCAGGGCCAGGATCACGGCTGCTGAGCGGTCAAAAAGCGTTTAGAAAACATATGTTCCCATAGCGATACTGCCGCGATGATCAAGATTCTCTTGAGGCTTTTCATTTTCGGTTCTCCTTTTCGATTGAAATGATGAGTGAACAGCAGCCGACACAATGAGCAGCAAGGCTGTTCCACAAGGGCCCAACCCTCACCTGCGAAATTCGGGGAACTCCTGAAAAAAGCTGTTTAGGGGAGGTGCTGCTTTCTCAGGCCGAGATCATTGTTGCGAGGCCAATTACTCGACCGCCAAAGTCATGGGGTGGGTTTCTACACCGGACCGAAGGGCCTGTCAAGAAGACCAGTGCCTCTATTCATGCAGAAATCAGGCCGTCATGGCCATCTTGCGGGCTAGCCTTGCATGATCCCCCCCGCAGGGCCACGTTCCCCGTCGCCGCATTCTAGCCTGTGCGTGTCACGCTGCCTGTTGCGTATGTGGATGCGGTTGTTCAGGTGTTCCTGCACCTGGGCGGGGCCGCCGTGGGTCAGCGGGCTAGGCCCGCGGTTTCGTTTTCGGTAATGCCTCGTCTCGCTATTCCTTCATCTTTCGCTTTTTCTTGTGGCAGTTCTGGTGGCAGTAGGTTTACGCAAGACCGGCGCGAAGCCACGCCCTACTTACGCTCGTCGCATAACATGCTGACTTCCAACCGCGGAAACCCGTTGCCACTCCCCCGGCGCCGCGGTTTCCGCTGGGCTCATCCGCCATGCTCCCCGCTTTGGATAATCCGCCATAGGAAGACAATGAGGGCTCCGATGATTGCGAAGATCACGCCGAGGAGGAACATTGTGATGTCAGCATGGTGCATTTGATTATTTCGGGACGAAGCTCAAATTGCCAATACGGTAGAAACCTGAAAAGGATGAGAGCATCAACCGGGAACTGCGAGTTCTGCGCCGCACCCTGCGTCTGGCAGAGGAATGGAATGTACTGGAGAAGTCCCCGAGGGTGACGATGGCCGGCGCCGAACCCGGCAGGGATCGCGTCGTCATGAGTTCAGTCGTTACCTAGTTCATGCGAGTCCACTGCTGCCGACGTTGCTGTAATTCTCTACAACTGTGGACTTCGGCCGGATGAACTTCACCGGCTTCGCCAGCGGCCGCTACGGCACCCTGTCCGTTCGTGAAGGGAAGACGGCTGCAGCCAGGAGAACGTTACCAATGACCGCGCGTGTTCGTTGCATCTTGGAAGCCCGTCACCTCAGTACCGGCTGTTCAGCGCCTGGGTGGATATTCCCATCACAAGATTCGAGATCTGGTCACATCACTCACGCCTCGTTGCGGAAAGCCCATCAGAAGGCGTTGAAGATGTCGAAAGTCCGGCCATTCCTGCTTTACAGCTTGCGTCATAGCTTCGCCACTCGTCTGGCTACGTCGCCATCTATGGACGCCTGGACTCTGTGTAAGATAATGGGCTGGGTTTCGCTGGGGGTGGCGATGAGGTACGTTCATCCGAGTTCGGATCGCGTGCTGGCAGCGTTCGGCCAGGAACCGGAATGGAGCCCGACTGGTGACGATTCTGGTGACATCCGTCCAGCGGCCCCTCAGCACCGAATGGTAGAATTGTCAGCAAGTACCACAGCAGCAGCAGATTAGCCCGCAGTGGGCGCGTAGCTCAGGTGGTAGAGCAATGCCCTTTTAAGGCATGGGTCGCAGGTTCGAATCCTGCCGCGCTCACCATGTTTTCAACCACTTCCAAGGCCGTCTCCAGACGCGCATCAGAATTTGTGCCGTGGTTTTTGCCATAACCCTCCTCTTTGGCCGGCCGTTCCGCCTCTGGACGCCGCTTGCTTGACAGTGCGTCGAGAGCGTGGCGTTTCGCCGCGAGTCGCACATGGCTGTAGTGGGCAAGCATACTTGGCGATACATGTCCCGCGATAGACATGATGGTTTGGTCGCTGGCTTGAGATTCAGCAAGCTCTGTTATTGCCTGATGCCGCAAATCATCGAAGCGAAGTCCCATCGCGCCGCATTCCTGATTCTCCGCCATGCGCTCCGCCAGCCCGACATCGGTTTGGTGGGATCAGGTTTCATGTGGCCCTCTGCGTGTGGGAACACGTACCAGTCTGGAAGTAAGTCTGTCCCAAACAGCAATTGTGCTCTCTCCCGCAAACGGAGGACGCTTCGCTACAATGCAAGTGCGGTCTGAGGGAGTGCTCACTTGGTGTTGCTTGGTATTCATTGGACACAGGATGGCGGGTGGGGGGGAGCCTCGATCGTTGTGAGTGTAATGGCCAACGACGAACGGTGCCTTGCACTCATAAGCACATGAACACCTCTGTGGTTTTGCACCCGGGCAGGAACAACCCGGGCGACACCCGTTTCAACCTGCCCGGTCAAGATCAGCTTTCCTTGCCCAGGCCGCCGCCGGGATCCCGGATTCCGTAGTGCTGATTCCATATCCCAGTTCGGGGAGAAAACACAAGCAAGAGATCATGAAGACGTTTGTGCAACGAGCGACGGCACTGCCCGAAATTGGAAACGGGAAGGCGGACTCCGACCGCCAGCCGGACTCTGGCTAGCGATAGCGGGCTATGAGGAAACTCGTACCTCCTTGGGCGTTGGTAACAGTTCCCACGGCCACGATGTCTCCGTTCGCCTGTAGCGCCAGTGCGGATCCTGTAGCGCTATAGCCGGGGAAATTCGTGGCGGCCTGTACCGAAAGGGGGACGGTACTACTATAAACAAGCCCCGTGACGGGGCTGAAACTATAGTCAAATCCCAAGTTGTCGTTGAATCGCGTCAGAGCCAAGTCTTGAGACGATGTACTTTCCGGCAGAAAACTGCCGACCGCCACAATTTCGCCGTCGGACTGGACGGCCAGCGCGGCTAAATAAGGGACGTTTTCGATGTACTGACTCGAGAGCTGCGCTACGTACTGGCCGTCCGGGTTAAGCTCTCCGAACAAGAGGCTGGTAAGCAGTCCCACCATCGTGTTGGCGACGGGGGGGACCCACCCCACTGACAGGATGTTGCCGCTCGGCAGCAGGGCAACGGCAGTTGCCGCGCCAGGGAAGGCGGTGACCCCGCTGGTGCCGAAGGTGGTATCGACGCTGCCGTCAGGATTGAAACGGCCCACAGAGCCGTAGCTCACGCCCGGTTGTATCAGCAACCCGACGCTGGCGACCACGATCTTTCCATCCGCTTGCAGGGCAAGTGCGTCGGCCAATGCCGGATTGCTGACACTGACATACCCGCCGGTGCCAAAGCTGGTGTCCAAGCTGCCGTTGCTGTTATACCGGGCCAGGACAGAGTGGCCGCCTCCACCGTCGTTCCCCACTACAACGATCTGTCCATTGCTCTGAATCGCGAGCCCGGCGCCTACATCGCTTGCGCCCAGGAAGCTATTGGCCACCTCGCCGTTATCGCCAAAGCTGGGGTCCAAGGTTCCATTTGGCAGATAACGGGCCAGAGCGAACTCGGTCCCTGTGCCAAGCTTCGGATTGGTCGTGGTGCCCACCACGACGATGTTTCCATTGCTCTGAATCGCGACGCCGCTGGCCGAGTCATTGGCGCCAAAAAAGTCGGTGGAGACCTTGCCGGTCCCGGCGAAACTGGTGTCCAGCGTACCGTTCGGGAGATAACGGGCCACGGCGAAGTTGGTGCCCTGCGTACCTGCCGGGTTGGACGTGGTGCCCACCACGACGATGTCGCCGTTGCTCTGAATGGCTACTCCGGAGGCGGAGTCGTTGCCGCCGGAGAAGTTCGTCATCACCCTGCCGCCGGAACCGAAGGCAGGGTCAAGTTCTCCTTTGGGCACGTTCACCAAGGTAGTTTCAAATCCGGGCGCCTGGGCCGGCGCCAGGTCCCACGTCGTGGGATTGTCGCCGAACAGGCGTATTCCCAGGGTGTAATTGCCGCTGGATACTCCCAAGTACTGCTCGTTCACCTCCAGTTCGACTTGGTTGCCCGAGACACAGTAAGTCAGAGGCGTTACCTCGGTCCAGGCCCAGTTAGTGCCCGTGCCCGCATAACGATAAAGATTGCCGCCTTGGATAAGATACTCGGCGCCAGCCCCACCCGGCAGTCCGACGTAACCGGTGTTGGGATTGTTGTCGGTATCCAGAAGCAGGTTGTAACGGCTGCCGTTGTGGGTGAAGTCGATGGGACTCGCCGTCGTGTAGCTCAGGTAAAACGTTCCATTCTGGCTCAGAGCCCATGCCCCGGTCCAGTCGACGATATTGGTGGTATTGCCGGCGGGGATGGTTCCGAGAGGGTTTATACCGGACCACGGGCTGAAGTCGCAGTCCAACACGATCTGGTCCCGCGGATAGGAGAAGCCCGCGATGTCTTTGGGGACGAAGTCGGGGCCGGCAGCATTGTTGCCCACCAGTTGGATCTTGATCCAAATGGAGGCGGTGATACCCAGGCTGGCGCCGGGAACCGCCATTTCGAGACGATTGCCGCTGATGGCATAGCTGGCAGTGCCGACATAGCTCCACGACCAATTGGTGCCGGTCCCGGTGTAGCGATAGATCGTACCTCCTTCGACCATATAGTCGGCGCCAAGCTTATAGTTTCCGGACGCTCCGCGATAGCCGGTAAGGGGATTGGAATCGGTGTCGAGGAGCACCTCGTAACGCCAGGCATTATTGTTGAAATCGATGTTTTGGACGGTCTGGTAGCTGAGCAGCAGGTTGCCGTTCTGAAAGGTGGCCCACAAGGTGAGCCAGTCGGCCACATCGGTGGGGTTGACGTTGGCTGCGGGATCGGTGCCAATGATTTCAGCCGAACTCCACTCGGAAAAGTTCCCATCGATGGTCTGGGCGTGCCCAGCAGCCACGGCACCCGCCAGCAGCCACGGGAAAGTGAATACAACAACCCGAGTAAGAATAGAAGGAAAACAAAGCCGCGATTTCATAAGACCTCACCTCTCGCCAGACAATGAATGGAGGCCGATGGGTGTGGAACTCACCCCGTGTTGGGCTCTCAGATAGTTAGAGGCAGTTGGGGAAGAGGAGTTCCTGCAGACTAGGACGGAACTGGCCAGCCTGCAAGGGGTGAGCTGCACACGAGAACCGGAGAACACCACACTGATGACGATGTTCTAGCTGGAGGTATTACGATACCAGAGAAGATCGGCTCTGATTTCCCAGCATTAGAACCCACCAACTCGAGAAGTCAGACTCAAACATCACGGCCGCTATTGCACTTTGACCGCGGATGCTCGGCCTTGATCTGCTCTGCGACGAATCGACGCCGTCAGCCAGGCCAGCGTGGGGCATGGGTCGCAGGTTCGAATCCTGCCGCGCCCACCAGTCCTTTCAATGGGTTGGGAAGGGAAGCGGATATTGCCTTTTCACCGTTCACACAATCTTCCACAAATCAGGCCCGGTACACTCCTTCCTCGGTGGGTACATTGCTGGGCACAGCTGCTGCTGGCGCTGGGATAGGGTCAGAGTCCAGCACCTCGACCGCCTTGCTGTCACTTATCAGCGGACAAGTTTTCGTCTCTATACCCCGGCGATGGCCTTGTTCTGCAGAACGCGTACCACTACGCGACGATTTTCCGCTTGTCCCTGCTCCGTTTCGTTGTTGCCGACCGGGTGACTCTCTCCCATGGCGCCGGGTGCCAGCATTCTTGTGAGCGGAACGTTGCCCTGCTGAAGAAGGATACTAGTCACCGCGTCGGCACGATCCTCACTGAGCTGTTGATTCAGAGCCGCACTGCCGACAGAGGAAGCATAGCCTTTCACCTCGATCATGTAGCCATTGACAGTCTTGGCTTTCTCCGCCAGCGCCAGTAATTGGGAAGTGTACTTCGGATCAACGTTGACCTTGCCATTAGCAAAGTAAACCGTAACCTCATCGAGAATGTAATATTCATCCAATTGGCCGAACCGTGCTGTAGCAGCGTCAATTGCCGCCTGATTGGCTGCGATCTGCTGCTGGTGCTGTTGCAAGGCTTCGTTCTGCGCTTTCAGCTCAGCGTTCTGTTTTTCTAATTCCGCCTTGGTTTCGTGCATGCCAGCTTCGATCTTTTGGGCCTGTTCCAAGTCGTCCCCTTTGAAGGAAACCGACTTCGCTACCACTCGGTCTGGGGTGTCATAGGTTGCTTCCAGCTTAACCCTGAGCCCGGGGATAAGCGCGGCCATGGACATTTCTTTCCTCCGCGCCTTGAATAGACCCTGCTCCTGACCGACCTGAGTGTCGTCCGTCAGCACGACGACAAGCTCCCGCGAATCCGAAGTCTGCAGAATCATGGTGTCGCCGTTGCGCGCTTTGATAAGACCTTCAAATTTTCTTATGTTCTGGGCGGCAACCGCCATGGTCAGCAATGCCAGCCCGATAAGGGACACACTTGCAGCGTGTGCGATTCTGAGTAAATTGAACTCGTTCATAACCCTTGTCTCCTCTCAAGCAATCTTCAAAACCGCGGTGAATGAACTTCAGGATAGGAAATGCGTTCAGTGGCTACAGGTGTCAAGGGCCAGGGGACAGTCTTGCCTCGGCGCAGGGCTCGGATTGGGGTATGGCGCAATGAACATCATCCTCGGCTTGCTGATGTTCGTATATCCTCGCGCTAGACCGCGATGCCAACCACTGCTTGCCTAATCTCTCCCCTGCTCGCACAGATACTGTTTTCGTCTAGTCGTTCCTATGCAATGCGTCATGTTAAGACGCAGCGTTTGAAAATCACACTGTCAGAACTGACAGATTCAAAGAGCCGCCTAGGACAAGGGGACCGCTGCGACCAAGCCCTTGCTCACAAACTGCTTGCCCTGAAGAACCGCTTCCACAGCCGGCAATATCTCACGTCCAGCATCCGACTTGAGGACATAGCCGTCCGCACCTGTGCGCAAGGCCTCTTCAACTATGTCTGGAGAGCGATTTTCGCTCACGAAAAGGATCATCGACTTGGGAGCGCGCTCTCGGATTCGTCGAGCGGCCTCGATTCCATTTAGCTTGGGAAGACCAATGTCCAGTAGGATCAAGTCTGGTTGCAGCTCCTCCGCCCTCTGAACAGCCTCTAATCCGTCCGATACTTCGGCGATGACCTGCAATTCCGGCCTGCTTTGCAGCTCCGAGGAAAGAAAGCGTCGAAAAGGTTCGAAATCATCTACCACGACAACCCGAACGGACCTCCACTTCCCGCCAGCATAGGGAAACACTTTTTGTGATCGCACACTTTTTCCTCCAGTGCGGATGGGAATTTCCGAAGCACACGACGGCGTCAAAGCCGGGGCATCGACTGGAGGTCAGACTATATGCGGAGGGGTACGACAGGCGTCGAGCATGAGGGTGGTGGATCGTGAGAATGTCCCGCAATCAAACTGGCAGAGAACCCGAGGACTTGAGAAGCACCAAACGTCTTTACCACGCCGAGCGCGACAGGCGAAAAGGAAATGCCTTGCACTTGTGGGGGTTGATCGAAAGCGGAGTGCATCTGGGGCGTGGTATTGCAACAGTCCTGACTGTGGTGGCTGCGGTGACTGTGCGAGTGGCAATGCATGGTATTACAGCACTGCATCGCCTGCTCGGGGGTGGCCATGCCAAGACAGTCGAGTCCGTACGCTGCGAGAGCGAGGGTCAGTGCCGGGAGAAGAACCCACTTAGCTGGCCGCATCAGGGGAGTAGCCTAGTGGTCTTCGATGAACGAGTCAAGGCGCGTTGTGTGCAGTCGGTCAGCCGGATAGGCGCTCCTCATTTGGCTTGGAGCCCAGCGAGTCGTCAGCCCTTGGGAGAAATGGCCACAAGTCCCGCCAATGTCTGCCCATGGCTTGGGTGCGCGTCGATAGCGCGGCCTAGACCTCGGAGACCTGGAGAGGGTGTGCTATTTCCCGGACTCTGATTGTCCTCAGTCGTGATTCGATTTTCCGAGCGTAGCACTCCGCACTCAGCCAGGCGGGCAGACTGCATGGCCACCGCCACGAAATCGCGACCGTATGATCACTCAGGTCTTGGGACAATGACCCCTACTTCAAGACTTCAAGGGCTGCGGATGATCATACGCACCTGGGTGCTCCCATGCTCAGCCGCTGGCGCGCCCCGGCTCTGAGATGAGAATGTCGACGGGCGGCATCCCGCCGACGCAATCCGGGAACTGTAGCACTCCGGCAACAACGGGCAACTGGGAGAATTACTAGTACCAGGCTGTCGATATCCGTCAGTAGAATGAGCGTTGTCGACCAGGCCTCCAAGTCTGCTTCTCCATGACGAGGGGAAAGCAAGAAAAATCGTACTGACCTGGTTTTGTGCTTTATTGGAGTAACAGTGTCCGACGCCCAGAACCCTTTCATGGGCACCTGGAAACTCAACGAGGCCAAGTCGAAGCTCGTGCCTGGTGCGCCGAAGAACAACACGGGCGTCAAGGTTACGACTACCGTAGGAGTATCGTATCCGACGACGGCAAGAGCCTGGCAGTCACCTCGAGCGGAACCGATACCCAAGGCAAGAAGATCACAAGCACGGCCGTGTACGACAAGCAATAGCTAGTTCGCTGGGTCTTGTGGCATCGACAAAGGTGTCATCTGTGTCGCTTTCCCGTGTTGAAAAACGAATCCAAGAGCTGTGCTCAAAAGCTGCATCGGCTAGTGAGCCCGAGTTGAAACCCATCCTGTCCGAGTTGAAAGCTGCCCTTCGGGAGCACACACGCCATCTGAGGCTACTGGCGGCCGAACAGTTTAACCGCTCAATAGACAGCCTCCAAAGCGAACTGACTCGTCGCAAACACGCAGAGGCAGAGACTGTAAATGATCGCCAAGCGACATCGTAAGAGATGATGCGTTGACTCCAGTGAAAAGTTCTGATCACACCGGCTAAGGAACATTCGCGCCTCCCTCAACGTCGGGAGTGGCCTCGATGAGCCAATGTCTGCCAATGCGCGGTCGGTCGTAGCCGCGACGGGGGTCGGGTCAAGGTTGTAGTCCGCTCGTACCGCATGCGACTCTGCATTGGACATCCCACGGGTTTGGAGACCGCTTTCATCGATCTTAGGCCGATCCAGCTTCCAATCATAGAACGCGGAACTCTGAATGTACTTTCGCAGCATCGTGTCCAAGGCGCATCGGGTCACCGATCGTGCGCGCAGGAATCAAGGAAATCATTCTCTCCTAATCTTTGCTCAGAGCCGGAACAGGCTCCAGCCTCCTGTTAGCGCTTCTTCTGCGCCTTCTCCACTTTTGTCCAGCCGCTTCCAGGCGGCGCAGATGTTAGCCAGCGCAACGCCTCACCTCACGCGATAGTCGTACGACCTCCGGGATACTCTCGCCTCCGAGTTCTGTGATGAAATCAGCAGAAAAACCATGCCCGTTGACCCGCAAAGAGCGCTGTTTACCGACACCGAGCCAGCCACGCACGGCTTCCGCCATGAACTCTTGCGGATTCCCCGCCTGAAGACTGCTGGCCTCGTCGTCCTGCTGGTGGCCGTCGCCTTGGCAGTTTACGGCCGAACCTTGTACCAACAGCATCAGCACCGACGGGAGATCCGCAACGAGTTCGTCGCCGAGCACGCCAAGGACTGTGCCGAATCTTGGGATGGCGTGGAAACCACCCTCCATCCTTACGAGGAGGCCCATAGACACCTCCTGGACCAGCTCGCCGTCGAAGACACCGAGGCCGTCATCAACCGGGACGTCCCGAACTTCCTGACCAAGGCCGCTGCCCTGCATGATGCTTTGATCCACGCTCGTGCGACTTGCCCTGCTCAGGCCGACCCTTCGCGGCAGACCAACACCGACCGTGTGGGGGCCGTCGACGGCGTCGATGTCCGAGATCTGTACTAGGCTCAAATCCGGGACGGTCTTCTTGACCCTCCGGAAGAGGATCAACCGATTTCGCTCACCGTTCCAGTGCTATGATCTCCCGAATCGCTGTGAAATTAGGGACTCCCAGCGGAAGACCTGCTGGTGTCGCCAAGCGGCAGAGTTCTTTACCGTAGGGCTTGGGCTCGGCAACCAATAGTATTTTGGTCGCTAAAAAACTTGGTCCCACCCTCGCAGCCCTGGTCCAACTGAGCTCGTGCCGTCCTCGTTGACCAGCCCTCAATTGCGTCCGCGCCGCGCCACGCTGCCGATGGAACATTCTGGCCTCGATCCGCCAGAGCCCGCGCTGCCTACAACGATTTCCTACTGCCCTGGAAAGACGCCGATCCCGACATCCCCAACCTCAAGGAGGATTCTCGGTCGGCTTGTAGTGTCCGAGTCAGGGAGAGCCGCTGCCGCTACAATCGCCTGCTTGGGGTTGTCCTGGGGCCGTTTTGACAATCCCCAGTGATCCGGGACTGATAGGCATTCTCGTCGCCGGCTTGCGGGTTGCTGACGCTGATTGGGATCGTAGTCGCTACCCTGGTGTTGGCCATGAGCGATACGGCTCAAGTGTTTGGGCGTCAAGAAGTGTTCAGGTTCGGTCGCTGGCGGCCTTAACCCGCCGGGTTCAAAGGATGTGGGAATTGCTAGCGCCGGAAGATCGATCTTCCGGGGCCTGCCCGTTTCGTATATCACGCTGCGACTCAGGAGGTGGCAAATGGGCTTCGAACGCATTGTCAAAGCCACGTTGGCTATGTCCGCGGCGGGAATCATCGCGATCGCTGCAATGCATGCGCGTTCCCTGAAGGTGCAGGCGCATGAACACGAGTCGGACGATGACCTGGCGGAAATCGGCCTGCGCATCGCCCCTGACTTCATCAACGTGACTGGCAAGGACCCAAAACTGGTCGGACTGGGCAGCTTCATCGCCAACGCGCAAGCAGACGGCAACGGCTGCCATGGGTCGGATCCGGCTAACGAATATCTACCTACGAAAGGGTTTTCCGCCCGCGGAGCAGGGCAATGGCAGTGTTCAACAGGGTCAGAAAGGCTTTGGAAGCACCCTGAACCAGGCGTTCGTGCCCCAGCCGGTTCCTGATTACCTTAGTACTCTTTCTGGCGCATCATTGGTACTCTTTTGCCGCCCCACTAAATACCACGACAATATCTCCGAAGAGCTTCTGCTCGCTTCGAATCTGTCCGACCAACACCAAGGGAGTGAACGTTAAAGGACTGGATGAGATGGTTGAAAGAGAACAATTCGTTCTCTCGTCTGCCCGCGGTCTAGCGTTCGCCAAGAAGACGGTGGTGCGAACCATCGGAGTGGTGCTGGCTACCCTGGGGTTTTTCGGGCTGTCCAAGTACCTTTTCCACGGTGATCTTCGGTCAAACCAAATTCTGCTGTTCGTGGCCACGGTGTGGACCTTAGCCTTCGTGCTTGACCACCTCCCGGCCGAGAGGCCGAGCGCCCAAACTGTCCTCACCGACTCAGAAAGACTGCAATCGCAGAAAATGGAGGCTATAGGTCGACTCGCTGGCGGAGTGGCTCACGATTTCAACAATCTGCTGGCAGTGATTTTGGGCTACAGCGATCTGGTGCTGGAAAGTCTTGGCTCATCGGATCTCAACCGCGGCAAGCTGGAGCAGATTAAACAGGCGGCGAACAGCGCCGCTTCTCTCACCCGTCAACTATTGATGTTCAGCCGCCAGCAAATCATCCAACCGATGATTTTGGATATTAATCAGATCGTTAGCGGTGCAGAAAAGATGCTCCGGCGCTTGATCAAAGAGAACATCGAATTCGCAGTGATCCTGGAGCCGAATCTCGATCGGGTAAGCGCAGATCCCGGCCAAATCGAACAAGTAATCCTAAATTTGGTGGTCAACGCGCGCGATGCTTTGCCGAGAGGTGGAAAGCTGCGGATCCAGACGAGTAATGTGCGAATGGATAACGACTCCAGTCCCGCCGGAGCACGCGTACTGCCCGGTCGCTTTGTCCTGCTCGAGGTGACCGACACAGGAACGGGCATGGACCAGGAGACGCAGAGACACATCTTCGAGCCGTTCTTCACTACCAAGGCTATGGGTAAAGGCACTGGCCTAGGTTTGGCGACGGTCTACGGAATCGTAAAACAGAGCGACGGGAAGATCGAAGTGCAAAGCAGGTTGGGGCGAGGCTCGTCGTTCAAGATCTATCTGCCTGCCGTGAAGCCAGCCGAGGCGAGTCAGGAATTCCGCAAAGCCCCGACCAGTCCAGCGTTTTCCGCAGAGACCGTGCTCGTGGTCGAAGATGCGCAACCACTTCGCGATTTGATCTGCGAAGCCTTGCGCGGGTTCGGCTGCACCGTCTTACCCGCGCGCAACGTCCAGGAAGCCTTACAGACAGTCAGAGAGAGAAAAACTGCGATTGATCTCCTGCTGACAGACGTTGTCATGCCCGGAATGGACGGCACCGCCCTGGCCAAGGAGATCCGCTCGCTCAGCCCTGCAACGAAGGTACTTTACATGACCGGCTACAGCGGTGAGTTTGTCCGGGCCGAGATGTTAAATCCGGGGGTGTCGCTCATCCGCAAGCCCTTCACTCCCAGCGAACTTGGCCGCAAAATTCGCAAGATGTTGTCGGATAAAACCGGCGCGGCATCGCCGGAGGCTGCTTCCTTGAACGAGAGTGTGGTCGCTGGCCGGGCTTTCGTCGCGCGAACATCAGGATAAACAGCAAGGACTGTTGCGCATTCTTCACTCCGCCTGGGATCGGGCCTGCTTTACCATTTCGACCAGGACATCTCGTGTTTCGCCGGCGTTCCTTACTTCTCGCAGGAACGCAATCCGGGCGCCGCGGGCGCCATCTCTGGTCTGCAGGCGCAGATTGAAGCCCAGGCGGTCAACGGCAGTCATGGATGCTGTCTGGGAATCCATACCGGCGAAAGCCCGTGCGAGCAGAACCAGCGCCTCTGCGTGATCCACATTCATGTGCCGGGTGATTTCGTCCGCATCCTCGGCCAGAGGGTCGGGCTGTGCCCGCTCGTATTCGGGGGCAGGGACCCAGCCCATCACACCGAAGCCACCGACGTAGTAAAGGTCCACGACCTCCATGCGGTAAAAGGCGAAGTCTTCAAAATCGACCCAGTATTGGCTGTGGGGGTGGCGAGCCAGGTAAAAGCCGCGCGCTTCTGCACTCTCTTGCGAGGGTACCACGGCCGTATTCCCTATTAAGGTGAGCCGGGCAGCGCCGAGGGGATCAGTGGTGACAGCGGGCGGGGTTACAAGCAGGCTGGTGCGCGGGTCCGCCCGGACATTTTGCGTGTGCATGGCCATCGTACTGATCAGGAGGATAGGGCGTCCCCGGCCGTCCAGGCCATAGGGCATGACGGATCCGAAGGGATAACCCGGTTGCTGGCGTGAGAGGGTCGAGAGACTGCCCACGCGGCCCAGGTGCATAAGCGTGCGCGCTTGCTCGGCGAAGGAAGGCTGTGGAACTGCAGGGTGGTCAGTCGCCGGGCCGGCGTGTTTTCTTGCGGACATGAATGCAACTCCAGGAGGACCATTCAACCTCCCTGTGTTTGTACCATGGCCATCCTCCTCGGGCAGGGCCAATGGCGGAACCGCTCAGGCCACAAAGAGAATCGCCAGGTCCACGACGAAATGGAGCCGAGCCCTTCGAAGCTGAGGTCCTGCGCCCGAGCCACGCGTTCATTCGCTGCCAGCCTAGTTCGCGAACCAGCCTGCGGTCGAGAGGTTTCCCGTCCGGGTCGAGGTAGCAGACCATGGTGGGAATGTCGGGCAGGCATGTGATCTTTTGCATGCCTTCCTCGCAATTTCGTCGGGGAGATGGCTTCATACCCAGATGGAAGCAGTGCAGTCGAGGAACTTGCCCTCCCGGGCCAATGGCAGAGCCGAAACGCCGTGCGAGAATACCACTGAAACCCGGCCTCCCGCTCGCGGGCCTGGCCGCCGGGAGCTTGCGGGGGGCCAGAACCAGATCCGGCGAATGACCGGCACCAGGATGCATCTGTGCCGGCACCAGCGACGGCTAACCGGGCGACAACATCCAAGCTGGAGAGAATGGCCATGAGAGATCAAAGCCGAGTCTTTCGAACCTCTCGGAGCAACCCAAGGGCCGCTAGCGCAGTTTGGGGAAATGTGGGAGAGTTTGGGCGATGACGCCCGAGGAGATTCGCCTGGCGGAATCCCGCGCCCGCAAGAAGCACTGGAAGCGCTGGGGCCCCTACCTCAGCGAGCGCGCCTGGGGCACAGTCCGCGAAGACTACAGCGCCGACGGCGACGCCTGGGACTACCTGCCTTACGATCACGCCCGTTCGCAGGCCTACCGGTGGAATGAAGATGGCCTGGCAGGGATCTCCGATCGCCATCAGCTCATCTGCTTTGGTCTCGCCCTGTGGAATGAACGTGATCCTATGCTGAAGGAGCGGCTCTTTGGGCTCACCGGGAAGCAGGGGAACCACGGCGAGGATGTTAAGGAGTATTACTTCTATCTGGACTCGACGCCCACTCACTCCTATATGAGGTGGCTGTACAAATATCCGCAGGCTGAGTTTCCCTATGCCCAACTGGTTGAGGAGAACCGGCGGAGGGACCGGACGCAACCGGAATTCGAACTCATAGATACCGGCGTGTTTGCTGACGACCGGTACTTCGATGTCGTCATGGAATATGCCAAGGCGGACATTGAGGACATCCTGATCGGGATCGCCGTGACCAATCGTGGCCCACAACCCGCAAATCTTAGGCTGCTGCCAACGGTCTGGTTTCGCAATACCTGGGACTGGGGAAGAGACGAGTCGAAGCCGGAGCTGCACCAGGCTCGCCTGGCTCCGTTCCCGGTCATTGAGCTGAGGGATCCACGGGTCGGAACACGCTGGCTGCACTGTGAAGCTTCGCCGGAGCTGCTGTTCACAGAAAACGAGACCAACGCCAAGCGGCTTTGGGGAACAGAAAACCGCGCTCCCTATGTCAAAGATGGGATCAACGATTACATCGTTCAAGGTAGAAGCAATGCGGTTAACCCTGAGAAACGGGGCACAAAGGCGGCCGCTCATTACCCATTGAGCTTGGCCGCGAACCAGACCGTGGCAGTGCGTTTGCGCCTCACCAACACCGACCTCGGCGCTGAAGCCGCGTTCGATGGTTTTGACACGACGCTGGCCGTGCGCCGCCGGGAAGCCGACGACTTCTACGCGAGGGTAATCCCGCAGGATTTATCCCCGGATGCGCAGAACGTCATGCGCCAGGGTTTCGCCGGCATGTTGTGGTCCAAGCAGTTCTACCACTACGTGATTCGGGAATGGCTGGAAGGCGATCCCGGTAATCCTCCGCCGCCGCCCCAGCGCCGCAACGGCCGCAACTCGCAATGGACCCACCTGTATAACGCCGACGTCATCTCAATGCCGGACAAGTGGGAGTACCCCTGGTACGCCGCTTGGGATCTAGCCTTTCACTGCGTGGCGCTGGCGTTGATCGATTCGGATTTTGCCAAAGACCAGCTGATCCTGCTGCTGCGCGAGTGGTACATGCACCCCAACGGCCAGCTCCCGGCATACGAATGGGCGTTGAGCAATGTGAATCCCCCGGTCCACGCCTGGGCCGCGTGGCGTGTCTACAAGATCGATAAGAAGCGCAAAGGTCGGGGAGACCGCGGTTTTCTGGAGCGAGTTTTCCATAAGCTGATGCTGAACTTCACCTGGTGGGTGAACCGCAAAGACGCTGAGGGGATGAATATCTTCCAGGGGGGCTTTCTGGGCTTCGATAATATCGGCGTCTTCGATCGCAGCGCGCCGCTGCCCACGGGGGGCTACCTCGAGCAATCGGATGGGACCAGCTGGATGGCCATGTACACGATAAACCTGCTGGCGATCGCTCTGGAGCTGGCCAAGGAGGATCCCAATTATGAGGACGTGGCCAGCAAGTTCTGGGAGCACTTCATTTATATCGCTCATGCGATGAGTCATCGCGGCCAGGATGGCATGAGTCTGTGGAACCAAGCGGACGGCTTCTTCTACGATTTGTTGCGCCTCCCCGACGGCAGGAAGTTCCCCATGACAATCCGCTCCATGGTGGGACTGATTCCGCTGTTTGCCGTGGAAACGCTGGAGCCGGCGATGCTCGACCGTCTTTCCGATTTCAAGCGACGGCTGGAATGGTTCATTGACAACCGTCCGGACCTGACGGAAAACGTGGCCTGCATGCGCACGCATGGAATGGGGCAGCGACGCCTGCTGTCGGTCGTGAACCAGGAGCAGTTGCGCAGGATCCTGGGCTACATGCTGAATGAGAATGAGTTCCTTTCCCCCTACGGCATTCGGGCTCTATCGCGCTACCATCGGGACCATCCCTATATATTGGCGGTGAACGGTCTGGTGCACCGCGTCGACTACGAACCGGGGGAGTCGACAACGGGAGTGTTTGGCGGGAACTCCAACTGGCGGGGTCCGGTCTGGTTGCCCGTGAACTTTCTGCTGATCGAGTCGCTACAGAAGTTTCATTACTACCTCGGTAGCGACTTCAAGGTGGAGTTTCCCACCGGTTCGGGCAGACAGTTGACGCTCTGGGAGGTCGCCGGCGAGCTTTCGCGCCGGCTGACCAGCATCTTCCTGCGGGACGGGAGTGGCCGCCGGCCGGTTTATGGGAATCTAGAAAAGTTTCAAAGCGATCCGCACTTCCGCGACTTGGTGCTCTTCTACGAGTACTTCCATGGAGATTCCGGCGCTGGAGCAGGCGCCAGCCACCAAACGGGCTGGACTGGCCTGATCACCAAGTTGCTGCAGCAAAGCGGCGAGGTTCCACCGCCGGCCACGTCTACCCCCACCGTAACCGCCGCGGACTAAATTCTGAGCAAGGCAGGCGGGCTCTACGGCGGCTTCGGGTAGCCAAAGTCTGAACCGTGCCGTGACGCCACGGGAAGGCCACAGCCGGGGGGGGCTCAGAGCGCGCTGCCGTAGACCGGAATCGCCGCGCCATTGACGTCTCTTCCCGACTCGCTGGCAAGCCATACGATCAGGCTTGCGATGCGCTGGGGCTGAACCCATTGCCTAAGATCGGCGTTGGGCATGGCCCTGCGATTTGCGGGAGTGTCGATGGTGCCCGGTAAGATGACGTTGGCCGTGAGTCCCGCATCCTGATTTTCCAAGGCGATCGACCGGATCAGTGCGACCAGGGCCGCTTTCGAACAGCTATAGGCGCCCACTCCCGCGCCAGGTTCCAGGGCGGCCCGACTGCCAATGGCGATGATGCGCCCGTTGCCGGTGTGCCGCAGGGTCGGAATCACGACGCGCAAAAGAAAAAAGGCGCTGTTCAGATTGAGTTGCAGCATGCGCTGGAAGGTGGCATCGTCGGTTTCAGCAACTGGCTGGCCACCGGCGAAGCCACCGACGGTGTGAACCACGATGTCAAGTCGACCGAAACGGGTGACAGCGGTGTCGGCAACTTTCTTCGCGCCTGCCGGCGTAGCGATGTCGCCGGGAATTGCCGTGAAGAGCGGGCCATGGAATTCCGATGGCTGAATCTTCTGCGACACGCCAATCACCGTTGCCCCAGCATCCAGAAGAGCCTGGGTGACGTGAGATCCCAGGCCGCCGTTGGCTCCGGTGACCATTGCGACTTTGCCTTTCATGTGGGCTCCTATGGGGTGGGCATTCGAGGGTGGTTTGCTTCCTCACCATCACATGAGATGCCATCAGCCGGCCAAGGCGTGCTTTTCGGCGGGTAGACTCCAGGCGTCCCAGCTCTCGGCCGGTGAAAACCGGCACCAGGTCGGCGTCTGCCGGCGGCTCACCCGGCTGGAACCTCGCGCTTGGGAAATTTGGCGAACATCTTCTGCACCGCCGAATCAATCTTGTCCAGCGTATCTTTGTTTGATTTCAGGGTACCGCTGCCCGTCGAACGCCAGACCTGTCGGTGGTGCGCGCGGTCAAACATTTCGACGACCAAGGTTCCTTTGCGCGATGCCGAGCTCGGGGCGGGTCCCACGCCCGATGTCCAGGGTGTGCCCCCCGGCAAGGGAATGCCACCGCTGGCGGAATACGTGGGATCGGATGCACCCACGTTAAATTCCATGTCAGGTTTGGCAAAATAACGAATCAGCAGGTCCGCCTTGTCTTCCTCGGTTTTGCTCAGCCCCTGTTGCTCGAGTGCGTACTCGACCGCGCCCACAATGGCCAAATGCACACCCGGGCGTTGCGCGTCCTGTCCTTTGACCCAGGCATAGGACTTGTACTGAGAAAAGTCAGCCGTTTTGTCATACTCCACGCTCACTTTTTGCGCGAAGCCGAAGGTTGAGATCAGCAAAAGCACAATGGCAGCTGCAGTTCGAAACTCTCGCATGGTTCTGTCCCGCGTCCCGGCGACCAATCGTGAACCGCAGGTGGCTGTACGGTTCCATTACCGGGTAATTTTCCGATTCCGCCGCGCTATAATCGCCTTCCACATTCAGGACTTATGAGTCTCAAGAAGAGTACCAGAAGGGGCGCTCGAGAGTTGGGCATGGAGCGCCCAATTTCCCGTCGGGATTTTCTGAACGGGATGGCGATTGGAGCGGGCGGGATTCTCGCGGCGCAGCCACTGCTGGCCATGCTGGCGCCGGAGGAGTTTGCTCCGGAAAAAGATCCTGGCTACTATCCGCCGGCGCGCTTGGGTATGCGAGGCAACCACGATGGAACTTTCACCTATGCCCATCGCCTAAGAGACGGAGAGCCCTGGAACGAGGATGGTCCTCCCACCAAGACCGGCGAGAGCTACGACCTGGTGGTCGTGGGTGGCGGGATCAGCGGACTGGCGAGCGCATGGTTCTACCGCAAGCATGCCGGAGAAAAAGCTCGTATCCTCGTCCTGGACAACCACGATGACTTCGGTGGCCATGCCAAACGCAACGAGTTTCAGGCTGCCGGGCGCATGTTGCTCAGTTACGGAGGCACCCAGTCGATCGAGAGCCCCGGCCGCTACAGCGGGGTAGCGCACGGGGTCCTGACCGACCTGGGCGTAGATACCAACCGCTTCTACACAGCCTACAACCAGAAGCTCTACTCCTCCCAAAAGCTCTCCACCGCCGCCTTTTTCGACCGCGAGACGTTTGGCGAGGATCGCCTGGTGCCGGGTCTCGGATCTACTCCGTGGCCAGAGTTTCTGGCCAAGGCTCCACTGAGTGAGGTCGTCCGCCGGGACCTCGCCCGTGTCTATACCGAGAAGGTCGACTATCTGCCCGATCTCACGCCCGAACAGAAGCGCGCCCGCCTGGCCAAGACCAGCTATGCCGACTTCCTGACCAAGGACTGCAAAGTCCACCCCGACGCGTTGCGGTTCTTCCAGAGTTACACCAACGATCTGTTTGCGGTCGGCATCGATGCCGTACCCGCCTTGTATTGCTACGAACAAAGCGACGACTACGGAGGCTATACCTACGCCGGTTTTCAGGGGATGAACCTGGGGGAACGGCCTGGCCGGGAGGAGCCATACATTTTTCACTTTCCGGATGGGAACGCCTCGATCGCGCGCCTGCTGGTGAGACAGTTGGTCCCGGGCGCTATCCCTGGCCACAGCATGGACGACATTGTGACGGCGCGCGTCGATTACAGCCGACTGGACCAGGAAGGCTCCGCGGTCCGGATCCGGTTGAACAGCACCGCGGTCCGGGCGCGCAACCTGGGCGCGGATTCCTCCGCCGAAGTGGAAGTTAACTACGTTCGCGGGAAGCAGCTCTGGAGTGTCCGGGGTAAGAACTGTGTGTTGGCTTGCTACAACAGCATGATTCCGTACTTGTGTCCTGACTTGCCGGCCAGACAAAAAGAAGCCCTGTCTTATCTCGTCAAGGCGCCATTGATCTACACTCACGTTGCGATTCGCAACTGGACGTCCTTCCATAAACTCGGGATACATCAAATCGAAGCCCCGGGCAGTTACCATACTTACGCAGCCCTCGATTTTCCCGTGAGCCTCGGCCAGTACAAGTTTCCCAGCAACCCCGAAGAACCCATGGTCCTGTTTATGCTCCGCACACCCTGCAGGCCGGGGTTGCCCCAGCGGGAGCAGTATCGCGCCGGTCGTGCCGAGTTATTGCGAACGCCGTTCTCCACGTTCGAACGCAACATCCGTGACCAGCTCGGTCGAATGCTGGGCTCCGCAGGTTTCGACCCGGCTCGCGACCTCGAGGGCATCACGGTAAACCGCTGGGCCCATGGGTACGCCTATGGCTACAACCCGTTATTCGATCCGGACTGGGCGGAAGACGAGAAGCCGTGGGTGGTGGGCCGCAGGCCCTTCGGGCGGATCGCTATCGCCAACTCCGATGCCGCCGGCAGTGCATACACCGATGCGGCGATTGACCAGGCCTTCCGCGCCGTGAATGAGCTAACCTTGTCCCGGAGTGCGGGAGGGCGGTAGATGTTGGCATCTCGAAGGTTGTCGTGAGCACGGGCGGCACCCCATCAGGACAGTATGAGCTTGCTTGATCCACTCTTCGGCTCGGAGGCGATCGACAAGATCTTCGCCGACCCCTCCCGCTTGCAGCGCATGCTGGATTTCGAAGCTGCGCTGGCTCGTGCCGAGGCCCGCGCCGGTGTGATCCCGGGATCGGTGGTGGCTCCCATAGTGGCCCAATGCCAAGCTGGTCTCTTCGATCTCGGGGCCCTGGCCCAGTCCGCTTCGCTGGCCGGCAATCTCGCCATCCCCATGGTGAAGCAACTCACCTGGCTGGTGGCGCAGCACCATGCGGAAGCGTCGGGTTACGTGCACTGGGGCGCCACCAGCCAGGACGCAATCGATACCGGCTTCGTGCTCCAACTCCGCGATGCTTGCGCGGTCATCTCGGCTGATCTTAACCGCCTCTGCGATCTTCTCTCGGCTCTCGCCGAACAGCACCGTTCGACACCTTTGGTCGCCCGCACCTGGATGCAGCATGCCGTGCCCACGGTCTTTGGGCTGAAAGTCGCGGGCTGGCTCGACGCCCTGCTGCGCCATCGGGTCCGGCTTCAGCAAGCGCAAGGGCGCGACCTCGTACTGCAATTTGGCGGCGCGGCCGGAACGCTGGCCAGCCTGGGAGGCGAGGGACTCAAGGTAGCCGAAGCCTTGGCGGAGGATCTGCGGCTGCAACTCCCGGCGATTCCCTGGCACGCTCATCGGGATCGTCTTGCTGAGGTCGCGACCGTCCTAGCCCTCCTGGTCGGTACTCTGGGGAAGGTGGCTCGGGACCTCTCTCTCGGGATGCAAACCGAGGTCAGCGAGCTCTTTGAGCCCGGGGCGCCGGGGCGTGGTGGGTCGTCCTCCATGCCGCACAAGCGCAATCCCGTGATCTCTGCCGTGGTGCTGGCTGCGGCCGAGCGAGTGCCCGCGCTCACCAGCGTGTTGCTGAGCGCGACGGTCCAGGAGCACGAGCGCGGTCTGGGTGGCTGGCAGGCGGAGTGGGAGACCGCACCCGAAATCGTTCGCTTGACGGCCGGCGCGCTGCAAAAGATGGTCGAGGTCGTGGCCGGTCTGGAAATTGATGCACCGCGTATGCGCCACAACCTTGACGAGACCCGGGGGCTGATCTTTGCAGAAGCGGTGACCGTTGCTCTGGGCAAGTCCCTGGGACGCAGCGCCGCCCACGCGCTGGTTGAGGAAGCATCGCGCAAGGCGATTGCCGAGAGAAAATATCTGGCGGATGTCCTCGGCAGCGATGCCAGGGTTACGGCCCATCTTTCCGCGGGAGAGATAGGAAATTTCTTCGATCCGCTGCTTTATGTCGGTATGGCCGGACAATTTGTCGATCGAGTGCTCGCCGCGAAGCATGCCGGCGATTCCGAAAAAGGAGACTAAGCGGAGTGGCCTGGCTGGACCTGGAAGACGCGCAGATCCGCTACGAACTGGTGGGCCCGGACTCTGCTCCAGCACTGGTATTCTCAAATTCACTGGGCACAAACCTGCAGATGTGGGAACCGCAGGTCTCGACTCTTCAGGAGAATTTCCGGGTTCTGCGTTACGATACGCGGGGCCACGGTCAATCCTCGGTCACGCCCGGCCCGTACTCGATCGGGCAACTGGCGGGCGATGTTGTGGCTATGCTCGATCGGCTTGGCGTTCATCGTGCCTCCTTCTGCGGCCTTTCCCTGGGCGGAATGATCGGAATGTTTCTCGCCGCCAGGGTTCCGCACCGCCTGCACAAGCTGGTGCTCTCCAACACCGCTCCCCAGATCGGCACCGCCGAATCCTGGAATCAGCGGATTGAATCGGTGCGCCAGCAAGGAATGGGTGGAGTCGCGGAGGCCATTCTTGAACGCTGGTATACGCCCCGGTTCCGCACCAGTTCACCCGCCGCTGTCGAGTGGACGCGACAGATGTTGTTGGCTACGCCGCCCGATGGCTACTGCGCTTGCTGCGCCGCCGTTCGCGACGCGGACCTGTGGCCCACAATGGCTGCCCTGCCCGTACCCACTTTAGTCATTGCCGGCGCGCAGGACCCGGCAACCACAGCGGCGCAGGGGCGCCGGATGGCCGAACATATTCCCGGGGCGCAGTACCTGGAGTTGGCAGCGGCGCATCTGTCCAACATCGAAGCCGAGGAAGCGTTTACGATAGGAGTTTCACGCTTTTTGACGGCTTGATGGAGAGTCTTCATGGACGATCGGGAACGCTACGAAGCTGGCATGAAGGTTCGTCGGGCGGTGCTGGGGGACGCGCATGTGGACCGCTCTCTCGAGCAGCTCAACGACCTGAATCGCGACTTCCAGGACTTCATCACCCGCTATGCGTGGGGGGATATCTGGAGCCGGCCGGGCCTTTCACGTCACACGCGTAGCCTCATCACGCTGGCCATGATGGTTGCGCTCAATCGTGCCGACGAGTTTCGCATGCACGTGCGGGCTGCCCTGCGTAACGGGGTCACGCGCGATGAAATCAAGGAAGTCCTCTTGCAGACCGCGATCTACTGCGGCTTGCCCGCCGCGAATGCGGCCTTCCACGCGGCCGAAGAGGCACTGGCGGAGCGGGAAGGAAGGTAGACGCCCCCATTCCAAAATGCTGACCAACCGCCGAAAAATTCACATCGAATGGGGGGACTGTGATCCTGCGGGCATCGTTTACTATCCCCGCTACTTCGCTTACTTCGACAACTGTACCGCGGCCCTGTTTAGGGCGGCAGGGCTCCGCAAGCACACCATGATCAAGACCTACGGAATCGTGGGAATTCCCATGGTGGACACGCGCGCGCGCTTCTTCGCTCCTTCCCGCTACGGCGACGAGGTCCTGGTGGAGTCTTCGATCACCGAGTGGCGGCGCAGCAGTTTCGATGTGCATCACCTTCTGTTCCAGGGCAAGACATTGGCGGTCGAGTGCCATGAGACGCGAGTGTGGGCGGCGGCCGCGCCGCATAAGACTGGGAAGATCGAGGGGAGACCCGTGCCCGCGGAAGTGATTCGCCGCTTCACCAAACCAGGCAAGCGAGTGCGCCGGTAGAGGGAAAACCATACCCAACCGTGACGAAGATCCGGACACAAGTTGGCATCGTCGGGGCGGGGCCGGCCGGATTGGTGCTGGCCCGCCTCTTGCAGCTGGAGGGCATCGACTCGCTGGTGCTCGAAAAACACAGCCGGCCTTACTGCGAAGAGCGAATTCGGGCTGGAGTCCTGGAGCATGGCACGGTGGAATTGCTGACCGGATTAGGCGTGGGTGAGCGCATGCACCGGGAGGGCCTGGTCCACCAGGGCATTGAACTGCGCTTTGCCGGGCGCAGCCACCGCATCGACTTCCAGGATCTCACGGGTCACTTCATCACCGTTTATGGTCAGCACGAAGTGGTAAAAGACCTCATCCGGGCACGTCTGGCGACAGGAGGAGAGATCCGGTTCGAGGTCGAAGCCGTGAGTGTCCACGATTTCGACACCAGCCGGCCCCGCCTCTGCTTCCACAAAGACGGGGTCCAGCATGAAATCGAATGTGACTTTATCGCAGGCTGCGACGGCTTCCACGGAGTATGTCGTCCGAGTCTCCCCCCAGGCGCTCTGACCATTTATGAGCGCACCTATCCTTTTGCCTGGTTGGGCATCCTGGCAGATGCACCTCCGTCTTCCGAGGAGTTGATCTACTCCCATCACGCCCGTGGGTTTGCCCTGCACAGCATGCGCTCTCCCAGCCTCACCCGGCTTTACTTGCAGTGCGCTCCCGACGAGGACCTCGAGAAATGGCCGGATGCAAGGATCTGGGAGGAACTCCACATCCGGCTGGCCGGGGGGACGAACTGGAAGCTCACAGAAGGTCGCATCCTGCAAAAGGGGGTGACCGACATGCGGGGGTTCGTGGCTGAGCCCATGCAATACGGCACGCTCTTCCTGGCCGGCGACGCAGCACACATCGTTCCTCCCACCGGCGCCAAGGGCATGAACCTGGCAGTGGCCGACGTCTATGTTCTGTCACGTGCTCTGGCGGAGTTCTACCGCTCTCACAGCACGGAGGCGCTCCAGCGCTACTCCCATACCTGCGAACGCAGAGTGTGGCGGGCCCAACGCTTCTCGTGGTGGATGACTTCTATGCTTCACCGCCACGAAGGCAACCCTTTCGACGAACGACGCCAGTTAGCCGAGCTGGAGTACGTGGCAACGTCGCGGGCGGCAGCACAGTCACTGGCCGAGAACTACGTCGGATTCCCGATTGAGTAGCACTTCCGACTCCATCCCCCTTTCAAGTTCCTTCATCACAGGCAGATCATGAGTACCAAGGGGAACACAAAGCGGAAAGGTGGGAGCCAGAGGTCCTCCGCCGGAAAGGGAAGAGCGACATGGCTAGGTGCCGCGAACCGGCCACCTGATCGGCAAGCTGCGATGATGAGAACCGGGATCGGTAAAGCCAGGTAGAGGACGACACTGACCGGGGAGAGGAAGCTTGGCGTGGGAACTGACCGCCTTGTAAGACTCTCGCCCTGGCTTCTTGTCCCGTCTCGCCAGCACAACCTCCAGCTCCGGTTTATAATCTCCCGCAGGCCCAATCCCGGTACCAGCGCAGAGGAGCCGCCCAAGTACCAGCTTTTCAGAATGTCGCACTTCTTGTAAGCTCAGCCCAACAGGAAGGTCGCTGGTACAATGCGGTTCGCTCTGCCTGGGCTTCCCGAAGCACACAACTGATCACGGGCGAGGTGTGATGGAGATCCGTCCCGGAGTGGAGGCAGCCAGCCTGACCGATGTTGGCTGCCAACGAGAGAACAACGAAGACTCACTAGCCTACTGGGAGCCGCAGGCCGAAGAAGATTTTCTGCGCAAGGGGAGGCTGGCGGTAATCGCCGATGGCATGGGCGGCTACGAGGGGGGGCAGGAGGCCAGTCGTCTAGCCGTCGAAACCATCCGCGACGTCTATGGCCGGGTTTCCGTCGATAACCCCCAAGACGCCCTCTTGCAGGGATTTGAGGCTGCCCACAACCGAATCCGTCGCTACGCCGAGGAGCATCCCGAACTGGAAGGCATGGGCACTACCTGCACTGCGCTCGCCCTGAATGGATACCACCTCTATTTTGCTCATGTGGGGGACAGCCGACTTTATCTTGTGCGCGGAACCAGCATTACTCGCCTCACCCGCGACCACTCCTACGTGGGAAGGCTGGTGGAATCCGGCATTATTGATTCCGAAGAAGCCAACCACCATCCCCAGCGCCACATTCTGACCGCGGCCCTCGGCGCGGGAACCGAAGTCGTAACCGACACGCCCAGCACCCCGGTTTCTCTCGAACCGGGCGATACTCTCGTGCTTTGCACCGACGGTCTGTGGAGCCTGGTCCAGGAGCAGGAGTTGGTCAACGCGGTGACTTCAAACAACGCGCCAGCCGCCTGCTCAGCCCTGGTACAGCTAGCGCGCGAGCGTGGAGGCCCGGACAACATCACCATACAGGTCCTACGCATCTCCGCCAATGGCGCTTTCGCCCACTAACCAGTGCTGCCCCAAGGAAGTTCGACCTGAGTGCCTGACTCGCCGCATCCGCCAAGGTACAAGTTAAACCTGCGATTATTAGCCTAACTTATTGATAAAAAATTTGATGTCATACGCCATCGGATAACTTTCCTCAGCTGAATGGGGGTGGACGGGCACGACAAAAGACTTGGCGTTGCTCCGAACGGAACGAGCCTCGCTACAGGGAAAGAATCGGGGCCGCCCCTGACATTGGCAGCCGCCGGCAGGCTACTCTTCTCTTTTGTCTTCCGGCTTCGGGTTCGACTCCGGGCGCAGCAAAGGAAACAGAATCACGTCGCGGATGGTGTGCGAGTCGGTGAGCAGCATGGCCAGGCGGTCCACGCCGACACCCACCCCGCCTGCCGGGGGCATCCCGAAAGCAAGTGCACGGATGTAGTCCTCATCCATCTGGTGCGCTTCTTCGTCGCCCCGCTCGCGCTCCTTCAGCTGGGCTTCGAAGCGGCGACGCTGGTCTTCCGGATCATTCAGCTCACTGAAGCCGTTAGCGATCTCCATCTTGCCTGCGAAGATCTCCCAGCGCTCGGTCCAGTCGGGCTCGTCCGCTTTTTGCTTGGAGAGCGGAGAGACAGCGGTGGGAAACTCGTAAATGATGGTCGGCTGGAGCAGGTGTTCTTCCGCCACCGCCTCGAACAAGTTGGCGATGGTCTTGCCAGGCGGCTCGCTGGGATCGTACGCGATGTGCGCGTGGGCGCGGTTGAAGCGCTCCACCAGGGACTGGATCGAATCGCGCGTGGCAAAGTCCGTCATTTGCGGCTTGGGCTCGATTGTCTCCGGCCAAAACTGAAGGATGGCCTGGCGCATGGTCATGCGGCGCCAGTTCGAGCTGGACCAATCAACATCAGCTTCGCCCCAGTTGGTTCTCGTCCCTCCCGTCACATCCTGGGCGGCTTGGATGATCAGTTCCTGGGTCAGGTCCATCACGACCCGGTAGTCAG
Source organism: Terriglobales bacterium (assembly GCA_035623795.1). Classification (GTDB taxonomy): domain Bacteria; phylum Acidobacteriota; class Terriglobia; order Terriglobales; family Acidobacteriaceae; genus DASPST01. The sequence goes on from DASPST010000069.1 coordinate 27,496, forward strand.
CGTAGGCCTGGTAGAACTCAAGCATGGTGAATTCGGGATTCCATCGCCAGCCTAAGCCTTCATTGCGGAAGTTGCGATTGATTTCATAGACGCGGTCGAATCCCCCCACGGTCAGCCGCTTGAGGTAAAGTTCCGGAGCAATGCGCAGATACAAGTCGGTGTCCAGCGCGTTGTGATGCGTCTTGAAAGGCCTCGCCACGGCCCCGCCAGCGAGGGGCTGCATCATTGGCGTTTCGACCTCCACGAACCCGTGCGCGTCCATGAAACGGCGCATCGACTGCACCAGCTTGCTGCGCTTCAGGAAGACTTCCCGCACCTCGGGATTTACGACCAGGTCCACATAGCGTTGCCGGTAACGCAGCTCTACATCGGTCAGCCCGTGCCATTTTTCCGGCAAGGGCAAAAGGTCTTTGGCGAGGAACGTGATCTCCGCCACATGAACCGTAAGCTCACCAGTGCGGGTGCGGAACAAGTACCCGCTCACCCCGATGTGGTCGCCGAGGTCGAGCAGTTTGAACAGTTCAAAGCCTTGCTCGCCCACGGCGTCCTTCTTGACGTAGATCTGCAGACGCTGGCCACCCTGTTGCAGGTGAGCAAATGCGGCTTTACCCATCAGCCGGATGGCCATGATGCGGCCGGCGACGCGGAGGTTGACCCGAGGATTCTCGAGTTCTTCCCCGGTCTTTGCCGCGTAATCGGACAGGACCTGCGGGATGGTATGCGTAGATTCGTAGCGGCGGGGATAAGCCTCCTGGCCGAGAGCTTCAATCTGTTGCAGCTTGTCCCGCCGCAGTTGGTAGATGTTGTCGTCGAGGGCCAAGGGATCCTTTGCCGGTGTGGCAGTTCCGGGGTGATCGTCGCACACTAGGAGAAAGAAGCGATTATAAACAAGGCAGAGTGGTGGAAACGGTTGCATCGGCTCGACCTTCGCATCGCCCTGGTTCCCCGACCGAATACGCTGCCCCAGATACGGCACGGGGTAGGCTTGGTCCTTGAAGGCTTTCCCCTTCGGCGCTACTATGAGCGTTCACGACTTGCCCCAGCAGCCGGGAGGACGATGCCCCAGAATTACGTACCGGTCTTCATCTTTGTAGCCGTGGTTGGAGTGCTGATTCCCATCACGCTGCTGCTGACCAAGCTGGTACGGCCGGAGAACCCTCATCGCACGAAGCTCCTGCCTTACGAGTGCGGTATCGACCCGGTGGATCGCGCCCGCGGCCGGTACACGGTTCGTTATTACATCGTGGCCATCCTGTTTGTGGTCTTCGACGTGGAGACCATCTTTCTGTTTCCCTGGGCGGTCAAGTTCAAAGCGCTGGGCTGGTTCGGATTGCTGGAGATGCTGATCTTTCTTGGCATCCTGGTCGTCGGCTACATCTGGATCTGGCGGAAGGGCGCCTTGGAGTGGGTCTGATCTCGTACTGCGGTACGTCGCCTGCGCTCGGGGGAATGCCCGCCGCGCCTGTGGGGGGTGTTTCGTTGACAGGGTTTGCGCTAGCTGTTATGAAAACCTGTTTCCTGAATTTTGGCTGAATAAGGTTCCCTATGCCTGAGGAAACCAGATTGCCTTCATCCTCCCCGCCGGAAGGCGGGGACAAGGCGGCGGCGAAATCCCCGACGGAAAAACCCGTCGCCGCGGCCGCTCCTCCCGCGAAACCGGCGGCTCCGGCCAAGCCTGCGGGCCCCACCCCACAGCCTTGGGATTCTCCTCTAGTTGCTTCCCTGAAACGCCAGTTTGGTTCAGGCGTGCAGGCGCTAACTTACCTCGGCCAGAACTATCTTGAAGTCGACCGGTCGCTGATTCCCGAGATCCTCGAGATTCTGCGCGACCAGGAGCAGTTCAATTATTGCGTCGACATCACCGCCGTGCACTATCCCAAGCGCGAACGCCAATTCGATGTCCTATGGATTCTCTACTCCCATCCCCGCAAGGAGCGGGTGCGGGTCAAGACGCAGATCGCTGAAGCAGAGTCCATTCCGACCGCCGTCCCGATATGGCCGTCCGCGAACTGGCTGGAGCGTGAGGTGTTCGACATGTTCGGCATCCAGTTTTCCGGACATCCCGACCTGAGACGTATTCTGCTGCCCGAGGGGTGGAAGGGACATCCGCTGCGCAAGGACTACGGCATTATTCAGCAGGATCAGGAGTGGGTTCAGATCAACTTGGGAATTGAAAGCGGCCAATGAGCGACCCCACCAGTCCGGTCTTTCCCTTGGATCTCGACGAGAAAGAACGGACTTTTCTCGACGCCAACGAACTCATCCTCAACATGGGTCCCCAGCACCCGGCCACCCACGGCGTGTTGCGCGTCATCCTGAAGCTGGACGGGGAAAAAGTCTTGGGCCTGGAATGCGTGATCGGCTACCTGCACCGCGGGGTGGAGAAAATCGCCGAAAACCGCACCTACACCATGTTCAATCCCTACGTGGACCGCATGGACTACGTGGCGGCGGTTTCGAATGGCCTGGGCTACTGCGAGGCGGTGGAGAAGCTGCTCAACGTCCAAGCTCCACCGCGCGCTAACTATATCCGCGTGATCCTCACAGAATTGAACCGCATCGCCAGCCACCAGCTCTGGCTCGGCACGCACGCCTTGGATATCGGCGCCATGACGCCGCTGTTTTACACCTTCCGTGACCGAGAAGAGATCCTAAAAATCTTCGAGAGGTATTGCGGCGCCCGTCTGACCACGCATGCCTTTCGCATCGGCGGCTGTCAGTACGAAACCTATCCGGGATTTGAGAAGGATGTGAAGAAATTCCTGGATTTCGTGGCGCCCAAAATCGACGAGTACGAGGAGTTGCTCACCACCAACCGCATCTGGGTCGAGCGCACCACCAAGGTGGGTGTGATCTCCGCCAAGGATTCGATCGCCCTGGGCGTGACCGGCCCGGTGTTGCGGGCCAGCGGCGTCAAGTGGGACCTGCGCAAGGCCCAGCCTTACGCCGCCTACAAGGAATTTGACTTCGAGATTCCTACCGGCCAGAACGGCGACACCTACGACCGGTACCTGGTGCGCATGGCCGAAATGCGGCAGTCGATGCGCATCATCCGGCAGGCGGTGGAGGGAATTCCCGAAGGGCCCATCATGGCCAAGGTGCCCAAAGTGCTCAAGCCGCCGGTGGGAGAGATCTACCACTCCATCGAAGCTCCCAAGGGCGAACTGGGATACTTCATTGTCAGCGACGGATCAACCCAGCCCTACCGGGTGCGCGTGCGGCCGCCTTCATTCGTCAACCTGCAGGCGCTGGATTTAATGTGCCGCGGGCAACTGGTCGCCGATGTCATCGCCGTAATCGGCACGCTGGACATTGTTTTGGGCGAGGTGGACCGCTGATGCTCGATTACATCCGCTCCTACCTCGACCCGTCCGTGCAGCAGACGCCGGGGCAAGCCGGGAACCTTTTCTGGGCCCTGGTCTACATCCTGATCGTGTTTGCCGGTGTGTCGCTGATCGTGGTTTGCATGAACTGGCTGGAGCGCAAGGTGCTGGCTCACATGCAGGTGCGGCTAGGCCCGATGCGTGTAGGACCGCACGGCCTGCTGCAGCCCATCGCCGATGCGCTCAAGCTGATTCTGAAGGAAGACATTATCCCCCAGGGCGCGGATGTCTTCGTGTTCTGGATGGCGCCGCTGATCATCCTGTTGGCGGTGTTCAGCGTCTACTGCGTCATCCCCTTCGGCCCCACGCACGCCATCACGGACATGAATATCGGCATCCTGTTCATGCTGGGTGTGTCGTCGCTGGCGGTGCTGGGAATCGTGATGGCGGGCTGGGCCTCGAATTCGCACTACCCGCTGATCGGCGCTTTGCGGTCGAGTGCGCAGATGGTGTCGTACGAGGTGGCCATGGGCCTGGCGGTTGTCTCGGTGGTGCTGATGACCAGCCTGAACCCAACCGGCACAGGCACGTTGAGCATGATCGGCATCGTACGGGCCCAGCAGGCACAGCAGATCTGGTTCCTCTTCAAGTTCTTCCCCCTGGGCTTGATTTCCTTCTTCATTTTTGCCGTGGCCATGGTCGCCGAGACCAACCGTGCGCCCTTCGACCTGCCCGAGGCGGAGTCGGAACTGACGGCTGGCTTCCACACCGAGTACAGCGGGCTGCGCTGGTCGCTGTTCATGCTGGGCGAATACGCCGCCATGATCGCGGTCTCGTCGATTGCGGTTACCCTCTGGCTGGGCGGATGGATGCGGCCCTTTCCTCATTGGCTCAGCGGTCCTAGCTGGGACCTGGCGTTCTCCTTCTTCCCGGCGCTGACGTTCTTCTTCCTGGCCGGGCTCACGTTCTACAGCACCCGGCGCATGCCGAAGCACCCGTACTTCCGGGTGCAGACTCTGGGGCTGGGAGCCTTGGGAGGGGTCTTTCTTCTCATCGCCCTAATTCTGTCGGTGCCCGGCGTGCGCAGGAGCGTCCAGGACGTTTACTGGTTCGTCGCGAAAATCGCCGGCTTCTTGTATCTCTACATCTGGTATCGCGGAACCTTCCCTCGCTACCGTTTCGACCAACTCATGAAGGTGGGGTGGAAGGTGCTGCTGCCGTTGGGAATCGGAGTTCTGACGCTGACTGCGGTGGTGGGGGTGCTGCAACCATGAACCCGGTGGCGACGCCCTTCTTTTTCTACATGCTCTCGGGGTTGATGATCCTCGGCGGAGTCCTCGTGATCACCCGGAAGAACCCGGTGCATTCTGCCCTGGCCCTGATCCTGACCCTGCTCGGACAGGCGGGCCTCTACCTGATGCTGTATGCACCCTTCGTCGCCGGGGTGCAGATCATTCTGTACGTAGGCGGCATTATGGTTCTCTTCCTGTTTGTGATCATGCTCGTCAATATCGAGCGCACGCAAAAGGACAAACCATTCAACAAGCTGTGGCTGGTGGGTATCCTGGCCGCGGTCGCCCTGGGCGTGCTGTTGGTGAGGATCTACGCCAAGGGCAGCGCCATGTTCGTACAGCCCGTCGTGCCCCTTCCGGAGACCGAGAACACCCAGCGGGTGGGGGAGATGCTTTACCGCAACTACATGTTCCCCTTCGAGATCGCATCCTTGTTGCTGCTGGTGGCGATGATCGGAGCTGTGGTGATGGCGAAGAAGAGGATTTGAAAGCTGGGTTGGCCATTGGCACTTGCATTTGGCCACCCGGATGGATAGCCGTGAGCTAGGGGCTAACGGCCGAATGTTTTAATTCGAAACTGAGAGCTGTATTTATGCTTCCGATCACTACATTGCACTACCTGGTCGTGGCGGCGGCGCTATTTGTGCTGGGCGTGATCGGCGTATTGACCCGCCGGAACGTCGTGATCGTGTTGATGTCGATCGAGCTGATTCTGAACGCGGTAAACCTGAACCTGGTGGCCTTTTCCCGAATCTGGGGACTGCACGGCCAGGTCTTCGCCATCTTCGTCATCACCGACGCGGCCGCGGAAGCGGCCGTCGGTTTGGGCATTCTGATCGCCTTCTTCCGCAACAAGGAGACGATCAACGTGGACGAGGTGGACTTGCTGAAGTGGTAGAAACGCTGGCCTTGGTCCTGGCATTTGGCAGATTTCCGTTGCGGATGAAGGTGCAACATCGGGGCCAAAAATGCCGCGTAGGGCGGAGCGCGAACGAGGAACCATCAGCGGTTGATTCCTGGGTTGAATGCTGACGGCCGAAAGCTGAGGCCCAGCTGGCGACGGACGAACCATGTTCTTTCTTGATCACGTCTGGCTGATTCCGCTGTTCCCGGCGCTGGGCGCGACCCTCATGTTTTTCTTCGGTCGCAAATTCCAGAAGAGCACGGTGAGCGCGGTCTGCGTGGGCGCGGTGGTGATCGGGTTTCTGTTTTCCTGCGTGGCCGTTTGGCAATACGTTCAGACCCACTCCACCGGCCAGCCTGCGGAGACTGTTCTCTACACCTGGCTGGGCAGCGACACCGGCCACCTTACCTACACCACGCGCGACGGCTACCCGGCGGAGTTCAAGGGGCAGATCGGCTTCCTGCTCGATCCCCTGGCGGCGATCTGGCTGCTGTTTGTGACCGGGGTGGGGATGCTGATCCACATCTATTCCATCGGCTACATGGGACAGGAAGGCGGTTATTACCGCTTTTTCGGATACATGAACCTGTTCATGTTTTCCATGTTGACCCTCGTCCTGGCCAATAACTACGCCTTGCTGTTTGTAGGATGGGAAGGCGTGGGTTTGTGCTCGTATCTGCTCATCGGCTTCTATTTCCATCGCAAGTCCGCCAGCGACGCGGCGAACAAGGCTTTCATCGTCAACCGCATCGGCGACGCCGGCTTCCTGCTGGGGATGTTCACCGTTGCCTGGTACTTGGGCTCGATGCGGTTCACCGACGTGAACGCTATGCTGCGCAGCGGACACTTCGCCATCGGTGATCCGATCCTGACCGCCGCCGCCCTGCTCTTATTTGTGGGCGCCTGCGGCAAATCAGCCCAGTTACCGCTGTTTGTCTGGTTGCCCGACGCGATGGAGGGTCCAACACCCGTCTCTGCTCTCATCCATGCCGCCACCATGGTCACAGCCGGGGTTTACATGGTAGCGCGCTCGAACGCGATCTTTGTGCTGGCGCCCAAGGCGATGTTCACGGTGGCCGTGGTAGGCGGTTTGACGGCATTGTTCGCCGCCAGCATCGGCCTGGTCCAGAACGACATCAAGCGGGTGCTGGCCTACTCCACGGTATCGCAGCTCGGCTACATGTTCCTGGCCTTGGGCGTAGGCGCATTCGCCGCTGGAGTGTTTCATGTTTTTACCCATGCCTTTTTCAAGGCCTTGCTGTTCCTGGGCGCCGGGTCGGTGATCCATGCCATGAGCGGCGAGCAGGACATGCGCAACATGGGCGACCTGCACCAACGCACGCCCACTACCCATCTGACCATGTTCATCGCCACCCTGGCGATCGCCGGCATCCCACCTTTCGCCGGATTCTTTTCCAAGGATGCGATCCTGTGGCAGACCTGGACTTCCGAACATGGCGCTTATCTCTGGCTCTGGGTCATCGGTTATGGGACCGCCCTGCTGACCGCTTTCTACATGTTCCGCCTGATGTACTTGACCTTCCACGGGCACGCGCGGATGAGCCACGAAGTCGAGCATCACATCCACGAATCCCCCAAGTCGATGACGGTACCGCTGACGGTGCTGGCGTTCTTCTCTATTTTCGCGGGTTGGCTGGGCTGGCCGCATAGCCTGGGCGGATCTGATCGCTTCACGAAATTCCTTGAACCCGTGTTCGTCAGGGAGGCTGCCGTCCTTCCGGCGGAGGGAAAAGCCCCTCAGCTGGCGGCGGGCGAGAATGAGCAGGAGCACACCAGTTCGACCGAGTACTTCTTGATGTTGCTTTCGGTGGCGGCCGGATTGGTGGGTTGGGGTATGGCATGGAAATCCTATCGTCATGCCGATAAGGGCTACCCCGAGCCCCTAGCCGAGGCTGCCCCGCCGCTTTACACGGCGCTTTACAACAAGTGGTACGTGGACGAGTTTTACGACTATGTATTCACCGGCCGGCGCAAGATCGAGCGCGCGCGGCTGGGCGTGCTAGGCCTCGGGGACGCGTCGACTTGGTTCGACGTCTACGTCATAGACGGGACCGTCAACGGCTCGGGCTGGACCACGCGCGCCATCGCCACCCTTTCGAAGTGGTTCGACACCTGGATCATCGACGGGATCGGCGTCAACGGCCCGGCGATTCTGGCCCGCCTTTTGTCGTATCCCATGCGCATGTTGGAGTGGGGACAAGTGCAGTGGTACGCCTTTGTCATGGTGGCAGGACTGTTGGGCTTTGTTTTGTTTTATGCGTGGAAATAACCGATCGCGGGTTTTGCGCGGTGAGCTTCGACGAGACAGGCACGCGAAGAGGCTGGCAGCGCAAAGCTCATTTCCGGCAACTGACAACTGAGCACTGCCTTTATGCAGAATCACATCCTCTCCATCATTCTCTTCACGCCGCTGCTGGGCGCGATCCTGCTCCTGTTCGTCCCCAAGGACAACAAGGACGCCATTCGCTGGATCGCCAATATCTTCGCCCTCGCTGGTTTCCTGGTGTCCTTGCCCCTGGTGCCCTGGTTCTGGTCACAGCGCTTCGAGCCCGGATTCAAGTTCATCGAGGGCGCACCGAGCAACTGGATCCCGACCATCGGCGCCGGCTATTACCTGGGCATTGACGGCATCTCCTTCCTGCTCATCCTGCTCACCACCCTGCTGGGTTGGGTCTCAATCCTGTCATCGTGGACCGCCATCGCGAGCCGGGTGAAGGAGTACTACATCTGGTTTCTCGTGCTGCAAACCGGCATGCTGGGCGTTTTCATGGCGCTGGATTTCTTCCTGTTCTTCGTCTTCTGGGAGGCGATGCTGGTGCCCATGTATCTGCTGATCGGCATCTGGGGTGGCCCGCGTAAACTGTATGCGGCCATCAAGTTCTTTCTCTACACTCTGGCCGGTTCCGTGCTGATGCTCCTCGGCATCCTGTTCCTCTACTTCCATCATCACGCGGTCACCGGCGCATACACGTTCTCCATTCCGGACCTGTACAAGACGGCGCCGCTGATCTACTCCCAATACGGAGCGACCTACGCCACCCTGCTGTTCCTCTCGTTCTTCTTCGCGTTCGCCATCAAGGTGCCGATGTTTCCGTTTCACACCTGGCTTCCTGACGCGCACGTGGAGGCGCCTACCGCGGGCTCGGTGATTCTGGCCGGCGTCCTGCTGAAGATGGGGACGTACGGCTTCATTCGTTTCTCGCTGCCTTTCTTCCCGAACGTGGTCACAACCCCGAAAGTCCGTGCCTGGATGATTGGCCTCTCCATCGTGGCCATCATCTATGGAGCGCTGGTTTCACTCATGCAGAAAGACATGAAGAAACTGGTGGCGTATTCCTCGGTGAGCCATCTGGGGTTTTGTACCCTCGGCATCTTCGCCCTCAATGCCGTGGCCTTGAGCGGTTCGGTGCTGCAGCAGGTGAATCACGGCATCTCGACCGGCGCCCTGTTCTTGATTGTCGGAATCCTGTACGAGCGCCGGCATACCCGTGAAATCTCCGAATACGGCGGTATCTCTAGCATCATGCCGGTTTATGCCACCGTTACCATGATCATGTTTTTGTCGTCGATGGGGCTGCCGCTGCTGAACGGTTTCGTCGGTGAGTTCACCATCCTGCAGGGCACGTTCATGGAGAACTGGAGATGGGCGGCGTGGGCCGTGCCGGGAGTGATCCTGGCCGCGGCTTATTTGCTGTGGCTCTACCAGCGGGTCTTTTTCGGGAGCGTAACCAACCCCAAGAACGAGAAATTGCAGGACCTGACGCCGCGCGAACTGGCCACGTTCGTTCCGCTGATCGTCATGGCACTGTGGATCGGACTGTATCCCAAGCCGTTCTTCCAGATCCTGGAGCAGCCGGTGTCGCAGATTTCACGCACGGTTCACGCAGCTTCGAGCAATGCGGTCGCCCTGGCTCCAGCCGCAAATGCATCTCCAGCGGCCGATCCGGCGAAAGGGAAGGACTGAGTGGCGACTGCGTATTTCAGCGGCGTGGATTACCTGTTGGCGCTGCCCATCAGCTTGCTCACCTTGTTTGCCATCGGCATCCTGCTGATCGACCTGCTGCTGCCGCCACAGTGGAAGCGTCTGAACGCGGCCACCGCTTTGGTCGGAGTCGGATTTGCCGCCAAGGGCGTCTGGAAGATCCAGGCCTGGTACCAGGCCCAGCATATCGATCGCTACCCGGTCGGTTTCATGAATACCCTGCTGGTCGACCGCATGGCGCTGTATTTCTTCTACCTCTTCCTGGCGGGGACGGCGGTGGCCATCCTCATGTCCGTGCGTTACCTCGAGATCGAACACGAGAACCACGGCGAGTTCTATGCCCTCATGCTGTTCTCCGTGGTCGGCATGATGTGCATGGCATCGGGTTACGATATCGTGCTGATTTTCATCGGGCTGGAACTGATGGCGATCTCCACCTACGTGCTCGTGGGTTTCCTGCGCCGGGACCAGCGCTCGAACGAAGCGGCCCTGAAGTACCTGTTGCTGGGGGCCTTCTCTTCCGGCATTTTCGCCTACGGACTGTCTCTCCTCTATGGCATTACCGGCAGTACGAATCTGCAGGCCATCTACGAGGGACTGACCGAGCAGGTGGCCAAGCTGGGCCCGTCCAACCCCATCCTGGTGGTGGCCATGCTTACGACCGCCACGGGTCTATTGTTTAAGATTGCTGCCGTACCATTCCACCAGTGGGCGCCTGACGCCTACGAAGGGGCTCCGACCAGCATCACCGGGTTCATGTCGGTCTCGGTCAAGGCCGCAGGCTGGGCCATGTTGTTGCGGATTTTCATTGCGCTGTTTCCTCTGCGACCGGTATACGTGCCCTTCCTGGTTTTCGTGTCCGTCGCCACCATGACCGGGGCGAACTTCGCCGCTCTGACGCAGACCAATCTCAAGCGCCTGCTGGCCTACTCCTCCATCGCGCACGTGGGCTACATGCTCCTCGGCCTGATCGCGGGCACCTCCGACAGCCTGAATCCGGACGGCCTCAAGGGTATCCTGGTCTACCTGCTGGTCTACACCTTCATGAACCTGGGGGCGTTTGCGGTGATCACTTCGCTGCGGCAACGCGACGTGATCGGCGATGAGATCGACGACATTGCCGGATTGTATTCCCGCGCTCCCACCGAAGCGGTCCTGATGTTGATCTTCCTGCTATCCTTGGCGGGCATTCCGCCGCTGGCCGGGTTCTGGGGCAAGTACTTCATCTTCCTCAGCCTGATTGAAAGCGGGCACTACGCCCTGGCCTCGCTGGCCGTCCTCTACTCGGTGTTCGGTTTGTACTACTACCTGCGCGTCGCCAACGCCATGTTCATGGGCCAGCCCCTGGAGAAAGAGCCCCTGCGCCCCAGTCCGGCTATGGGGGTCGCGTTGTTCATCACCGCTGCCGCCACGTTGTTGATCGGCATCCTGCCCAACACCTTGATCCAGATCGTCAATGGGGTCCTGGGACTAACCCAGATGACGCCGGTCGCGAATCTGGTACGCTGAAGGCGTGCCGGACGACCATCCAACTTCCCCGAAGCGAAGTTTCTGGCTGCAAATGGCACGCTACAGCCAGATCGCCTTCGTCTTTCCTGCCGCTACCGTGGTGGGCTGGTTGCTGGGCGTGGCTCTCGATCGCTGGCTGCACACAACTTGGCTCTACCTGGTGGGTCTGGTTTTCGGAATCGCTGCCGGCTTCGTAGAGCTGATCCGTTGCGTAACAGGTCCCGGTTCCGAGGACTGAAGGCGCACCCATCCCATGGTGAGCCATGAGCACCCGGCGGAGGCGGCTTATGCAGGCGCACTCCCTCGGATTCGCAGCTTCATGCTCGGGCTGGGGCCGGCCTTTGTCATTCTTGCCTGGTGGCGCCTGGGATGGCGCACTGCCCTAGGCCTGGCAGGCGGTTGCGTCATCGCTTATGGGAACTTTCATTGGCTCGAACGCGCAGTGGAAGAACTGGGGGATCGCATCGTTGGCGGCGGCAAGGCGCAGTCCAGCCGGGGAATGGTGGCGCGCTTCCTGCTGCGCTACATTTGGATGGCTGCCGGGGGGTATGTTATCTTGACTGTTTCCCGCGCGAGCCTCTACGGGTTTCTGGCGGGCTTGTTCCTGCCCGTGGCGGCAATCGCCTGCGAAGCCGCCTACGAAGCTTACCTAGCCTGGGCGCGTGGTCTCTGAATTAGTCCGGGTCAGCCTTGCGAGTTACTGAGGACAATCCCCGAGCACGGCCCTATGCCTGAGCAACTCTGGTTCACCGAAATCCTGAATCGCTGGTTCGGCCCGATGCTAACCAGCCTGCTCGGAGCCCTGGGAGTTCACCCCCATCATCCCCAGGCGCCAATCCCCAACTCGCTGGCTATGGAGATTCTGGTTTTTCTGTTTCTGGTCGTGCTCTTTGTGCTCCTGCGGTTCAGCCTCTCGGTAGACAATCCCGGTGCCCTGCAGCACGTCTTCGAGGGCGCCGCTGGTTTCATTGAGGGACAAAGTCGGGAGATCATCGGCCCGCACAGCGAAGGCTACACCCCCTTTCTGGTCACGCTGGGCTTGTTCATTCTGTGCTGCAATCTGATCGGATTGATTCCCGGATTCGAGTCGCCCACTGCCGTACCGATCGTGCCCTTGGGATGCGCGATTGTCGCATTCTTGTATTATCAGGCGCAGGGATTCAAGCATGCCGGCATCAGATACCTCGCCCATTTTGCCGGCCCGATGCCGCTCCTGGCGCCCTTGATGATGCCCATTGAACTCATCAGCCATCTGGCGCGCGTGCTCTCGCTGACCATCCGCCTGTTCGCCAATATGTTCGCCGGCGATATGGTCACGCTGGTGTTCTTCTCGCTGGTTCCGCTGGGTGTGCCCATTATCTTTCTCGGGCTGCACATCGGCGTATCGCTGTTGCAGACCTATATCTTCATCCTCCTGACCACGGTGTATCTGCAAGGCGCCGTGGGGGAGGAACACTGAGTACAGCAGCCGGTAGCTAGTAGCTAGGAATGGGAGTTCTTGGCCGTGCCGAGCCTGCCTAACTACTAACTACCAGCTCCTAGCGGCTGGGGTTCTCCAGCGTGAGGGCGTCTGCACGAGATGACGTCAACCACCTCCTGGAGGCACTTTGATACGAGGAGAAACACGCATGCGTAAACTCAGCTCTTTGTTCATGGCGCTCTCGGTCTTGTGCCTGGCGGTTCCGGCCTTCGCCCAGGGCGGAGAGGCTTCCACGGTGAACTGGGTGGCTATCACTTCAGGATTCGCCATGGCCATTGCATCGGCGGTCTGCGGTTTGGCGCAGGCCAAAGCCACCGCCGCCGCGGCCGAAGGTTTGGCGCGCAATCCGGCGGCTCGTCCGGGGATCCAGCTTGCCCTGATTCTCGGCCTGGCGCTGATCGAGTCCTTGGCGCTGTACACGCTGGTCATCATCTTCGCCAAGGTGCGGTAAACCAGCTTGCCAAATGGCGAATGCCTCGGCCAGGAGCAGAGGCATTCGCTTTGCAATCGCCAATCCTAACAGGCTCGAGTTCCGGAACCGCAAATCAGGATAGGCTGCACCCCGGGGTGGGAACTCCGGAGGAAAAACTCGGACCGCCGCAAGCGACGGCTCTAGCCTTTGCGGGTGCCGTCCCACTCCGTGCTCTTGCCTTCCGGAGCGCGTTCGACGGCTTCCATCAGGATGCGGCGCAGGCGGTAGCGGCTGTCCAGGTCACTATTGACGACCTCAAGGCCGACTTCATTGACCCGGGCGCGGCGCAGCAGCACCTGGCCACGGACGTGACGTACCCCCAGGGAGATGTCCAGGTTCGCCTCGGATCCTATGCGGAGATTGTCTTCTTTTGTACCCAAGCCGCCACCCAGGCTGAGTTCGCGGAGCAACACCGCCGATTTTCCCCAGGAGCTGCTGATAAGGGCGGCCATGGTCTTGGGCAGCACGATACGCTCATAGCGGCGCTGCCGCACCCAGGGACAGGCTGGGGCCGAGTCCAGCGCGGCGATGGCAAGCTCGCCGGGTTCGAGGCCGCTGTCGGAAAGAATCTGGCTGCCGTAGCGGGGATCGATCTTGGCCAGAGCCTGCGCGGCCGCAATGCGGATTTCGCGATGATTCGACCACTTCCACAGCTTCTTGGCTTCGAGCAATTCGCGCAGGACCGAGGTCGCTTCCGAATCACGCAGCCGACCGAGGGACTCGATGGCCTTCAGCTGCAGAAAAGGCGATCTCCCCTCGGCGTCGCCCGAGCGTGCCAGGACAATTAAAGGCGCGACCGCCGAGCGATCTCCGCTCATGCCGATCTCGTCCACGGCCTGAGGGACCACCAGCGGATCGAGGATCTCCAGCAGCTCCAGCAGCGTGCGGCCCCGGTCGGGCGCAGCCCCGTAGGCGATCTGGCGGACGACGACGTCGTGATAGAAGCGGTTGAATTCGGGCAGGCGCGCGGGAAGCAGCTCGAGCAGCGTGATCGCGTCGAGGCGACTCAGCAAGCCGACGACCGAGGCCGCCTGGCGCGGCTGCCCGGTGCGGAGCACCTCGCGCATTTGGGCCAAAGCGTCCTTGCCCAATTCCCGTACCAGCTCGACCATGCGGTCGCATTCGTCGCGCCGCATGCAGCGGAAGAAGCGATCCGCCAGGTGCTCGACCGCCGCCTGCGAAGTGCGGCGCAGGACCGCGAGCAGATCCGGGGGAAGCTGCTCCAGCCGCAACGCTTCTTCAATGAATTCCGGCAGGCGATTCTCCACCCCGATTCGGGGGCGGAGATCGTTGGCCAGCACGGGACGGTTCTTGGCCACGTTTTCCATCGCCGTGCAGACCTCGCTGACCGAGCGATAGTTCTTCTGCGCGCTGGCTTCCTGGCTTAAACGCACAAAGGCTGCACTCAACACGCTCTGTAGTTCAGAGTCCTGTTCCCGCGCCAGGTGTTCCCCGACCTTGCGGATCGCCGCCGCCATCGTGTCCCCTCCCGGCCCCGGGTACAGGTCGGCGAGTTGGCTCAGGCCGATGGCGATCTTGCGCCGCGGCTCAACGTCCTTGGAGTCGAGACAGCCGAAATAGTTGCGCAGGATAGCGTCGGCGGTTTCCTTGTCGCCCCGTTCCAATAGCAACTCAACGAATTGGCGGACGTTGCGGGGGGGCACACAAGCGGCTTCGTTCGACAGGAGCACGCTCTTTTTGCCGGCTTCCGGTACCTCGGCCCAGAACATGCGGTCCAAGATGTCGGCATGGGATTCCACCAGGATGCCGGCCTTGCTCATTTTCTCTTCCTGGATTTTCAGGATCTGCCGGAGCGTGTCCATCTGCCGGCTCATGTGTTCCATCATCTGGTGCACGGCGTTGACCTTAACTTCGCCCCGCTGGTAGCGCTCCAGCGCGAAGCGGATGGCCATGTGCTCCGCGGCCTTCATCAACAGGGGTGTATCGGACTCGCTTCCGGTCGTCCGGTTAGCCAAGCTGTGCAGCAATTGCTGCAAATTAAGTCGGGTGTTGGGATCGGCCTGGCCTAACTCTTTTTGCAGGGCTTCGGGATTGAGGTTGGGATTTCCTCCTGCCTCTCCGAAACGGGTAAGCAGGCGGATGGCTTGCATGACCTCCTCTTCCTGCAGGGGAACGACCTTGCCGTCCCAGGTGCCCGTGCCGCCTCCGCCTCCACCGCCCGAGCCCTTGACCGTGGGCACACTGCCGATGGGTGCGCCGCCGGCCTCGCCGCTGGTATTCGCTCCCTCGGCTGCGGCAATCAACTGCAGCAGTTTCTGGGGATCGTTCAACCACTCTTTGAACTCGGGTCCCAGGGTCTGGGCTGCAATCTGTGCGGCGACGGCCACGTCGCCGGTGGCCGGGTCCGCAGCCACAAACTTCACTTCGTTGATCTTGATGCTGCTGTTCTTGTTCTCGCCCAGGGACTCACGAATCTGCTTGGAGACATCCTGAGCCTTGGATCCGCCCACGGCAAACGCACGCACCAGGCGGGCAAAGTCTTCAACCGTGACCTGGCTGGAGAAATTGATGCTGGCCAGCCCCGCCGTCGTCAGCAATTGAGCGAAACTGCGCTCGGCTTGACCGGTGTCGAGTGGGATTCCGTCCAAGAGCAGCTTGTTGTCGGAAACACCCAGGAGAAATCCGCCTTCCGTTCCCTTGGGCAGAGCTTGCTGGAGCTCATTCCACGCCGTTTCAAACTGGGCCTCGGTACGTTTGTGCTCGAAGCCGTACATCCGGACATACTTCACCAGGATGTTCAGACTATGAACAAACGCATGTGCCGAGGCGCTGCGGCCGGCCTGAGATGTGCCTGCTGTCGAGATATCGCACTCCCCCAGTCAGTCCCGGTTTCAGGCTAAGGGTAATGCGAAATGGTAAGTCCCGCACATTACGGAGGTAATACGTAACCCAGAATGGGCAGCCCTGTATTTTTCGCGGGGCCCGCCCGCCACCACGCAGCCACTGGCACAAAATCGGGTTGCCAGCGACAATAGTCCCGAAATGTCCACACCCTCGCTCCCGGCTCAACATGGCCCTCAAGCCGTCGTTCTCAAACGGCCGAAGAAAGCTCCCAAGGTCGACTTTGGCCACTGGATGAGGCGCGTGCTGGAGGAATGTGTCCGCGCCGGCGCCGATTTTGCCCCTGATCCGGTTCACGACCTGCGGGTAGCCCTGCGGCGCTGTCGTTCGATCGCCGACGGCATGAAGGCGGTCGATCCCGATCCAGTCTGGAAGGCGATGAAAAGGGCAGGGAAGAGTGTGTTTCAAAGTCTGGGAGAGTTGCGGGATGTGCAGGTGATGGCCGAATGGGTGCGACGACTGGGCTCTGCCGACGATCCGGAAACACGGGCCCTGCTTGAGCTCCTGGCGGGGCGCGAAGTAGAGCGGAGAATGCGCGCCGCCGAAGCTCTGAAGGCCTTCGACCAGCACCAATGGCGCAAGTGGAGCCGGGAACTACCGCCACGCGCGGCCCGGGTCCGGCGAGGCAGCGCCGTATTCAAGCACCTGGCGCTGGAGCGCTGGAGCGAGGCCTACGAACTCCATCGCCAGGCTATGCGCAACCGGTCCCAGGTTTCGTTTCACCGGCTGCGGATCGGGATCAAGCGTTTTCGCTACCTGGTGGAGAACTTTCTGCCCCAGCAGCATGCGGCCTGGAGCACGGATCTGAAGGAGTTGCAGGACCTGTTGGGAGAGGTCCACGATCTGGATGTGCTCTGGACGGCCGCCCTGGCCGTGAACGCCTTTGCTGGCGAGGAGTCACGCATGCGCTGGCATGAGATCGTACAGGCCGAACGTAACCAGCGGCTCGCCGCCTACCGGGCCCGCATGCTCGGCCCGAGCTCGTTGTGGCGGGTATGGCGTGCGAAACTTCCCCGGGGAGAGCAGGTGCAGGCAGCCTTGCTTGAGCGGCTCCGCCTGTGGGCTTCCATCCTGGATCCCGATCCCATGCATTCCCGGCGTGTGGCGGAGCTGGCTGGCCAGCTCTTTGATGCCCTGGGGGAGCTGGGGATGAATCCCGTGGACTGGGCCAGTCTACGGCCGGTTCTCTTTGCCGCCGCTCTGATG
The DNA here is from genome assembly GCA_035623795.1 of Terriglobales bacterium. GTDB lineage: Bacteria > Acidobacteriota > Terriglobia > Terriglobales > Acidobacteriaceae > DASPST01. The sequence goes on from DASPST010000069.1 coordinate 44,547, forward strand.
CAAGACGTGGGACGCTCCCGTCACGAAAGGGGACACCATAAGACGTCTTACCGGTTGATTCACAAATTGGCTCCTCCCCTGGGCTGGAGTGCGAGAGAGCTGCAAATGGCTGCCGCGGTGGCGCGCTTTCACCGCGGTGCTCTGCCCCGCTCCCGGCATCCTGCGCTCCAACCCCTGCCGGCAAAGTTGAGGCGGCCCGTGATGCACCTGGCCGGCGTTCTCCGACTGGCCAACGCGTTGGACCTGTGCCAGGAGGGGACCGCCCAACCTTTGAAGGTCGAGGATGACAAGGCAGCCGTGATCGTTCACGCTCCTGGATTTGAGCGCTTGGGCCGAGTAGCCGAAGAGGTCGCAGCCGCCCGGTATTTGCTGGAGGTGGTTCTGGGACGCCCCATCCTCATCCAGTCCGAAAAATCGAAGCCGCGCAGCCAGACCGCCAGCAAGAACCGCGTGCGCCGAGCGCAGGCCAATGGAACGCGGAGCCTGGCAAAAACTGCTTAAACCCATCTCGCCGACGGTTGCCGCCGGAACCCGAAGCTATTGTGTCACTTCCAACCTTGACCGCTCGCGGTTACAAGGTTAGGCATGATCAGGATCGTCCGATGACTCACGCCCAACTTGTGCAACGAGCGGTTGCCTGGCTGCGTCTCTACGGTTGCGACGTGGTGCTCTCCGAGCAGGCGTGCAGCAACGGCGAGATGCCCGACGCGATCGGCTGGAAGCGCGCCTGCCACTCGGTCCTGGTGGAATGCAAAGTGTCGCGGGCTGATTTCCTTGCGGATCGGTCGAAACCGTTCCGGCAAAAGCCGGGACTGGGGGTCGGGGCAGAACGCTTTTATCTGGCTCCGCCCTCCTTGATCCGGGTCGAAGAATTGCCCAGGGGCTGGGGTTTGCTGGAATGGCGACAGCGCCGGGTTGAGATCAGGCATCGGGCGAAGCGGGAGCAGCGCAGTGACCAGGGATTGCGTTGTGAAATGAACCTGTTGCTGGCCAGTCTTCGTCGGGTGGAAATTCGCATCGAACCTCAGACCATCACCGAGTTTCTCAAGTGGAAGAACCGGATGGCGGAGCATAACGGCGGATATCTGCCGAAAGGCCTGGTTCCGACCGCCGAGGAGCCGAACTCCTATCGGCAAGCCGATTCCGCTGCCGGCCCGTCCCACGCTCCCGCGGCGTCCGGCAGACAATAAAAAACCGGGCCGGTTGGGCCCGGTTCGACTGGCATCGCGTGCGATGCGGTTACATCGCAGCACGGCGTGGCTGGAGCACAGGTTGGGCTGGTGGAGTTGGACCAGCTGTCGGTTTCCCGAAATTTCCTGCTTGCCTCGCGCCAGCCGATTCCAAAGGAGCGAGGGAACACGCTCCAGGATTGCAAGCGCAACGCCACCGGTTTCGGCTCAGCTGATGCTCGATATATATCTGCTATGTCATTGTTTATAAAGAACATATCTTAGTTCAAATTCCATCTCCGCTGGGCTCGTTGGGACGCCCCGGAGGATAACTCTTTGCACAACTTGGAACGTAAAGTTGGCGGTAATGCCCGAGCCCTATACTTCCCGCCGTCCTTCCATGGCTTTGAGCATTGTGATTTCGTCGGTGTACTCGATGTCACTTCCGACGGGGATGCCCATCGCGATCCGGGTCACCTTGAGTCCCGGACGTTTGAGTTGTTGCGACAGATAGACCGCGGTCGCCTCACCCTCGACCGTCGGGTTCGTGGCCAGAATCACTTCGTCGATGCTGCCGTTCTCTACCCGGCGGATGAGACTGGCCATCCGCAACTGCTCCGGCCCGACTCCGTGGAGAGGGGAAAGCAGACCGTGCAGCACATGGTAGACGCCGTTGAAATGTTTGGTTTTCTCGATGACCGCGATGTTGGTCGGTTCCTCGACCACGCAAACCAGGCGCTGATTGCGGGTGGGACTGCTGCAGTACACGCAGGGATCAACGTCGGTGATGTTGTGGCAAATGGAGCAGAGGTGAAGTTTGGCTTTCACCTCGCGGATGGCCGCAGCCAATGCCTCTGAATCGTCGTCAGCGGAACGCAGGATATGGAAGGCAAGTCGCTGCGCGCTCTTGCTGCCGATTCCCGGCAGCTTCTTCAATTCCTCAATGAGCCGGGTCATAGGCTCGGCAAAATTGGGCATAGGGAAAATGGGTAGCCTGGCGATCGGCTCTTTCTAATTCCTGACTCAGTTGCTGACTGACATCCCGAGGTTCTCCGTCAGAAGTCGGGTGAACGGGCGTGCTATCCTGCCAACACCGAATTATGGCTTGCGCAGTTTACAATCCGCCGAGTCCGATTCCACCCAGCATGCCGCCCAGCGACGACTGCATGGCCTGATCAACCTTGCGCGCGGCTTCGTTCACCGCGGCCATGATGAGGTCCTGAAGCATCTCGAGGTCGCCGCTCTTGAACGCTTCGGGATCGATGGTGATCGTCAGAAGCTGTTTCCGGCCGTCCATTTTCACCGTCACACTGCCGGCGCCGGCGGCGGCTTCGACTACTGTCTCCTGCATCTTTTTCTGCAAGGCTTCGTACTGCTCTTTTGCCTTCACCATCAACTGTTGGAGGTTGAAGCCACCCATGGAGGACCTTTCAGGCTTCGCAGTCTGCGGAACCAGCGGGAAAAGCGTGAAGCCTCACTTCCTTTCCCTGTAATCGATCACCGTTCGAATCTCTGCCCCGAACTTCTCCTGCATGCGCCGGACGACCGGATCCTGTTCCGCGCGCCCGCGGCCACTTCCGTTAGCCGCAGATGGCAGGCGTGGCAGCGGCTCCTGAGCCGCGCCACCGGGGAGCAGCTGCAGCCTCACGGTCTTGCCCAACACGCGGCTGGCGGCGGAACTGGCCAGGCGCTTGGCCTCCGTTCCGAACGACATGTCGATCACCGCCGCCGAGGCAGCGGCCCGAATGACGAGTTCGTTTCCCTCCAGGTTCCACTCGCCGGTCTCGAGCAGGGAGACCAGCACGCGATGGCCACCTTCTTCCAGCAGGCCAAGCACGGAGGCGCGCAGGTCATCCATCGACGAAGGCTCCTCGACGGCTGTCAAACCGGCCGATGCCTGGGCTAGGTGCGACTCCGCCTGCGGCGCCGCGCTGCCCAGGATGACCGAGGCGGGAGAAGCGGCTCCGGGAATCGGACGGGGTACAGCGGCAACCTCGGCTACTTCCAGTTTCGGGCCACTCTTGCGGGCAGTATCCGCCGCGAAGGGAGAAACAGAGTTCCTCCGTCCAACCGCTGGCGCGTTCCGGGCCTCCGGTACCGCAGCGGGTTTGCCGGGAATCCGTACCGGTCCGCCCGGGCCGGGCGCAGCAGCGGCTTCGCTCAGCAACTCCTCGAGAGGCAGCAGACGCTGCGCGTGAGTCATCTTCAGAAGACCGAGTTCCAGATGGAAGCGCTGCTCCTGGCGGTAGCCGAGCTCGCTATGCGTACGCAGCATGATCTGCAGATGGCGGGCAAGATCCTCTTCGCTGAACAGCTCCGCTACACGCGCCGCCCGGGTCCGCTCATCCGCAGAAATCTGCAGCAGGGGGGAGTCCGTTCCCGCAACCTTGGCCACGGTGGTATTGCGGAGGAAGCGCACCAGCTGGCGGGCGAAGTGAGTGGGATTCTGCCCTTCGCAGAGGACTTGGTCGGCGATGGTGAGAACCTCCTGGCTCGAGCCGCGAGCTACCGCCTGCATGACCTCTTCGAGCACGCTGGAGGGCGCCGCGCCCACCAGCTGGCGGACGGAGTCCGCCGTGAGACGCCCGCTGCTGGAAGCGATGGCCTGATCGAAGATGGAGAGCGCGTCGCGCATGGAGCCGTCTCCCGCTTCGGCGACCAAGGCGAGAGCATCTTCCTCGACATCAATTTTTTCACGCCCTGCCAGGTCGCGAAGCTGTCCCATGATGTCGTCGAAGCGGACTGCCCGAAAGCTGAAATGCTGGCAGCGCGAACGGATGGTCTGGGGAATGTTTTCCGGCTGGGTCGTGGCCAGCATGAAGACAACATGCCCGGGCGGTTCCTCCAGCGTCTTGAGCAGCGCGTTGAAAGCAGCATCGGTGATTTGATGCGCCTCGTCGAGAATGGAGATCTTGAAGCGGTCGCGGGCCGGCCGATAGCGGGCCGCCTCCCGCAGTTCGCGGATCTCGTCAATGCCGCGATTGGTGGCGGCGTCGATCTCAATCACGTCAACCGAGTTGCCGGCTCGAATCTCGCTGCAGGAGTCGCACACCCCGCAGGGCTCAGGCACGGGCTGGTCCGCCGAACCGCAGTTCAGGCACATGGCCAGAATCCGCGCCACCGTGGTTTTGCCAATGCCCCGGTGCCCGCTGAAAATGTAGCCGTGAGCCAGGCGCCCCTGGGCAATGGCGTTTTGGAGGGTCTGGGTAACGTGTTCTTGCCCGATGACCTCAGCGAACTTCTGCGGGCGGTACTTGCGCGCCAGAACCTGGTAGCTCATGGGACGGGAGCTTTGATTATACGTGATGCCGCAGGGGAGGAGCGCCCGGCAAACCAGGAATGCCAGGGACACGATGAAGGCCAAGGACTTGCGCCGCAGGCAGAGCCGATGTAGGCTTTCTGCGATTGTTCCGTCGCCTTTTTCCAGAGCGACGTGGAGGGCCCATGCAATTAAAACTTGCCACGCGCAGCGTGAAGGACGTTTTGGTGGTCGACTGTGTAGGCCGGATTGTCTTCGGTGAAGAATCGGCCGACCTGAGAGATACCGTGAAAATGTTGCTGGGGCAGAACAACCGGGTAATTCTGAATCTCAGCGGCGTAACCTACATTGATTCCGGTGGCTTGGGTACGCTCGTCGCCCTGTATACCACGGCCCACAACGCCGGCGGTGGCCTCAAGCTCTGCAGCCTGACGCAGCGCGTTGGCGATTTGCTCCAGGTCACCAAGCTGTACACGATTTTCGAGGTCTACGACAGCGAAGAGGACGCTCTGGAGGCTTTCGCCAAAGAAGCGGCCGCCTGAGATCCACCGACCCGCCAAGCCACCCAGGCCGGCCGATCCCCCGGCCGATTGTTTTCCTAACCTCAGTTCAGATCCGGCAGAGCCAGGGAAGCGCTGCAAGGTGGTCCTCCGGTGGGCGCATCCAGAAACACGAAACTGCGAATCTGCCCCTCCGAAATGGTCAGATTCAACTCCTCGGCAATGGCAAACTGGGTTGCCGGAAAGGTTCCAATGATGTCGTACGTCCCGGCGCTGATCGAGAGGTAAATGGGGTTCGAAGTGGCATTGGGCTGCATGATGTTGGGCCAGGTTGGCCGAAAGCCGGAAATCGAGGTGCCGTGCGGAACCACGTAAATGTCGACCGGGCAGGTGGGAGAGGCGTTGATGCCCCGTATCTTGATGTCTCCGGAAGCGGGAGCGGTGTTGTCGTCGGTGAGCAGAACCGGCGCGTTGTTGCCCTGAAGCTTTTCTGCCAGAAAGGTGTAATCCTTTCCGCCTTGCAGGGTGACGTTGGTGTTGATCAGGTCAGTGGCCGTCCCGGCGGTTCGCACTTCGACCGTGTGGGAGCCAGAGGAGATTCCTTGATATTTGGCCGAGTTGCCGTAGGAGGAGCTGGTCTGGACTTCCGTACTGTCCAGCCAAAAGTCCACATTCCCCGCGCTTGGAATCGCATTTACATACCGGATTCGCGTGCTACCCGATCCGCAACCGGTCGTGAACAGCGTCGTGGCCAACAAGGCGGCCCCGGGCAACAGAAGCTTCCGCAAGCTTCCTTTCATGTATTCCTGGTCTCCTGGGCAAGATTTTTTCCTCGACCACTCTCCGCAACAACGTGGCTGAAGTTAAGATGCAACTGGCGCGAACCCGAGATGTGCGCCAACCTGCTCGGGTCGGCTCAGGCGGTCCAAACACTCTGGTCATGGAGTACCTAAGATTACCAGCCTGCAATGCCTAGTGCGATGAAAGACAAGATCCGGGCCGCCATCCGTGCGATCCCGCGCGGCTGTGTTTCTTCTTACGGAGCCATTGCTCGGGCCGCCGGCTATCCGGGGGCCGCGCGCCAGGTGGTGGGAGTTCTTCACGCCTCCTACGGCCTTCCTTGGCACCGGGTTCTGGGCGCCGGCGGGCATATCAAGCTGCATGGGGAGTCCGGGCTGGAGCAGCGGCTCCGCTTGCAAGCGGAAGGCGTTACCTTCCAAGGACGGCACGTGGACATGAAACGCCACGAATTTCGCTTCGCCGGCGCTTCCAGCCAGACCAAGAACCGGCCGGGAAAAGCCAAGGGTCGAACCGCCAGGACCGGCACTGGACGCCGCTCTCGCTGAGAGTCGTCGCACTTGGCTCATGGAGTCTGGAATTGTTGGTCGATTTCAACCTGGTAGCCCGCTGCCAGGCGATTGGTTTCATTGGCCATCCCGACCACGGCCATCAGTTCCCGGAACATGGCATCCGTCATCCCCTTACCCCGAGCCCCTGCCGTGTGGGAAGCAATGCAATACCCGCACTGGTTGCTCACGCTGACCGCCAGGTAAACCATCTCCTTGGTCAGCGGGTCCAGCGCACCTGGCCCCATGATCTGCTTGACGTCTTCCCAGGTTCGCTTCAGAGTTGCCGGGTCGTGGGCGATCGCTTTCCAGAAGTTGTTAATCCAGTCGGTCTTGCGAGTCGCCATGATGTCGTCATACACCGCCCGCACTTCCGGACTGGCATTCTCGTATTCCATGAGTCCGAGCGTGGCCATTCAGCCTCCCAACACCACCTGTGCAAGCAACAAGAGATAGAGATCAAGACAGTGAACCCTACGGCGCCCGGGCCTACAACCGGGTGTCACGCCTGAGGTTTCGGGACCTCCCCTGCCAGCAGGATGCCCAGTTGGTCGGAGGGGCAACGCAATCCCACGTAAAACTGCCCGAACAGGGCGTACACGGCGCTGACCTCGTCGAAGCGCATTTCGTAAATGAGCTTCTTGAAAACGATGGGATCATCGGCGAACAAATCAACTCCCCACTCCCAATCGTCAAAGCCGATCGAGCCGCTGATAATTTGCTTTACTTCACCGGCATATCGCCGACCCACGAGGCCGTGCTCATTCATCTGCCGGGCGCGTTCTTCCATCGGAAGCGTGTACCAGTTCTGATCTTCTCCACGGCGCCGGTCCATTGGGTAAAAACAGATATAACGATGCTTTGGGAGTTCCGGGAATAGACGGGGCTTCATCGCCTCGCGCTGCCGATTCAGGGTTTCATTAATCGCCCGGTTCCACTCCTCGGAGTGTGGCTGCACACCCCGCTCAACCAGTTCGTTGTAAGTCTTCATGCTCGATTCGTACAAGCCGAGTTCGATCAC
>DASPST010000072.1:0-13223 GCA_035623795.1 Terriglobales bacterium
GATGCGAACTTCCGCTTCGCCCTAAAGAACAGGGCTTCGCTTCAGTCCGCATCCCAACGACAACAACAACCAACATCAACCCGAAAAAGGGGACATTTCTAACGAGTTAAGGATGGGGACATTTCTAAAGAGTCTTGACACTATCCCCCTTTGCCCGTTTGACACGGGATCTGCCGCGTTCCTATACTGCTGATCGCCCAAAACGCCCGCCCGGAGGGACTTCCATGACGAAACGATCCCTGGGTCTTTTCCTGATTGCTGCCTTTGCCACCCACACCCTCGCCGAAGAACATCGCCAGCCCAAGCTCACTCCGCAAGTGAGCGGCACAACGCAGTTGCTGATCGCTGTCAGTCCGGTGAACTCCCGCGTGGTGTGGGCCGCGGGAACCGGCGGCACCTATGTGGTCACGACCGACGGTGGAAACACCTGGAAAGCTGCGGTTGTCCACGGGGCTGAGAGCCTGCAATTTCGCAGCGTGCACGCCGTCAGCGATAAAGTCGCGTATCTGATGTCGATCGGAAACAACACCACTGACTTTCACATCTACAAAACGAAAGACGGGGGCAAGAACTGGACGATCGAATTCACCAACCAGCTCGCTAACGCCTTCTACGATTGTTTCGGCTTCTGGACACCCAAGCGCGGCATCGCGCACAGCGATTCGGTGAACGGAGTCTTTCCCGAGCTACGCACCACTGACGGCAAGACGTGGCAGTCGATCGCCGCCAACATGCCTCCGGCCCTGCCCGGGGAAGCGTCGTTTGCGGCCAGCGACACCTGCGTCGCCACCGAAGGAGAAGAAAACGCCTGGGTCGTGACCGGCGCTCAGTCGATCGCGGCGCGCGTCCTGGCTACCCGCGACGGAGGCAATACCTGGAATGCCTATGACACGCCGCTGCTGACTTCGCCGAGCGCGGGCGCGATTTCAGTGGCCTTTCGTGATGGGTGGCATGGCATCGTGGGCGGCGGCGACCTGGCGTCGAACTCTTCCGCCGATGCGGCAATCTCGGATGACGGCGGCCGGACCTGGACTCTCACCACGGCTCCTCCAGTGCAGGGGGCCATTTTCTGCTTGGCCTACGTCCGCGGGACGCGCCACGACGATGAAGACGAAGAGGACGACGGCCTCAAGCGCGCGGTCGTCATCACCACTGAGACCGAGCCGAACTACGATTCCGGACAGGCTGCCTGGACTCCGGATGAAGGACGCACCTGGATCCCGATCCCCAATGTGAGCGGCTACTGGGCGGTGGGTTTCGCGAATTCAAAAGCTGGCTGGTTCGTCGGCAACAACGGCCAGATCCTGAAAATCAGCTTTTGAGGCGGGGCTCAGAATCTGGTTTCATTCCCAGGTCTGGCAAGAGCGCAGCAGGCCTCCGAAGATCGAAATCCAGCGCAGCATGCGAAGAGATGATTCCTTCTAACACGCTTTCGCTTAAATCTCACCCGCCAATCTCAGTGACTTTTTCAACACCCACAGCGAACAAGGCCACGAACCGGATCCCCTGGCCAAGAAGAAACGCGCCCAGATGCTGGCACGAGCGCTTCGCAAGCTCGGCTACGAGGTCACACTCACACCGATAAAGCTTTCCACCGCCTAAACGGAAGAATGTTGGTGAGGATTTTCGACGGGCCGTAATGGCGATGTTACGTCAACTATGCAGGTCGAGTTTAGAACGTCCGCCACGAGAGGAAACGCACGTAAAGAGGGACCTGGTATGCGATAAGGACAATATCCGAATCAGCGACTACCTAGTACAGGTTAGCGGAACGCAGTTACGGCTACTGCTTCGTCGTCTTTCATGTCGAACAGGGTGTGAAGCTTCGTGATCTGCAGCAGATCGTGAATTCTCTTGGGCACGTTCAGAAGCTTCAGCTCTCCACCGTGCTCTTTCGACGTGGTATGGGCTTTCACGAGTTCGCCGATGCCCGAGCTGTCAACATAGTTGACGTCCTTGAGGTTGAGCACCATCTTCTTATTCCCCTTGGAGAGCAGATCTCGCACTGTGTCACGCAAAATATTGCTGCCGTCGCCGAGCGTGATCCGACCGCTGAGGTCAACAATCGTGACACCATCCACCTGACGGGTGCTGGACGTCATGCTCACTGTGAAGCCTCCTTAGGAATCCGTAGCGTGCGCGGATATGGTCAATCATTTTAGGCGATTACACAAGCTTGCGCCGTTTCTTCGCCTTTTTCCCCGTGTCGGTGAGTGAAATCGGGATTTACGCCAAATGACCAGTTGATTCTCCGTCAACTCCCTGCCTCTCATTGACTTGGCCTACCACTCGACCTAACATTTCAGCCGAATGATCGGACAGACCATCTCGCGCTACAGCATCCTTGAGAAACTAGGTGAGGGCGGGATGGGTGTGGTCTACAAGGCCCGTGACACCGGCCTTGACCGCTTTGTCGCCATAAAGGTCCTACCCGCAGAAAAGATAGCCGACGCCGATCGCAAGCAACGGTTCGCGCAGGAAGCGAAGGCGGCTTCGGCGCTAAACCACACTAATATCATCACGATCTACGACATTGGCCAGGCCGAGGGCGTGGACTTCATTTCAATGGAGTACGTCGCCGGCAAGACGCTCGACAGCCTGATTCCGCGGCGTGGGATGCGGCTGAATGAAGCTCTGAAGTATGCCGTTCAGATTGCCGATGCACTCGCTCGGGCGCATTCTGTCGGCATCGTGCATCGGGACCTCAAACCCGGAAACATCATGGTGAACGAGCACGGGCTGGTGAAAGTTCTCGACTTCGGCCTGGCCAAGTTGACTGAGGCCACTCCCTGTGGCAGGGACGAGGCCACGCGCACCATGCGGCCCTCAACAGAAGAAGGCAAGATCGTCGGCACGGTTGCGTACATGTCGCCCGAGCAGGCGGAGGGCAAGAAGGTCGATGCCCGTTCGGACATCTTCAGTTTCGGATCGCTGTTGTACGAGATGGTGACGGGAGGACAAGCGTTCCGCGGCGACACCAAACCCTCGACGCTGGCGGCCATTCTGAAGGACAATCCCCGACCGCCGAGCCAACTCGTGGATAGCCTTCCCAGGGAAGTGGAGCGGCTGATCTTTCGTTGTCTGCGGAAGGAGGTCAATCAACGCTTCCAGCACATGGACGACGTCAAGATCGTGCTGGAGGAACTGAAAGAGGAGTCCGATTCGGGAGTTCTGGGAGCCCCTGCGGTGTCCAGGCCGAAGCCTCGTCGTCGCCTCACCTGGGCCCTCACCATAGCTGCAGCACTGGTTATTGCAACGGTTGGAATGTGGATGCTTCGATCGAAGAGGGAAGCGCCGGAAGCGCCGTTGCTGACTGTTCCGCTGACCAGTTATTCCGGCAGCGAGTGGTGGCCGTCGTTTTCCCCGGACGGAACACAAGTAGCGTTTGCCTGGGATGGAGAGAAGCAGGACAACTGGGATATCTACGTCAAACAGATCGGCGTGGAGCCGCCTTATCGGTTGACGAATGATCCGGCGATGGATTACAGCCCTGCCTGGTCCCCGGATGGACGTCTGATCGCCTTCTTACGAGATCTCTCCCCGGGCAAGACCGCGATCATGCTCATACCGCAGCGGGGCGGATCCGAACGGATTCTGGCGGAGATCGACGGTTTTGCTGCGAACGTGCTGATCGGTTCGTACCTGACTTGGGCGCCGGACTCAAAGTGGATCATCGGTCCGGCATCCACGACAGGAGAGCGGGGCAGGGCCTTGCAATTGTTTTCCACGGAAACGGGAGAGCAGCGACCGCTGACGAGCCCGCCAAGAGAGGAAGTCGGCGACATGGCTCCGGCGATCTCACCGGATGGCCGGACTCTCGTTTTCTCAAGAGTCTCACCTGATTACTTCAACCTGACTCTATGGCTGCTGCAGCTGGGAGAAGGCTATAAACCGCTTGGGAAAGAGGAGAAAATTGAAACAGATAACATGACGAACGTAGGCGCAGCCTGGTTGCCAGATGGCAGCGAATTGGTGTTCGGCTCCGGAACAGGAACCAACTTCGGGTTGTGGCGGATTGCGGTATCCAAGGGTGCGATTGCCAGGAGAATCAATCTTGGGGCGAGCGGTCCCTTCGAGCCAGCCATTTCCCGGCTTGGAAATCGTCTGGCTTTCGCGACAGGAAAGTACGACGTCAACATCTGGCGCATTGACTTGAAGGAGCCCGGCCAGGAACCCAAGCCAAACCGGTTCATTGCCTCCACACAGGACGAACTCTATCCCTCGTATTCGCCGGACGGTCGGAGGATCGCCTTTATGTCGGACCGATCAGGGACGCAAGAAATCTGGATCTGCGACAGTGACGGATCCAAGACCACGCAATTAACTTCGTTTGGCGGGGCAGCCATCTACGGTCCGAACTGGTCCCCCGACGGCCAGACCATTGCTTTTACCGTGGCCCAGAAAGGAATGAAAGATGACGTTTATTCCATTAGCGCCAACGGGGGCGCTCCCCGGCGCTTGACGGCCCACCCAGCAGAGGACAAGTGGCCTTCTTGGTCGCATGATGGAAAGTGGATTTACTTCAGCTCAACCCGCAGCGGCCGGGAGGAAATCTGGAAGATGCCATCCGGCGGTGGGGAGGCGATTCAGATCACGCGGAATTCCGGCGACATACCGCAAGAGTCGGCGGACGGCAAGTTTCTCTATTACATGAAGGGGTGGCCGGAGGCCGTCAGTGTCTGGAGAGCCTCGATCGATGGAAATCAAGAAGGGAAGGTTCTCGATTCTGTGGATGCCGAAGGCGAATGGACCGTGGGGAAGGAGGGGATTTACTTCTTCAGACCTCCCGACAAAATGGGGCACACTGACCTCTGCTTCTCCGAATTCGCCACCGGCCAGATCAGGAAAGTGCTAACCATTAAGCGTCCCGTGAATAACCATGTCGTGGTTTCCCCTGACGGTCGGACGATTCTGTACCCTCAGTCTGACGAATCCGGCAGCGTCCTCATGCTGGTCGAGAATTTCCGCTAGACGTTCCATGATCCATGACCCTACGGTCGTGAGTCACCTGTTGTGAGATCCCAGTCTTCCGGGGAGGTTGCGCGGCACCGGTTTGATCTCGCCAACTGTTGTTATCGCATTATAAAAGGGGCGCCCTTTTATAATGCGATTGCAACAGTTACGACGGACCGCAGAGGTTTTGGCGTAGACTGACTCTTTGTTGTTGCATCCCGTGTTGGCATCGCACCGCCAAATCAATGCCCCAAGCACAGATACCCGGATCTCTTCGCCGTCTGATCCTAGCATTGCTGGTCTCGACTGGACTGAACGTGTTTTTACTCACGGTTGCCTTTAGCATTGATCCGCGCCGAGAGGAACTTTCGCGAAACCAGCGTTGGGCCAACTCGCTGCTCATGCCAGCTGCGAAATTAACGGACGCGCTCGTACCCCGAGGGCGTAGAATTAATGCTTGTTTGGGGGTGGCGACCATTGAAATACCGAATTGCAATGTGGGCGATTGTAGGCTTTCTGGTCGCGGGCTTCTGGGCACTTTTCGCAGTCGCAACCTTTCCATCTACCAGCGAACGAATGCGCGACGTCTGGACTTTTGTCTGCATAACCTGCCCCGTTGCCATGGCGGGCATGCATCACGCTATTAGTCTTTACGAGACTCTAGCCGCCAATGCCGTCACGTATGCACTGGTCGGTCTAATCGTGGAGACCTTGCGCAAGAGACTCCATCACACTCAGCAATTCCCACAGCACTCCTGACCTTTGGAGTAACATCCCCATTGAACTCGTAACCGCAGGGTTAGAAGTGTAAACGCCTGGTACGTCAGTTGAGTTCCTGTTTGCCCGTCATCTGCTCCGAAAATAATGGCGTCGATCAGGGATGAGGAACGCCGGGTGGATACGGCCCGTTTGAGGTATCCCAAGGCGTCACGTGCCCTTCCTCTGCTGCCCGGCGCACTTCTTCCGGTGTCAGTGGGGTCAACGGTTCTCCCGGGCGAACGCTTCGGGCTCGCAGGAAATTTTCGAACCCCTGACGCGAGAAAGCGAAGTATCCATGGATGGGGCTACTTCCGGTATTCGTAATCGAGACCCACGTTTCCCGGGGAATAAAAACGATGGAGTGCGGACCTGCCAAGGCCCGCTTATCACCCACGGTTACCGTCGCACCTCCTTCTTCAAAGATCACTACTTCTTCTGAGTTGTGGTGCTTGTGGAAAGGAATCATTGCGCCGGGTTTCAAAATCTCGTAACCGACGTAAAAGTCTTCGGCGCCTCCATTCACTTTATCAACCTTGATGAAGAACTCAGGAACGGAACCCGAACCTGTTGGCCCTCCAGGACGGCGCAAGCGACGCTCCCCGTCACTCTCCTGCAGAATCAATGGCGTGGGAGGAGACTGCTTCTGCGCCTCAGTTGATTGTGCGGCTTGAGCTCGCTGATTACGAACGAGCAGAACACCTTAAAAGTGTAGTCGTGATAGCCAAGAACGTCGCAAGGACGCGAGTTTGCATAACCCCTCCCAGCGAGCGAGAATTCGGGCCGCGAAACAATAACACAGACTCAGCAAACCGGAAGCCACGCTGGTCAACTGGTGTAACATCTCGGTGTAGGGTCGGGGTCTGGCGCCGTGTCCCTTAGTACTACTGTGTTATAAACTAGATTCCTCCAGCTTACAAACCTAGCTCCTGCGCAAACGCTCCATGCTAAGTTGCTGCTCATGAGCGCCCACTCTGTGGCGCCAGGCGCCCAAGCGAAACGCTTCGCGGCCTATCTCGATCGCCTGGTGCGGGCCGCGGAGCATGCCGATCGTGCGACTCCACTCAAGTCTTATTGCACCGGTTTGTTGTTGCCGGGAGAACGCAAGAGCGTCGAACCCATGGCAGCACGCTTGTATCCCAACAACGTGCGCCAAGCCCATCAGTCCATGCACCATATCGTGGCCGATGCCGCCTGGAGTGACGAAGACATGCTAGAGGCGGTACGGGCTTACGTGCTGCCCCAGTTGGAGCACAAGGGACCGATCGTAGCCTGGATTGTGGATGACACCGGCTTCGTGAAGAAAGGGTTGCACTCGGTAGGCGTGACCCGCCAGTATTGTGGACAAGTCGGAAAGCAGGAGAACTGTCGTGTGGCGGTCAGTTTGTCGGTGAGCACAGAGCATGCCAGCCTGCCCATCGCCTGGCGTCTGTACTTGCCGGAAGTATGGGCGAAGGACGAGACCCGGAGAAAGGAGACGGGAGTACCCGCGGAGATTCGATTTCAGACCAAGCCGGCGATTGCCCTGGAACAAATTCGCACGGCCGTAAAGCGCGAGATTCCGGTCGGGGTCGTGCTGGCCGACGCTGCCTATGGCACCGATACCAAGTTTCGCGAAGAGCTCACGGACTTAGGGTTGCGCTATGTAGTGGGGATCATGTCTTCGGTGACGGTATGGAAACCGGGTCAGGGACCGCTGCCCGCTGCGCCTTGGAAAGGAACCGGACGGCCCACGAAATATCTGCGCCGCAACCCAAGCCATGCCCCGGTCACAGCAAAGGATCTGGCTTTCGCGTTACCGTCGAAAGCGTGGAAGAAACTATCCTGGCGAGAAGGAACCCGTAGCCAGTTGCAATCCCGTTTCGCGGCCGTGCGCATCCGTCCTGCTCACCGCGATTTCGAGCGGAGCCAACCCTATCCCGAGGAATGGCTGCTGATCGAGTGGCCGAGCGAGCAAGCGGAACCGACCAAGTACTGGCTCGCCACGCTCTCGGCAGAAACCAAACTCAAGGACTTGGTCCGCATGGCAAAGCAGCGCTGGATCATCGAGCGGGATTACGAAGAGCTGAAGCAAGAACTTGGTTTGGGTCATTATGAAGGAAGAGGTTGGCGCGGTTTTCATCATCACGCCACCCTCTGTATTGCGGCCTATGGGTTCCTGGTGGCCGAACGGAACCGTTTTTCCCCCTCCGCTCGCGCCGGCCGACTGGGACTATCCGTCCCCAAAATGCCGCCCCAATTCCGCCCTCGGGGATCGCCAGGTTCGGCTCGAGCGACATAATCCCCAGTCGATTGCCACGCTCCGACAAACCATCGCCCGGATTCTCCTCCGACAACTTTCCAGTTGCCCTTTTTGTGGAGCTCCACACTTATAACACAGTAGTATTAGCAGCCTGTGGTGTAAGTAGCTGATTTGCGGCACGGCCAGCGGCGTGATTGGAGCGGTCGCGTCGCCATGTCTTTTACGCGGCAATGCCAAGACGGCGGACTCCGACGTTCCGGACGCCAACCCAGCAAATAAATCAGCCAAAGAAGCAGGCCGACTCGGTTTCTCCACTCCCGCGGCGTGCCCGCACCCATCAACTGGCGCAGGATCAGGCTCAGGTTGAAGCCTCCCACATGGATCAACTGCCGCTTCAGAATGTTCTTGTGCCCGCGCAGGTGCGTACGCCGCATCCCGCCGGTGTCGTAGCAGTGGGCAAAGCAGCGTTCCACCAACTCTCCCCGCCGCCGCAGCAAACTCTTGCCGTACTCGCCCCGCACCCGCCGCCGATTTCCGTACACCGCCTGCTGCTGCTCGCGCTTACCCTCCCAGTGCCGCTGCCCCTGCGGCTTCGGCTCGGGAATATAGCTGCGCACTTCATAGCCCGTCACGCGCTCGACCACCGCGGCGCTGTGATAGCCCTTGTCGGCCACTACTTCTTCGATCCCGCCCACGTTCACCTTCGGCTTCTCGTCGGGCCGCAACTCGGCCTCGCGCCCGATCTGCTCGGCCACCGCCAGGCCCGCTTCGCTCAAGGTCTCATCCACCGTGGTCGTGTCGCCCTGATCCGCCGGTTGCAGCGTCACCGCCACCACCGCCCCGCTATCGAGATCCACCGCGTGCTCCGCCTTGTGCGCCAGGTGCGTGCGCCCGTCCTTCATCTTCGCAATCCGCGCATCCCCGTCCGCCGGGCTCTTCCATTCCTGGTTCGACATCCGCTTCTTGCGCTTGCGATCCAGACGCGCCAGATCCTCCCGCGTCGGTGTCTCCATCCCCGACGCCCGAGCCAGCCCACGCAAGAACTCTTCGTAGCTCTCGCCCGTGTCCCGCCGCACGATCGAGCGCATCGCCGCGTTTGCCTCCAGCGTGGTCGCGTCGATCGCCACCCGCTTGCCCTTCAGCAACCCGCCATCGGCCAGCCGCCCCAGTACCCAGCCGAACACCTCACGATGCGTCTCCACATCCATTAATCGCCGCGTCCGCGAGATCGTCGAGTGATCCGGCGTCCTCTCCTCCAGCCCGATGCCCACGAACCGCCGCAGCGCCAGCGAGTCCGCCAGCCGCCAGGCAATCCCGCGCTCACTGTCGATGCCTTCGAAATACCCCAGCAGCAGCGACCGAAAGTAGATGCCCGGCGTCAGCGACCGCCTCCCCATCCGGGCCGCATAGAACTTCCCGCACCGGCCTTCGACAAACTCATCGAACTGGCCCGCTTCCAGCAACTCGTTCAGCCGCTGATAGAACGGGTGTGCCGGCGCCGACGCCAACTCCCCGTGCGCGATCCAGATGTCTTCTTGTTTCTCGCGCTGCTTGCGCGTCCCCATCGCCATGCCCGCAGCTTACAAACAAAGCCTGTGGATTCTTCAGAATCTTTTGCTCAGGAATCCGGACTTACACCACAGGCTGTTAGGTCCCGCCTACCTGGGGCTGCCCGTTTCCTCTGGGAGTGGACTCACTAGCCGGACCGTAAACCGGTTTCCAGACCCCGCCACCTCGAACGTAGTGTGCGGATTTCCCGCGTTACGCTCTCCTGTGGGCTTCACGGCAAGGCCTATGCGCCCGTAGGGACAGAAGCAGCTTTCGCGAATGGGGATCGTCTCAGACGATAGTCGTTGTATAGTCCGAGCCCGTTATAGATCCATTCACTACTCCACCGTTTCCAGCCCTTGCCTTTGCGCAATCTGGCTCGCATCAGATGACGCCCAATCTTCATTTCTACCCAGTCGCGAATCTTCGAGAAGCATCGCCTCGAATGCCCGATCCGGAAATAGTTCACCCAACCCCGTAGGATGGGATTGATCGTCTCAATCACCATTCCCACCGGTTGACAGACGCGTTGCCGGAAGATCTCCCTGAGCTTGGCAATAAGTGCCGTCCGCTTCTTCAGCTTGGGCGCAAATTGCGGTCGCCATTTCCGGTTACGACCCAGAACCAGGCGATATTCGAATCCCAGGAATACAAAGCTTCCGCCTTTCGCTAGATCGACTTTCCGACTCTTCTCCTCGTTGATCTCGACTCGTAGTTTGGCTAATTCCTCGCGCAGTCGCTTGTCCACCGCCTTCATCAGCCAGTCATTGCGCGGATGGGAGTCAATCAGTATCACCAGTCGAGTAGCGGAGGGGAGTTACACCCCTCCGCCCTCACAGAACCGGACGTGAAGCTCTCACCTCATCCGGCTCCTACGATCCAGCATCCGGCAGCACCCCCTGTGCCCAATGAGCAAACAGGGTGCGGTCTCGCCGTGCGATGCACCCCAGCCAGTGCATCGACGCGCGTTCCCGACGCCGGAATCTCCTGTATTTCCATCGCGCCCAGGCAGCGAGGGCCTCATTGAGATGGCGAAGGACTTGAACACATCGCGAGCGATAGAAGCGCCCGTAATAGTTCATCCAGCCACGCACCACGGGATTCACGAATCGGGCAAGATCCTCCAGACGCTGGTTATTTCGAGTGGAGGCCATCCGCCATTCGCGGATGGTGGCACGAATCGCTTTGGCAGCTTTGGTGCTCATCGCTGGCAGAAAGCTCACAAAATGTTTTCCCCAACGATTCTTTGCCCGTCGAGGTTGGAAGGTATAGCCCAGAAAGTCGAACTTCACGGTTCCCGCCTTCCCAGGTCGATCATCGTCCTTGCAGTAAACGATTCGCGTCTTCGTTGCATGAAGCTCGAGACCGCATTGCAAGAATCGATCCCGGATGGCTTCCAGTACCTCCTCGGCCTGTCGCTCACTTCTGCAATGGACGATGGGTCGAGTCGCCCGGGGGAGTCTCACCCCCAGGCGCTCACAGATCCGGACAGGAGCGTCTCCGCTCATCCGGCTCTTACCGTCCCGGTCGTCGCCCGATGCAATAGCGGCCAGTGAGCAAAGAGCGTCAGATCACGTACCGCAACTTTGTGTATCCAATGCTCGGCCCTCCGCCGATGTCGTCTCAGGCGTTTGTATTTCGCCATTGCCCAACCCGCAAGATGCCGGTCGAGGTGACGCAGCGTGGGATAAAGTGCCGACTTGTAATAACGACCGTAGTAGTTGATCCAACCTCGTATCATGGGGTTGAACATCCGTGCCAGGTCGTCGATCCATCTGTCCACGCGACAGCGTAGCTGCCAGCAACGGATTTCCTCTCGGATCGCTTTGGTTGCACGGTTGCTGACTCCCGGACTAAAGTTCACGAAGTACTTACCCCATCGATTTTTCGATCGCCGGGCTCGAAAGGTATAGCCCAAGAAATCGAACTTCTCGTGAGCGTAAGTCCCCCGACGATCATCATCCTTGCAATAGACGATGTGCGTCTTATCCGGGTGGAGTTCCAGACCGCATTCAGCAAAGCGCTTTTCCAACTCGTCCTTCAGAATCCGCGCCTGATGCTCGGTGTCACAGTGGCACAGTAGATCGTCAGCAAAACGCTCAAACGGTATTTCAGGATGGTTCCGAACCATCCACCGATCAAACGCCCAGTGAAGGAACAGATTTGCCAGCAGGGGTGAAACCACTGACCCTTGCGGACTACCCTTCTGCCGAGGTTCAAGCGTGCCATCTTCCAGCTGTACGGGGGCTTTCAGCCACCGCTCGATGTACAACAGCACCCATGCACAGTTCGTGTGCTTCCGGACCGCCCGTAAGAGTAGCTCGTGCGGAATCGAATCAAAGTAGGCGCGGATATCAAGATCCAGGACCCAGGCATGCCGCCAGCAACGCTGGCGTGCTACACCTACGGCCTCCAGTGCTGATTTTCCGGGCCGGTATCCGTAGGAGTCTGGATGAAAACACTTTTCCAGTTCCGGCTCCAGATACCCTTTGACAACCGCTTGCGCAATGCGGTCCGAGACTGTCGGTATCCCCAATGGTCTCTTTCCCCCATCGCGCTTGTCGATCTGCACGCGCTTCACGGGCGGCGGAAAATAACTGCCTGAGGACATTCGATTCCAGAGCTTGTACAGATTGTTTTTCAAATCGGCGTCCAACTCCTCGATCGACTGATCGTCCACACCGGCAGCTCCCCGGTTTGCCTTTACCCGCTTGTACGCTTCCCAAATGAATCGCTTGGGAATACTCCACGACTTCGCTTTTTCCAAAAGATTCCTCCCGTTGCCGGTTGATCTCTCAGTAAAGCTGGACAGTGTCGCGCCTTCGCTCCAGCTCCATTACAGAGCTTTCTCCACTACTGCGCGCGACTCCGCCCCTGTGTCTCGCTTCGGTACTCAGGCTCTAATGGGGCTGCCACTTGAGCCGCTCCCTTGGCATCGAGACACAGGTTCCCACGTTCCACACAAGAGCCTGAACCGAGTTCACGCCGTCTCGCCTGCCGGACGCCGCCTGAGCCGTAAGCAGGTATCGCTCAGACTTCTCCCAAGTTAACGACAGCCCCTTGGTTTTGACGTCGTCCCTACGCTTTCGACAGTTCATCGACGGTTTGCTTGCGCTCGTCTCCTCGGCCCTCACCTGACAGAGTCTTGCCCTGCCGTTTCCGAAACGCTCACCACCTCGGTCATTGGGCCGAAGCAGCTTCCGGTGGTTTGAACCCTGATCCTGCAACCCGGGTTCGGAGGACCTGCCTCCATCTCTCGTGCAGCACAGCTGCGTTAGGCTTGCCGCATTACATCACGGCCTCCTTTCCGCGCCTTCGTGGCGCACCATCATCCGCAAAACGCTCGAACTGGACCTGCGGGAACTTCCGCTGCATCCAGAGATCGAACGCATAATGCAGGAAGAGATTGGCCAGCAGAGGACTGGCCACCCCACCTTGCGGCGTGCCTCGTGTCCGCTGCTCCAGAGTGCCGTCTGCCTTCTGCACAGGAGCTCGAAGCCACCGCGCTATATACAGACGCACCCACGGAATGTCGGTATGGTGTGCCACAGCACGCTCGACCAAGTCATGCGGAATGGAATCAAAGGAACCTACGACACACTACTCATCATCAGCACCTCCCCGAGAAGGTCACTGTTGTCCGCGTTCGCCATCCCTTCGAAGGCCGATCGCTCAACGTTTTCGGGGCGATGCATCAGAAAGGTCGGCTCTTTCTCGTCCTGAT
>DASPST010000011.1:0-51859 GCA_035623795.1 Terriglobales bacterium
GGAACCGCCGGCGCGGTCCACGAATTCTCCCGCCCCGGCGCGCATGGCGGAAACGATGTGCACCGGGTTCCGCATTTCGCCGATGGCGAAGATGGCAATTTCACTGGTGGTGGCGCGGATCAGTTCGATGGCGTGGATGGCATTCTCTGGGCTCTTGGAACTGAGGTTTACGATGACGATCTCGGTTTGCCGGTCCTGGATTTGGCGGAGCACGGGATCGGTCGTGCCCAGCGGGAAACCGATCTGGCTGAAGACAATCCTCGCCACACGCGTCGCCTCTATGTTGTGTTCGAGGGCGGCGCGATGCTGATTGTCCTCCGTGAGTAGGGCGACCGCTATGCTATGCATGACTCGACTGGAGCCGGTCACGGTTCATGCCTCCTTTCTGGACTCGACCGAAGCCGTAGCTGACCAACCGGCTGCGGCCAACACGGTCAGCGAACCTGGTTCTAGTCGTCCGCGTGACAAGTCAGTCGGGCCTACGGCGACGGGGCAGAGATCGGAGAGTGGCCGCCCCTTCGCTTACACGGGTCCCCTAATCGATAGATCTGGAGTGGGCGATTCACGGAATCCTTCCTCCTTTCGCATGATGTGGATTGGCATCGCTGAGAAGGGGGATGCTCTCAGCCTGGCTCGAAAATCGAGCAAGTTAGAGGTCGTGGCCGAATCGCATCCAGAGGCTGCATCCCGCGATGGACTACTCTTCGGGGACGCGACGCTACCCAATCATTCTCCATCTTCTCACTTGCGAGGTTGGGGAAAACCGCCGCGAGCTAGGACCATGATTCCCGATTTGGCACAGCCGGCTGAAGGCCGCATCGGGATTGGTCGGCATAGAACTCCCTGGTTTGGTGATGTGCCTTGGGGGCGATTCTGGACGACAACTCGCAATCTGCCTTCCACACTGAAAGCGCTCCGGCCTTACGGCGCCGCGTCTCCTGCGATCTCAACCCTCTTGCGGAGCGACTCCTCGATTTTCAGTATTTTTGGGAAGCGACTGCCTGTCCTTTCGAACAGAAGCTCACTCGTCAGGCGCGAGTTCCTCGCGAAATGCAGCAGTCCAAATGGATCGCCCAAATACGTTAGCGAGCGTGCTAAGTGAGGATGGTGCGAGAGGACGCATCCAGCCAAAACCCAAGGTCTAGAATGTCGCCTTCTTGGATCAGACGGGGACACGATAGAGATCCAACAATTGCAGCCTGGTGGCGTCCAGCCGTTCGGTCACAATGTGTGTGAACCGCTTGAGGAGTTCGTAGCCCAGGTCGTGGTCCTCCTCGCACTTGATGCGAAGACATTTGCCGTCGAATGCCAGCGCCCGCGTAGCTTTACAGGCACGAGCGTCAAAGCGCCAGCGATA
The DNA here is from genome assembly GCA_035623795.1 of Terriglobales bacterium. Classification (GTDB taxonomy): domain Bacteria; phylum Acidobacteriota; class Terriglobia; order Terriglobales; family Acidobacteriaceae; genus DASPST01. Next base: position 1,358 of record DASPST010000011.1, read on the forward strand.
GGGTGGAAACAGCCACGACCAACCCAGCACATCTCCCTCACCCACCGTCTGCACCCTCGTAAACCCCTTGGGCGGAACTGCTAACTCAACGGCCACGAGCCCCTCACGGACGAAGTAGAACTCATTGGCCTCGTTGCCCTCCCGGAAGATTACCTGATCTTTGTCGAAGCGCACGTTCTTGGCGCATCCCGTGATGAGTGCAATATGACGTTCCTCCATACCTCCGAAAAACGGATGTTCTCCGATGATTCTTTCAAGGGTTTCAATCATCTGAGTCCCTCCCCTCCCAGCAGCCGCCCCGACTGCCGCAACGCGAATCAAATTTTACTTCCGGCGACCTTTGCTTCTCAGTGATCTGTTTCACTGATCTGTTTCACTCGGCAAAACGACCAGACCTTCACACCAGCCCATGTTTTCTCGAGCACCGCAGCGGAAGCCGTTTGATTCCCAATTTGGGACAGCCGGGCGATGGCAGCGATCGCACCCGGCGGGTTCGGCCGGTCGTCGATTGAATGCATGACAGTCTAAATCGTGGCACTCGAAAAATGCCATCGGCCGGCACTGGGATCACAGACAAGACAGCATTTCCGGCTGAAACATGAATACAAAGGTGGCGAGGAAGTTGCCCAGAGGGCGCGGTTGCACGTCTGCTGGGAGGTGGGTATGCAAGTACATTTGACTATCGAGGAGTTCGAGTTGCTACGGCAGATCCTGCGGGACCAGACCAGGGTCTCACAGAGTGAAGCACCTTCGTGCCCCCAGGCGGTGTCCGATGCGGGTGTGCGGGACAAACTGCGGATCGGCTGCGATCTGGTGGGCCGGGGACTCTCCAGGAACCTGCAACTTGGGTTTGACGAACTGGAAGACCTGGCCGATTGCCTCCACTGGCGCCAGAGACAGCTGGTGGCGGAAATCAGTTGCTCGGCAGATCCGAAGTTGGAGCGTGAGTCAGTCATCCTGGAGCATATACTGGAGAAAGTCACCGAGGCGTGTGCGATGGTGTGAAGTGAACAGCGAAGGACAGCAGCTGGGTGATGTACGTCGACCGACCCGCGGGGGACGTCATGCTCAATGGTGACGGACCTCACGGAAAAAGAGCACGATAAGGTTGAACACTCGAGCTGAGCATTCGAGTTGAGGTAGGCCATGCCGTTGTTGATCCTGGCCATCGCCTCGTTTCTGCTTTTCCCCCTCATCCTAGTCTTACTGTGCATTGCGCACGTTCTCGAATCCAGAGCTATTCGGCAGAATCGGACGCCTACTTCAGCGCGAGCGCCTTTGCTCTCGATCGCCGAGGCTTTCGACCCCGTCTACTCCGTTCTGTGGGATGCGCCCATTGCCGCTTTGGAGCTTATTGATTCGGCTGGTCCCGCCGGCATCCCCGTGGCCAGGTTGCGTCCGATCTATGCGGCTGCTGCCGCTCATTTTCCGGAGATTTATGAGGGTTGCAGTTTCGTGCACTGGCTCCAGTTTCTGGAAAAGACCCGGCTCATCTCATGGCAGGGCTACAGGGCAGTGCTTACTCCTGACGGGCATGCGTTTCTGCGGTTCCGATTCGTGACCGACGCGATGGTTGAGGCCTGAGCCATTCGGGCCGCGAACTGGCCACCTTGCCAAACCGGCCGAGTCGGAGCGGGAAAAGCTGGGGTTTATGCTGCTGTGTTGAGCGGCGTGGCGTGTTGCTCTTTCCCTGTATCTTCCGCCACGGATTTGTCCGGCCAGGTGAGCGCGACGTAGGCAGGCGGTCCTACGAAAAATGCAATTCGTTGTTCCGGAGCCGCGCGCTTGAGTTGTTCACAGGCGTCGATTACTTCCCCGGGAAGCAGAGAGCGAGTATCCAGCAGGACCCAATCGTAGGCGTGCTGTTGCGACAGAATGCTACTGTCGGCCAATCTCCGGGCGACGTCCACCTGAAGCCCGTGGGCCCTGAATATGCTCGCGCGCAGGCTTCGCCGAAACTCGGAACCGCCGACGAGAAGGACTCTACGGCCCCAGCGGAGCTCGCGCGCCATGGTACTGATACTCTTCACGCCAAGCCTGCCCGGTGATATTTCTGTGCCGCACCTAGGCACTTCCAGCCCAGTAGTAAGGAAAATCTCTTTTCTAGTTTACTGCTTTCTTTGCGGTGCGGCTCTTCCCGGACGCATTATGCTTTTGCCGCTCAAGGGCTGTGCATTTTCAAGCAGATGGCCGATCCCTACGTCACACGAGAACGGTGATATCCGTCACTGAAAAGTTTCAGGCTCAGGGACTAAAAAGATCTTGACCGGATGTGTCAAGCCCCTTAACCCCACTGACTACGGCAAAGGGCCGAGACAGTGAGATTCAGAGGTCGGATGCATCCGGCATTTTTGTGATCGTAGTCTTGGCGCCTGACCGCTTTGTACCGCCTGACATATGCTTCCTTGGCTGCCACGCTCACGCAGGCGGTAGGAGGCCATCTCCCGGAGTTACCCCATGCCATCGACTGTGGCCAAGAAGTTGGGGATCAACCTGGCCTCGCGACAGGAACGAGAACTGTGCAAGTGGTTCCTGGCCTGCCTCCTATTTGGCAAGCCGATCCAGCAGGAGATTGCCGAGCGCGCCTACGCGCAACTCGTGTCGGCAGGTCTGCGCACGCCGGATGCGATCCTGACCGCGGGATGGGACGAACTGGTCCGACTGCTCGACGAAGCCCACTATGTTCGCTACGACTTCTCCACGGCCAGCAAGTTGCTGGAAGTGTTTCAGCAACTGAAGCAGCGCTACGGCAGCGTAACCAAGCTGATCGAGGAGGCAAGAACTGCCTCCGAGCTGCGTGATCGGTTGCAGACCTTCCGGCATATCGGTCCCGTCACCGCCCGGATCTTTACAGAAGAGGTGGCTCCGATCTGGTATCGATCAGGAGGGTCCCCGCGCGCAGCGCGAAAGAAGCGCTCATCCAGGCGGGATGCGGCCTGATCTTGCCAGGGGGGGGCTCGATGCCTTCGCCCCTCGGGGAGGTACCGGAAAGCACTGCAGGTCACTGACACCTCTCCCCGAGAAAGCGCTTAATCATAGTTGGAAAAAAAGACAGATCTGCACTTCATGCTGCGGGAGGTTGAGGATGAAGGTTCCGTTACATTTCAGGAGAGCAGGCCCTGGCCATATCCGCGGGCATGACTTCCACACTCTGTTCTCGTTCGTTGCAAGCTTTGTTCTGGCAGTTCTGGCCGTACTGATTCTGACGGTGTCAGCCAAGTAGGGGACTGTCGGACATTGGCGGCGCGAAGCACGAGAGATGGAGACTGTCTTTCGGGAGGCGGCCCTGTTTATTCTTTTGCGATCCCGGGTTGTTCCTTTCGTCACAACAGCTTTGTCCGTGACCGAATGTTCTCAAATCCATACGTCCCCAGTCCCCGCTGGGCCGCCATTTCCAGATATGGCAGTGCCGAGTGGTCCAGATTCCAAAAGGCCTTGGCCACGTATGCGTCGAGTGCCACCGGATCAGTCCCGGCCACCAGCGTTTTCTTGAAGAGAACATCCGCCAGGTTGCCCCCGGTCGGGCCGTTGCGGATGAGGACGCGGTAACAATCGATGAGGGTCAAAGTCGGGCGGACAAAATCGGCGAGGTCGACCAGGCTCTCATGGATCCTTTGATGCAGCTGGTGACGGGGGCCGCCGAGAATCCCGTACCAATTCTTCATGCCCAGGGTCGTGCCGGTCAGGCTGTGGTGCTTGGCAATAGGAAGGTTCATGATCTTGTCGGCGTTCAGGAATGGCTCGAACACCAGCCAATTGCGCAGAACGGTCCCTTCGAGATCCACGTCTTTGAAACGGGAAGGATCGGGCAGGATGACTTCTGCGCCCTCGCGGCGCGCTGCCTCGGCAATGCCGGACCTCGCAAAACAGCGCCGGGGGTCGTTGCAGCTGACGTCGGTGACGATGACCCGGCGCGCCCCTGCGTCCCAGCACTGCCGGACGACCTCGGCGACCACCGCGGGATTGGTGTTTGCCGCCTGTTCCGGAGTACGGTCCCAGGCGATGTTCGGCTTTACCACAACGACGTCTGCGCGAGAGACGAAGCGGCGGATGCCACCCAGTTCCTCGATTGCCTGCCGAACCAGTTGTTGAGGATCCTCTCCTTGGATTACAGCCATTTCCGGCAGTTCGGGATCCGCCGCGACGCCGTGACTGCGCTTCAGGCTCATGGCCGACACGGGCTCAGGTCGTTGACGGTGTTGGCTGAGCCAGAATCCCAGGCCGGCCGTGCCGGCGGCCACTCCGCCGAGTCGGAGCAACCTGAGGAGCGCTTCGCGACGACTTACCACGGCGTCTTCGAGGGACTGCATGTTGGTTGTCCGGTTTTGCTTTTCAAGAACGGTTGAATTTTAATGCGGATGCGGTGACCTGGCTGTGCCCATCCTCACAGCTTCGAGTGCGCGGCGACGAATGTCGGGAGTAAGAGCGGTTCTCACTCTGGTTGGCTTTACCGCGGTCATCGGCCAGATCGTTCTGCTGCGCGAACTCATCATCGTCTTCAACGGGAATGAGATCTCTCTTGGAATTACCCTGGCCACCTGGCTTCTGTGGACGGCTGCGGGCAGCTCCCTGGCCAGCCGACTGGCTCTAGGTCGGAGCAACGCCCGGCGGATGGTCGTGGTCCTGGAATGCCTGCTCGCCATCAGCTTGCCACTGACGGTCTGGGCGGTCCGTGCGTCCAAGGCCTTTTTCCAGACCGTACCGGGTGAGTTGATCGGTCCGCTGCCCATGCTGTGGGTGTCTCTGTGTTGTCTGAGTGTGTTCTGCATCCTTTCCGGGGGCCTCTTCGTGGTTGCGGCCCGGATGTACGAGCAGGAGCGAAGCGTTTCCGCACGGGTCGCTTCCAGTGCGGCGTACCTGTTGGAGGCAGTGGGCTCCGCCCTGGGCGGGATTCTAGCCAGCATTGTGTTGCTGCGCTTTCTCGGGTCCTTTCAGATCACAACTCTGGTTGCTCTCCTCAATCTGGGCATGGCAGCGATCCTGTTGCGCCCGGCCGGGCGCAGGCAGGTCATGGCCGTTACCCTGGTTGGGGTATGCCTGGGTGTTGCTCTTTTTTCACGGGTTGCGCCTCTGTTAGACCGGTGGTCCGAGGCGCGCCTGTGGCGCGGATTTCACTTGTTGAAGTCCCGCGACTCGATCTACGGAAACCTTGCGGTGATAGAGACGGGTAACATCCGCAGCCTGTATGACAACGGGGTCATTCTGGCCAATGCACCCGACCAGGCCGCAGCCGAAGAAGCCGTCCATTACGCCTTGCTGGAGCATGCCGCGCCCCGGCGGATTCTACTCATCGGCGGCGGCGCGAACGGCAGCATTGCCGAAGTCTTGAAGCACCCAACCATCGAGCGGATTGATTATGTGGAGCTCGACCCCACGCTGATCGAGCTCGCCGAGCGGTTCTTCCCCGAGCAAACTGCTCCGCTTGCTTCCGACCGGCGGGTGCACCTCCATTACACGGACGGACGCCTGTATCTGAGGACCACCCCCGACCGGTTCGATGTGATCATGCAGAATGTGGCGGATCCGCAGACCGCGCAGCTGAACCGCTTTTACACCGAGGAGTTCTTTCGCTCGGCCCGCGAGCATCTTGCCGGGGGAGGCGTGCTGGCACTCCAGCTGCGTGCCTCGGAGGACTTCATCAGCCCAGAGCGAGCCGAATTCCTGCGCTGCATTCACCGCACCCTGCGGGCCGTCTTCCCCTATACCGTCACCATCCCAGGGGAAAGCATGCATGTGATGGCCGCATTCGAGCCCGCGGTTCTGACCGACGATCCGCAGGCGCTGATTGCCCGGCTGCAGGCGCGGAAGATCCCCACCCTCTACGTTCGCGAATACTTCATTCCGTTTCGCATGAGTCCGGATCGCATGGCCCAGGTTCAGCAATGGCTGCGGCCGGCGCCGGACACGCCGGTCAATCGCGACTTCGCGCCCATTGCGTACTACTTCGACGTGATTCTGTGGGGGGCGCAGTTCAAAAGCGAATATTACGGCTGGTTTCGCGCCGCGGCTCAGGTCCGGTTCGCTCGCTTCGTTGGCTGGTCGCTGGTTTGCCTGCTGGGCATGGCGGTTGTTCTGCTTCGTGTGCCAGATGGCACACAGCGTACTCGGGCTGCGGCGGCGTACTCGATCGCTGCGACCGGATTCACGCTGATGGCGCTCGAGATCTTCCTCCTGCTCGGGTTCCAGGCAGTTTACGGCTATGTGTACCGCCAGCTTGCCATCCTCATCGGCATGTTCATGGCGGGCATTGCCCTGGGCAGTGGGCTGGGACTTGCCCGGATTCGCGCCGACGGCCAGCGGCGATTCATGAGGGTTGCCGCGGTCACCCAGTTCCTGCTCGGGCTTTCCACCCCGGCACTGCTGTTTCTGGTGGTGCTCGTGTCCCAGGCTTCGGGCACGACCAGCGTGCGGTTGGTGGCGCAGCTGGCCTTCCCCGCGTTGGCCGTGCTATGCGGCATGCTGGGTGGCTATCAATTTCCCATCGCCACCGAGATCTACCTTGGAGAGAGAAAGACTCACACCGGGCTGGGTGTGCTGTACGCGGTCGACCTCGTGGGTGGATGTATCGGCGCTCTCGTACTCAGCGGTTATCTCATTCCTGTATTCGGCTTCTGGAAGACGGCCTGGCTCAGTGCGGCGGTGAACCTGGCGCCCGCCCTCCTGGCGGGGAAGCTGAACCTGGAGGCAAGGGCGGCTCCGGCATAAGCGGTTGCGGCCGATGTTCGCCGAACACCACGGCGGTGAACCGGAAGATGTCGGTGTTGTCATCCTTCCAGCAGGTGCGGCGCATGCCGGCTTTGGCGCAGGTTTGTTCCAGAAACTCCTGCCGGTCCCATCCTTGTTCCACCGGCACCTGCGGCAGCAAGAGCCCTTCGTCGTTGCCGTTCTTCATGAGAAGACCGTGCTGGCCGACTTTGATCTCCCGAATGTCCCCGACGTGCCGCAAAGGCGACAACACCGAAACCTCGTAGTCGAGCTGGCCCAGCTCGGACGCGGACACAGCCGGGAAGCGGGGATCCTCGACCGCAGCCAGGGTTGCCGTGTCCCGCACGGTCAGATAGAGCGGCTTCATCGCGGAGGTATAACCGATGCACCCTCGCAGTTCCCCCGCTTTCCTCACCGTGACAAACGCGCCCCGCTCCTGACTCAACGCCTCATCCCAACTGGCCGCGGGCTGGTACGGCTTTTTTTCGCGGACTGCGTACTCCGCGGATTTGCGGGCCAGCTGGAGCAGTTCCTGCTTTTCGGTGGAGCTGAGCGAGAAGGGAGGCTCCGTCTGCGCACCACGCTGAGTTTTCACCAGGGCAACCGCGCCGTATCCCACCACGCGGGTATGATCTCCCGCGGTGTCGCCCGAATTCGCGTACTTGAGCAGATAGGCCTGATTCGCCCCCATCCGCTCCGCCGCAATCATGGCGGCGATGATGGGCGCGCCCCCGCAGGCTTCCCAGGTACGCGTCTGGAAGTTCATCGACATGCTGAAGTAGTCCCACTGCTCGAGCGCGTTCAGCGTCTTGTGATCAATCTTCACCGCTTCATCGTAGGGGTGATAGTGCGACAGATCGGAGCTGGCCACAATCAGGGTGTCGTCTCCGTGAATCAACCTGGCCAAGGCCACGCCCAGAGCGCGACTGGATTCGTAGCTCTGGTCTCCCATCACCAGGGGCACGAGCTGGAAATTTCCCAGCACCCGCTGCAGAAACGGCAACTCCACCTCGAGCGCGTGCTCCGAGCCCTCTGCCGTCGCCAGGTGGCCGCGGCTGGAGAGCTTGATGGTTCCGCTCATCTTGGCCAGTTGCTCGGTAAACGCCTTGTCCACCGGGACGGTTCCCAGCGGTGTCGCATAGCCGTCGCCGTCATAGACGGAGGTAAAGTCAAAAGCCTCGAAGTGCGAGGGCGCGATCACGACCACGCGCGAAAACTTGCGTCCCTTAAGCGCTGCATAGGTGTAAGCCGCCACCGGACCGGAGAAGGGATAACCGGCGTGGGGAGCCACCACGGCAAGAATCGGATCCTTGATCTCCGGAGGGGAAGCCCGCGCCACCAGGTCGTCAATCATCGCCGAAAGCGCCTTCGGCTCGGCGGGATAGAAACTGCCTGCGACTCCGGCCGCCCTTACGGTTGGCGGGCCGGCAGCAGGACCATGTCCCGGCGTTAGGATCATCAGAAACGCCGCTAGACAGGCGGTCACCCAACACACCCTGCGACGGATGCTCATACCGTATCTCTCCCGGCGCGCCTCTAGGCGCGCCAAATTCCCGGGATCGCCTGGCCACAGGAAGGACAGGCGCCCTTGCGGATCAGGATTTGCCTGGCCGTCAACCCCAGCCGCTCCACCAGCAGTCGGCGACATTTGGGGCAGTACGTGTTTTCTGCGGGATGCCCAGGCACGTTCCCGATATATACGTAGTGCAACCCCTCGGCGTCGGCAATTGCCTTGGCGCGTTCCAGGGTCGGGACCGGCGTGATCGGCAGATTCTTCAGCAGATATTCCGGATGAAATTGCGTGAAATGGATGGGCACATCCACGCCCAGGTTTGTCTTGATCCAGCGCGCCAGGCCCTGGAACTCGGAGTCGCTGTCGTTGAGAGTCGGCACCACCAGGTAGACGATCTCCGTCCATTTGCCCATCTTCCGCAAAGTGACCAGTGTGTCCAGCACCGGCTTCAACTCTCCCACCACGACATCCCGGTAAAAGGACTCGGAGAATGCCTTCAGATCGATCTTGACCGCATCCATCTTGCCGTATGCGGTTTTCAGCGCCTCCTCCTGGATATAGCCGTTGGATACGACGATGCTGCGGACGCCGATTTCGTGACCGGCATCAGCCGCGTCCATGAGGTACTCGCTGAACACCACCGGTTCGCTGTAGGTGTAGGCGATGGTCGGGCAGTTGGTCTGTCTTGCCACCTCGGCAATCCTGGGCGGCGGAGCATACTCGGCAGGGACCTGTTCCGGACGCACCTGCGAGATGTCCCAATTCTGGCAAAACTTGCAGTTCACGTTGCAACCGGCCGTGGCCAGAGAGAAAGCCAGCGTTCCCGGCAGGTAGTGAAACAGGGGCTTCTTCTCGATGGGGTCCACGTGCGCAGTGCACACCCGCGAGTGCACCAGCGTGTAATAGGTTCCTCCCCGATTCTCGCGTACCCCACAATACCCGCGCTCCCGGTCTCCGACCGTGCATTCGCGCGGGCACAGCTTGCATTTGACTTTCTTGTTGGGGAGCTTCTGGTAAAACCTGGCTTCGACGACGAATCGCGAGTCGTCCGCTGCCGTAGGCGCCGGCAGCGGTATTGCGAGCGAGGGCAAGCCCAGACGGCTCAGGCCGCAAGCTGCTCCGGCCATCACCGTGCATTTGAAAAACGCACGGCGATCGAGGGCGAAGGCAGGCCACGCGCCCCGTCGCTCACTCGACCGGCCTGGATCTTCGCCGTTCTTGACGATCGAGACGAGCCCGCGCTTGGCACCCGGTCCGCAATTGGCCGCGCCAGGCATGTACCACCCCATGGGCGCTCCGCCTACACCTCCACCAGCGCAATGCGCCGGGGATCGCTCGTGCCCAAGCGATGTTGGGCATCGGCTGCAGTTGCGATGTAGCGGGGAGCTCTGCCGTCGGCTTCCAGCGTCTTCAATCCTTTTTCTGCGCGCTTACGCTCGATGATTTGCCAGCCGGTGTAGTCGAGCGCTACCGGGTCCTGGGAAACGATCAGCGCATTATGGTTCCAGCTGTACTGTGGTTTATATCCGGGTCCGCCCTCAAAGCAGGCCGTGGTCGCGTCGCAAACCGTCAGCCGCATCTTGGTCCGGATTGCGGGCAGCAGGTTCAAGTCCGCAATGTATGGGTTGCAGCCATTGGGATGAAACTTGTTGGGATTGTGAATGACCCCATACATGTTCTTTAAAGCGCCGGTCACGCCGGCGCCATCGTGATCCTTCAGCACCGGCACGTTAATCAGGACATCCGAGAGCTGGGTCAAAATCCTGGAGAGTCGGCTGCCAACACTGCCGGAGGTCACCAGTTCCTCTTCGTAGCCGATTCGGTCCGTGCCGAAGCATTGCACGCGATTTCCCGCGGTGGCAGCGGAGAACCCCACGTGTCCCATTTCGTCGGTGTCGCGGTCCCAGACAACAATATCGCCGGCTCGAACACCCGCCTCTTCGAGGCGCTCGCAGATGGCTTCTACCAGATGCCGGTTGCTGGACAGCCCTCGCCCTCCCAGCGCATTGATCTTGATTCCAACCTTCTCCCCCGGGTGCACCAGCTGTTTCCAGGGCTCGGCAGGATGGTCGAGATCGAAGAGAGACTGCATGGCCCGGTCCAGCAGGCTCAGGATTCGGCTGCTGTCGACCGCACTTGCGCCACCGCGCAGCATCGAATCGCGCGCAATCACGACCGTGGACTTCGCCCCTGCGCTGCTCTGGTCAGCAGCTTCGAGCAGCTCGCCCTTCCCTCGGGCTCCGAGTACGACCGCGCCCGCCAGACAACTCTTCAGGAAATTGCGGCGGCTTGTACTGTTCCCTCGGTCCATAGATGTCCTCGGTGGCAATGCGGGCCTCTTATTCTCCATACCGCAATCCGGCCCATACTTTCAGTGACAAGCGGCACACATCCCGGTTATCGATTCACGGCTTGAGCCGTAACTCGACGCCGCGCGCCAAGGCTAAGAGAGCGGGTGGCGTCGCGGGCGAACTCTCGTAGGCCGTGATTCGTACGAGATAAGGCCCTTTGCGAAAGACCATGCTTTGGTCGAACAACCGGCCCCCATCCCCCAGGCGAACGGTTTCGGCGCCCGCCGCCGGTTCCGATTCCATGATCTTCTCCCCCCCGGATTTGCTATCCATGCTGTAGATATCGACGACTGCGTCGAGCTTGTCACGGAACCGGTAGTCGGCGGTGGAAACACTCCGCACACCTGCCTTCAGGTATCTCTCGGCCTCGCCATCGATGTACTTCCACAGGTCGGCAGCCGGAAAGGTGCGGACGTCGCCGGTCCTGACCCACTCTGCCACCTCCTGGGTGGCAGGAAACGGTGTGGCTTGACGGTCCGGACGGGCGGTGCACCCGACAGCCCACGCCCACGTCATGCAGGTACCGAGTAGCAGGCCGCGGCGGAGAAGCATGCTGTGACCAATCACCGCCTCACCTCCTTGCGCCGGCTGAGCAGGATTTGGTTGCTCCGGGAGCGGCTTTCGCCAATGCTGGTCACATAGACTGCCGGCCGGTCCTGGACCGGGCAGGCGTATTCGCAAGCACCACATCCCACGCAGCGAGCCGGATCGAGATAAGGCTGTCTCACCGGCTTGAGGTTGCCCTCGGCATCCGCAACTTCCGCCGGCCTCAGGTAGATAGCCTTGGGAGAGGTGGGACACCACTCCTCGCAGACGATGCACTCGGTGGCCATGGCCCAGGGCAGACAGCGTCCGCGATCGTAAAATGCCGTGCCCAAGCGGATCGGCCTGGCATCCGCGCCAACGCTCGCCGTCCAACCTTTCTCCTTCGCCGTCGTCTCCCAGATTGCTCCGGTGGGACACACCTGGGAGCACAGCACGCAGCTGGTCTCGCAGTAGCCGATCCGCGGAATCATCAGCGGGGTCCACAAACCCTCCAGCCCGGCCTGGTTCCACGCGGGATGCAGGGCGTTATTGGGGCAGGCCTTCATGCATGCCCCGCAGCGTATGCAGCGTGAGAGGAAAGCATCTTCGTCCAGCGCTCCCGGTGGGCGCAGCAGCCGTTCGTGGCGCTCGCTGGAGAACCCGGGTGTGCTGCGCATCAGGGGCACTACCGCTGCCCCGGCGCCAAGCCCGGCGAGCACTTTGCGCCTCTCGAGGTTTACCCCCGCCGAGCTCTGCCCAGGGAAAAACCTGAACCTCAAACCACGCTCCGGACAGTCCTCCACACAATTCAGGCAGAGATGGCACTCCGGCTGCCGCCAGGCTACGCCGCCGATGGGATCGTCTCCGCCCTGGCAGTGCAGCAGGCAGCGGTTGCAGTCCTTGCAGTGTTGCGGGTTCTTCTCCAGCCCAAACATCGACCAGCGAGACACGATGCCGAGCAGCGCTCCCAGCGGGCATAGCGCACGACACCAGAACCGGGTGACTCGAAGGTTCAACGCCAGGAGAAAGATGAAGATTGCCCCGATCCAAATACCTTGCCGGAAGAACGGCTGCTTGAAACTCAGCAGTCCTCCCACCATAAAATGCAGCGCGCTTCCCAGGGTTTCGACGGTCCCGTTCCGGCTGCTTTCCAGGGCGTGCAGACCGGCCCGCGCCGCATAATTCATCCCAGGCAGGATGGACAGCCCAAGAGACCGCACCAGCAGCGACAGAGGGTCAAGCCATCCCACAATGCTCGTGCCGAATAGAGCAGCCACCAGGAACGCCAACAGGAGGTAGTACTTGGTGGTCTGCCAGCGCTTGTAGCGGTTCGAGTCAATCAGTTGCTTTCCGCGTTTACGCTCTGATTTCAAGCTGCTGAAAAAATGATGGACCGAGCCCAACGGGCAAATCCAGCCACAGAAGAACCGCCCGAGAAACAGCGTCGGAATCAGGATCCCGAGGCTCCACAGCAGCCCGCGGTACAGGGCGTGGCCGGAGAGTGCATTGCAGACGGCTACCAACGGATCAATCTGGAAAAACCAGCGGATGGGATACGGAAGCCGGATGTCACTGCCGGCGGCCTGCAGGGAGCCGCGGAACTCGGTGCGGAGAAGAAGAAACAAGAATAGGAGGAAAAAGATGATCTGCGAGAATCGCCGCAAGGTTGTGACTTTCGCCAGACGCACGGTGGTCTCTCGCAACCTCCCCCCAGGATTGCCTGCAACCGGGTGAGGCTGAGGGGTGCTGAGGTTCTCCACCAATGTTCTGCCTGATCCCCGCTCTCTTTCTGTGAGCGGTGTCACCGGCCATGGCCCACCTTGCCAGCGTGCAGGCTACTAAGAAGGAAGTCACACCGGGCGCGGCAGATGAGCGTGGAGAACGGCCTGGGCTCGCCCTCCCCTTTTGGGCATAAAGTCGTCCTCGCCGTCGGCTGGCGATTGAGTCCGACAGCGTACGGGCCTAGAATAACTGTAGACAACGAAAGCGTTTGGCGAGCCGAATCTCAATCGTGGATTCGGACCGTATGGTTCATTGGCCCGGTTCCGGACCTCGTCTTTCCCGAGACCGCCCTGGTCTCCCCTGGTCCCCAAAGGAGGTACAGTTATGCTGGGGATGAGCTTCCTTTCCTTTCTACTCCTAGCTCTCATCGCGGCGGTCGTTGCCGTCACCTATCACAATGTCATTCGCTATCGATTTCTTGAGGGCAATGATGCCCTGTTCGGAAAGCTGATCATCGCTTGGGTGGGAGCGTGGCTAGGCTCACCCATCTTGGGGCACTGGCTCTGGAAAGTGGAGAACGTGTACATCGTACCCGCCATCCTGGGTGCGATAGCGACCGTCCATCTGACGGTTCTGACGGGTAAGGCGCGTGCCAAGGTTGCAAGTACGCGGCCTGCGGTGACGGAAGAAAAGAAAGAGGAGATGCGTCCTGCCAAACCGACAGTGGCGGCGTAGTCGCCTCGCTGTCCGATTAGCAGCGCCGGCCGGGAGTGGAGCAGCGAAGAATGTGGCCAGAGACCGGGAGAGGTATGCGTGTGCCTGTCTTTCCAGAGAACGGTTTCGGCCTTGTGTCTGCCTCGTTGGCATGGTTCGCCTCTGGAGTGGAAGCCCGACCGCAGCCGCATGAGCGGCTCTGGTGAATGCACGGGCAGAGGGCATGATCCGACTACAAAGGAAGGGGGTGAGTGCCATGTTGTTCCGGGAAGAGGACGAGGATCTTGAAGTTCTTCCATTCTTGGACCGGGCCAGCGCCGGTAGTGTGCTTGCCGGCCGCCTATCGGCCTTCTCCGGCCGTGACGACGTGATGGTTCTGGGGCTGACTCGAGGTGGAGTGCCTGTGGCCTTCGAGGTCGCGGCTGCGCTCGCGGCCCCACTCGATGTTTGTGTGGTCAGCAAGGTCGGAACGCCATGGAATCACGAGTTGGCCATGGGTGCGGTGGCCGAGGGCGGCGTCGAGCTTATCGATCTCTCGCTGGTCAGAGAACTGTGCCTTTCCGAGGAGACTGTCCGGGATGCGACTCGGTTCGCGCAGAAGGAACTCGAGTCCGGGCAGGCGTCCTATCGCGGTGGGCACTCCCCCCTGGATGTGGCGGGGAAGACGGTAATTCTCGTGGATGATGGCATCGCGACCGGATGCAGCATTCTGGCAGCGACTGCGGCCATCCGCTGGCGCAAGGCGGCCCGGGTGGTCGTGGCAGTGCCCGTAGCTCCGGCCTTCGGCAGCAGCGCGGTCATGATGGAAGCCGACGAGTTCATCGCCGCGGCTCAACCGGACCTGCTCGTGTCCGTTTCAGAGTGGTATCAGGATTTCAGCCAGGTCAGCGATGAGGACGTGCAGCGCCTGCTCGAAAGAAACATCGCTTCGCTGTCCAGTGCTGCTTGACCATTCCCGCGAATGACGCAAGGAGGGAACAATGCAACGACACTTCTCAAATCGAGGTGAGGCGCTCGCGGAGGTGACTGCCGCCCGGATGCCGCGAGGGAAAGGACGTTTGGCCAAATCAACCGTGGTTGCCCCGGCCGGCCGGCGGGCCAATCTCGGGCCATGGTTCCCGCAACCTCCGAAAACGACGTCGCGCCCGAAGAGGAAGCTACCAGAGCGAAGCGAAGGCCAGCCGCCATCTTTGTGACCTGTTCCATTCCGGACAGGAAGGAACAGGAGGTCACAGCCGTCGGCGCGTACGAGAAGGTGGCCGAGAGACGGCGGAGTGGCACCGAGGAGCCTCGCAAGAATACGACTTGCTGAGGGAGGATTTATGGAGTTGATACTGACCGCTGAAGAGCAGGAGCTTCTCGTGAGAATTCTGGAACACCGCCACCGGGAGTTGCAGAAAGAGATTTCCCACACGGACCACCGCGAGTTCAAGGTGGTGTTGCACCGGAATGAGGAGATGGTCGAGTCCATCCTGACCCGCTTGCGGGGGGCGTCCTCCAACAGCAGTGCGGGTTCACCAGCGGGACGGAGCAGCGGGCACAATACTTTCGGGACGTTTTGAGTGTGCTGCCGATCGACCGGTTGCAAAGCCTGGGCTCGACCCCGGTCCCTGACGCAAGCAGCCCTCTCCCGTAGGAATCCTGGAAAATCCATTCGCTTCGCGACAGCCTCCCGCTCATCGCGTGTCCTTTATATGCCACAGGCTGCGGCATAGCCGCGCAGCACGGCGCGGATGTGATACTCAATCATGGCTCTGGGCTCGGCGGGCAGCCGCTGCGCGCGGATTGCCTCATACTCTAGCGGTAAGTATTGGCTGACGACCGTCAACGGGGCAGGGAATCCAGCCAGATTGCCCAGTAGGCAGTCGATTTCTTCCTGGACCGCAGGGTCTGGCCAGTAATAGCGGCAGCGGTCGCTGTAGCTGAAGGCACGAGCAAACTTTTGTTCGTCCTCGCTTCCCTGGTAATAGGAGCGCCAGTGGGCCGGGTTGCGCAACATGGCTGCCTCCAACGCCTCGCGCACCTGGGAAATCCGGATTCCGCTTCGGCCGGCAAAATACTCTCGCTCGATCGCGCTGAGGGCAAAAATTGCTTCTCGAAAGGCGAACGTCAGCGCCGGACCAACTTTCAGGATGGCGAAGTGGTCTTCTACCATCTGCGCCAGCGCCTCGGGCGACTGGTAGTCGGTCGAGTGCGCTTCGTACACCGTGCAGGGGTTTTCGGGCAGCGCGGCGGAGAGCGCCTCTGCCTTGTGCCGGTCATATTCAAAGATCACGTTCTCGCCAAACTCTGCGCCGGGCTGCACCACAATGCCGATGACTTGGTCCCAGGCCGAGGCGACGCCATGCTGCTCAAAGGCCGCGCGAAAAACGTCCAGAGTGCGCTCGAGCTGGGCAACGGTGCTTACCGCGGGAGCTCCTCCCGGATGCGTCTCACCGCCCGGCTCTGGAACCTCAGTTCCGATCACGTAGAGAAGTCCCGGGGTCCCCTGCGGCAGCTCCTGGTGTGCGCTCTCAGCGGCACGGCAAAGCTGCGCCGCCCGCTGGGCAATGACCTGGTCACGCAGGCCCGATCCCTGGTCATCGGCGCAAGCCATGCTGGCGTCAAGATGTATCTTTTGATATCTCGCGAGTACGCATGCCCGAACCAGATCGCACGCCTTCTCGAGAGCCGCTTCGGAGGGCTGGTCTCGCCAGGGATAAGGCCCGAGATGGTCGCCGCCCAGCACCAGGCGCTCTTCTGGTAAGCCCAAGCCTTGCGCCGCCCCCCGGACCCGAGCCGCGAACTGGCCCGGAGTTTGACCGGTGTAACCGCCGAACTGGTTGACCTGGCTCGACGTGGACTCGATCAACAGAGTTGATCCGTCGGCAAGCGCTTGCTTCAGGCTGGCATCAAGGACGCTGGGGTGGGCGGAACAAACAGCATACACGCCGATCTTTTCGCCACAGCGATTCCGGTAAATCACGTTCTGCAGGGGAGAACTGAGGTTGTCGAGCATAGTGCCCCTGTGGCGTCCGCTAGTACAAGATAACATCGGGAAAACTCAGGCGCGGTGGGGCGCCGTTCAGTGTGTGTCGTCTTTTTCCCGCCGTTTCCGATATATCAAGCAGGGGGTCTGCTTAAGGAGGCCTTGTCAAAACCCAGGCCAGAGGCAAGGCCGCCAGGCAGGCGGCCGACCACAACCAGGGTGATGCCTTGCCTCTTGGCCTTGAATCTTGGCCAAAGGGAGGGGGCTACAGCTAGAACCCTAGCGTTGAACAAAGGCCACCCCGGCAGAGGAAGCCCCGGTGGGGCACGCGACCCCCGGCCCCCAGGAATCTGATCGCAGGAGAAAACCAATGAAAGGCGCGCATATTCATCCAGCATCGATCAACGCGTTGAGGCGTACCTGGCCAGGAGTAGCATTGCTGCTACTTCTGAGTGCCATGCGCGTTTTCGGCGCCACCATCACGGTCACGAACACGAACGATGACGGCTCGGCGGGCTCGCTGCGGGCAGCCGTCGCCAGCGCAATGAATGGCGACACGATTAACTTTAACCTCGCGTACCCCGCCACCATCCTGCTCAGCAGCCCGCTTACCCTGGGTCCAAGCGTGACCATCACCGGGCCGGGCGCGTCCAATCTGGCGATCAGCGGTGGAGACTCGGTCGCGGTCTTGATCGTCAATGCGGGGGCCACGGTGGCCATTTCCGGGGTGACCATAGAGCATGGAAGTTCGCTTCTGGGCGGAGGCATCTTCAATGGCGGCACCTTGGCGCTGACGAACTGCGTCGTCTCGAACAATACCGTTGGCAACCAGTTGGGTGGAGGCATTTTTAACAGCGGCACGCTGAGCCTGAGCACAAGCACCGTCTCAGGAAACAAAGTAGGCGGCGTTTCCGGCGGAGGTGGTGGTATCTACAACTATCTCGGAACGGTGAACCTGACCAACAGCATGGTCGGAGCAAATACTGCCGGCCTTCCGGGTAATGGCGTCGGCGGCGGCATCTATAACGACCATGGCACACTGACGCTGACCAACAGCAGCGTCTCGAACAACTTCGCAGACGGCGATGGCGGGATCTTCAGCGATACAGGCAACCTGACGATGGCTGGCAGCACCGTGTCGGGCAATCTGGACTTTTTCGATGCTGGCGGTATCAACATCTTCGGTGGGGTTGGCGAGACGGTAACTGTAAGCATCGTCAACAGTACAATTTCCGGAAACTCCTGCGGCTCCGTGATTCAGCCGTCATGCAACGGGGCCGGCGGCATTCGCGCTACCGGCAAGGTAGAAGGCGCTGGCCTGGGCAACATCAATATGACGCTAAGCAACAGCACGCTCTCTGGAAACTCCTGCATTAGTGAGTTCGGGGCGGGCGTCGGTTGCGACAACCTGGTGGTCTTTCTACCAACCGGCAGTAGTCTGGTCCTGAAGAATACGATTTTGGCAAATAGCGGCCTGGCCCCAAATTGCGCCAACGGTGGTGGTGGACTACCACCTACTTCCGAAGGCTATAACCTCTCTGACGACGACAGCTGCTCCAGCTTTTTGACGCAGACCGGCGATCTGAACAACACTCCAGCGGGACTGGATCCCGGCGGTGTGAAGAATAACGGCGGCCCAACCCAGACGGTCGCGCTGCTGGCCGCCAGCCCTGCCGTGAATGCCATTCCCCTGAGCTCCTGCACCGATGCCAGCGGAAATCCGGTTACCACCGACCAGCGGGGTGTCCCCCGGCCGCAAGGAAGCGCCTGCGACATCGGCGCCTTTGAATATTTCCAATCCAACTTTGTGGTTGCAACTGTGCAAACGTTTCTTCTCATGGCCCAGGTGCAGTCGTCGCCTCTCCCCAAGATAGCTCAGCAGGTCCTCACCGTTCCTCTGCAGGTTGCGGTGGACTCCCTCAAGCGGGGCAATGTCCCATCGGCGGTGGTCGAACTCGGAGCGTTCATCATTCTGGTCGATGCGGCGAGGTTAAGTGGCGAGCTTAGCCAGGATCAGGCGGCCGCGTTGACTACCCCAGCGCGGGGGATCATCCAAAGCCTTAGAAGCTGATCGTTCTGGAGGCTGTACGACCGGCGGGTACCGCGGGAATGGCATGAAACTTGATCAATAGAACCGACCCCGTTCGCTGGAACCAATAATGGTGTGTGCGGTCTTTTTCCGCCGTTTCCGATGCACCAAGCAGGAGGCTGCTTCAGGTCAACAGACCAGGGACAGGTTGCCTCTGAACTCTCGGAATGGAGGCCCCATAGGAACCAGGACCAGAGTCAATGCCGGAAGGCTGGCGGCCAACCACAACCAGATCGTCAGCTGAGACGGGTACGGTAGAACGTGCTGGGAAACTCTGGCTCCGAAATCCACGGTCACTGCTTTGCGGAAATAAAGGAGCAAATTGCACACGCGCATGCCGTGGCCGTGCGGGCCTCGCGGGCTAAACGCGATCGGGCCCGTTGGCTGCGAAATCCCACCAAGGGAGCCTCAGACGAGGCCCGTTGTTAGAGAGCCCACTAGGGCGGCTGGCATTTATTGGCTGCAGGAGGGGTCCTGTCCCGTCAGATTGGCGGTTCCTACCATGACGCTCCCGTTGTGGGTATAGGTCGCAGTGATGAGAAGGTTAGTGGCGCACCCCTGTACATAGGTTGCAATCCCAGTGTTGTCGATCGAGACGATCTGGGGCGAACTCGACGACCAGGTCACGGTATTGCTGATGTCTAGCGTTTCGGGGGGATGCACAAAACTTCCATACGCTTTGTAGTGCACCTGCAGCCCGAAGCCCAGGAGGGTGGTGTCGCCGGGCAAGACCATCACCGATTCCAACCGTTGTGGCGCCGCACAACTGGGGACCAGGGACAAGGGCAGCACGAGCAGGGACGCTACGAAAAGCCGTGGCAAGCGAAGCATGAAGCCTCCCGGGTTGCTTGTTGTGGCCAGCCTACATCTTTCTTAACTTTGCCGCCAGAAGTTCCCGAAACTGAAAACAACTGAAGTATCAAGAAATACAGCCCAGCCCGCAGCCGGTAGCTAGTTGTCGTGGTATAGTCTCGGGCTAATCAGCCATGAATCACTGCGGAGTGGTGGAAGTGCGGAATCTGGAGGATGCGCTTGGGATCACCTGTGCGCGCCCCGGTGCCACTTGCTGCTCCGACTGCGGCGCATCACTCTGCACCGAACACGCGGCGCGGTGTGACTTGTGTGGCGAAACCTTCTGCCCATCCTGCCTGACATTCCACCAGCACGCGCATGAGAAGCCTGCCCGACCGAGCCGACCTGCGAAGCGGATCGAAAAGAGCGCCTGAGCGGTTGTGGGAATGAGACGCCAAGCAGGTCAGGGACTCAAGCGGCAGTTTCGTGGCGAAGTTGTCGAAGGAAGGCGTCTGGGTCGAAATCAGTGCCCTTCATGGGCAGGGTCGCTGCCACTCGGAACACAGCATCATCCAGGGTGGTTCCGTGCTGCCATTCCGCAAGAAGACCTTGTCTCACCAGCGATCGGAGTTGGGTGTGTCGCAGCCACACAGCTGGCAGATTGGCGCCAGGACTGCAAGCACGGCTCATTGAATCAAGACTCACTACCCCGTCTTTGCCCGAATAGCGCTTCGTCATGTCCACGGAAAGCTGGTGAAGACGTCTGAGATCGTCTTCCTCGACGGCGGGTATGGCCGCGCCTTCTTCTGCCGCCCTGATGAGGGCTCTGAAGGCCTCCAGTCGGTCCTGTTGTTCCTCCGCCATGCGATCACCAATTGACGGTTGGATGCATAAAGCCTAGCACGGTATGGAACGTATAGGCCAGTTCGCATGGGCCGGCGCTGATTGGAATTGTATGACGAGACCCTAAATGGGAAATCTGTATGAGGATGCAGTATGCGCAAAGAAAATCCGCATGGCCAGCCCTTGGGGGGAAGGGAAGAGGCTTGTCGCCAGTACCCAGCCCAGGGTTTGCGGGATTGCGGAACGCTCACTTTTGCTGCAGGGACTCGATGTAATTGGTGAGGTTGAAGACGCGCTGTCGAACCATGGCATCGTCATGTGGTGTCAAGGACAGGAATGCTCGCCCCCACATAGGCATGTCTTTGGAGCCGTGGGCGCTAGTATCCCCTCCCGACCGTATGACGTCGGAGACGTGCGCCGCCGGGAATGTGCCATTGTTTCTTCTCGCAAGCGTGGTGAGATCAGGCGGCGCTACTTTCAGGGCTGGAGCCGCCGGACCGGAGCCTTTCCCATCCTTGCCGTGGCAGACGGCACAATACTCCGAGAACATCGCAGCGCCCGATTCTGCGGGTGTCGGTTTAATTGGGGCCTTCTTGATTTCAGGCTTCTGCGCCAACCCTAGACCGGCAATTCCCAGCAGAAGAAGCGAAATGACGAACAAAACACGCATGGCAACACGCTCCCGACCGTTGCCCACCGTGCAGCGCGGAATCGACGCGTTCGCTTCTCCCCACGCGGCCAGGCAACGGTACACAATATTACGAACTGAAGGCCAATGCTCAACGAAACCGGCGCCCGAGCAGAAGAACTGGCAGTTTTGTCAGTTGCCAGAGGTTACATCTCCCAAGGGTATTCTGGCTTGCGTGCCAGTGCCGAGCTCTGAATACCGAGTATCTGTATGATATCCGCTGGTCAAGCGCCGAACCTTTGGCCTGCGCGCCCAGTCGCTAACACCGACTCGGACCTGTGGTGAGCAATCGTTTCAAATGGGCCCCGGCCGAGTCGCCAACAGCTCTGACCGGCAATCGGCAGGGGACGATAAATTGTTGAGAATCCAAGGCCTGGAATAACTACATGGTAGAGATGGTCAAGAATATCTCAGCCGTCGTGGCGACGTGTAGTGAGTTCACGGCGGTGCTGGTGATCGTAATCGGTGCGGTTCAGGCCATAGCATCGGCTGTCAAGGCATTGATCCGAAGCAAAGCGTTGGTCGCACCCCTAGTAGTTTTCCGAGGGTTCGCCGGGTGGCTGGTCCTGGCTCTTGAGTTCCTACTGGCTGCGGACATATTGCGAACCGCAATCAGCCCCACATGGACTGACATCGGGCAACTGGCGGCGATCGCAGCCATCCGAACCTTTTTGAATTACTCCTTAAGCCACGACTTGCGCCAGACGCCCGAAGTTAATACTTAGGAAGCAGGCAACGGCGAACTTTCCAGGAAGCTTTCTTCTTCTAGAAGCCTCTGCTCGTCAAGCAAGCACACCTGCGACGAGTCGAGCTAGTGCACCCCAAGCGTAAAGCTCTGCGTAGCATTTGCCCCGTTCTTGGCGGTGATGGTGACCGTGTAGGTGCCCGCTGTCCCCGCGGCTGGCGTTCCGCTCAGATTTGCCCTGCCATTGCCGTTGTCAACCAACGTGACGCCCTTCGGCACCGTACCCGTTTTGCTTAGTTTTGCTGTCGGGCAGCCGGTGGCCGTGACCGTGAACGACCCGAGTACACCGACCGTAAACATGGCGCTGTTGCCGCTGGTGATCGCCGGGTTTCTTCTACAGTCAGCGTGAAACGAACGCCGGCCCATGGTGTGTTTCGTCAATGTTTAGAGTGTGGATAGCATCGCCTGCGCTGTTCTGCTTTACCCGCTGGTTCCCTGACAGAGCCGCCTGAAACTTCTCGGCGGGGACGCCTGCTTTGGCTGGTTGCTCCCAAGTCTTCCTGAGTCCAGTTGGTATTACAATGCGAAGGCCGGAGATAAAGGGGGTCGGACAGGGGGGAAATCCCTCTCCGCCAGGACGAGAATTCCCAACCATCCAAGCCAGCGATTCGCCTTCGCGTGAGGGCAGTCGGAACAGAGAACGTTATTCTCCGTGTGGAGAGCGGTCATGTCTCTTCGCAAACTGTGCGTAGTCACAATCCTGACGACGATGGTTGGCTTGGCAGTGATCGGAAGGTTAAACCGTCGCATCAAGCAATTTGATCTACCGAAATCGAAGACGCGACCGCATGGTCCGGTGTTTGCCGCCGATGGGCCGCTTTGGTACAGGGGCCAGCCAACGAACCAGCTATTGCGGTCCCCGAACGGCAACATGCTACCGACTGTTTTCCTTCCCATCCAGCTTAAGAGTGCCAAGGGGCTGGGTGCTGGAAAGTTGCTGGTAGCGAGCCGGGATCTAGCTGACCCGAATTTCGCCGAAACGGTGATCCTGCTGGTTCGCTACGATGCTCAAGGTGTCATCGGACTGGTTCTCAACCGGCGCACGGATGTCCCGCTTTCACGAGTGCTTGAGGATCTCAAGGCGGCGAAAAACCGTTCCGACCCAGTCTATCTCGGGGGCCCACTCGGAATTCCAGGGGTGTTTGCCTTGTTCCAGTCGCCGACCAAGATCGAAGGCACGGAGCACATCTTTGGCAGGGTTTACCTGATTTCCGCGAAGACCCTCTTCGAACAAACCATTTCGACTGCACCTGACCCCGGCGTTTTTCATGTTTATCTGGGCTACGCCGGATGGACCATCGATCAATTGCGGAAGGAAGTGGAACTGGGCGCGTGGTTCATTTTTCCTGGGGACGCCAGCGCGGTTTTCAATTCGGATCCGGATTCCTTGTGGTCGCAAATGATTCGGAAAACGGGGCTAAACTTGGCGGAAAGCGGGCCTGCCGGCCGAGATGGACGGACGCGTGCCGGTCAGTTTCTCGACGTGAGCTATGAGAGATGAACCTCATGCACGCCGCGCTATTCTGCCGGCCACACCGCCTCCGCTTCCCAAACCAGTGACTCCACCGACGCCTGTCGCTGCCTTGCATAGCCCTTGCGGTCGCGTTCTTGGTTAGCCCGGACCTCCAATCTCCGGAGATGTTCCCGGAGCGCGTCCCGTACCAGGGCGGAACGATTCCGCCTCGTCCGCCGTGTGGCTTGGTCAGTAGCCTCGAGGAGTCGCTTGTCGAGAACAATCTGAATTCTTTTCATATGTTGATTCCATTCCACACTAGTTCCACATCCATTGTTGCGAAATCATGGTCGGCCAGCCCCAAACCGTACCGTTCTATGCGTTTAGCTCTGCCTCTTTCCACAACCGCCGTGCCGTCTCGTCTTGGGGATTCTTTCCAACACTGAGCCGGACCCGCCGGGAGCCCTACCGGCCATTCGAGGGTAATACTCAGACGCGGCGCGGGCGACGGGGCAGAGTTGCTTTCCGGCCCTCTCTCCGGAAACTCCTTCGTTTCGGTTGGGCGTCGGTTGCTCCCACCTGCAGTCTTTTCTGCCGCTCGGCAGTAGTCTGGTGGTGAAGAATACGATTCTGGCAAAGAGCGAATCGACCAGAACGACGAGCGCTCCGAGTTGGACCCACCGTCCATGAGGTTAGGTGGTGAGCTCAGCCAGGATCAGGCAGCGGCGTTGATTAATCCAGCGCGCAGGAAAGGCCGTGTTGGAGAGCGACTCCGTACGACACTGCCGCCTTGACCAGCTTCTCGATCTGCGAGCTCATCTCCTTGATAATTGCTTGGCGATCCACAAAAGATCCCACATCGGGCCGGAGAGAACCGAAGGACCTGGGCAGCCGGAGATGCGCTAGCGCAATACGTGTCATGGCATCATCCCCGGGCCGTCGAGGTGACGTTGGTCACCTTGTAGGACCGCATGGCCTGTCAGAGAATCGCATCCGCGATTTGAAACTATCGAAACACGAACATTGGTGCAGTTTTTGTGCCTCGTGCGATATGGTTGGGATCTATCGCCCAAGGTCAGCCTCGGCGAAGGCATAGACAACACCGATAGTTGCTCGTTATGGTTGATCTACGTCGATGGCCAGACCTCATTCCGCGGACGGGGGTTTTGCTCAAACGGTTAGATTCGAGTCAGCGTCTTGCAGATTTTTTCGAATGCGCTCGAGCGACGGACAACGTTAGCCATCGCGGTTTGCTGGATCTCTTGCGCCGGCAGCCTCGCACAAACAAGCCAACCCGGCGAGCTGCCCGACTCGCCGTCGTCTAGCGCACAATCGCAAACATCGCCGCCGGTGAGCGGTCCGGTGCAGACGGGGATGGCCGTTTTCCAACTGCTGCAGAGAAAGTCACTGGTATTTCCCGACCTCGCCACCAACACCCAGCCATTTGGAACTTGGGAAAAGTTCAAGCTGGCGGCAAACAACAGCGTGGCCTTATCCACCATCGGGGCAGGGCTTCTTGGGGCGGCCTACGGACAAGCGATTAACAGTCCATCGGGGTATGGCCAGGGCGCAGAAGGATATGGCAAACGCGTCGGAGCAAATATGGCGCGGGCTGCTTCGAACAACCTGTTCGGAACCTTCCTGCTCGCGTCTGCGCTGCACGAAGATCCGCGCTTCTACGTGAAGAAAAATCTCTCCTTTAAGCAGTCGGTGAAGTATGCGGCGAGTCGATTGCTAAAGACGCGAAGTGACTCGGGAGAGGAAGTGATTTATTTTGCTGCACTGCTGGGCCCCGTGGCGGGGGAGGCCCTAGCCAATACCTATTACCCGAAAGGGAACCAGGGCGTTGGGCACACGATCGTCCGCTACGCGTCCGATCAGGGCTGGAAGTTCGCTGGAAACCTGTTGCGGCAGTACTGGCCGACCATCAACAAACATCTGAAATTAGTACCGCCCCCCACGCTGTCGCCAGCCGCTCTCATGGACTTGTCTGTAGGAATCAGCGAAATCAGTGGGAAGGCCAGCGTGCGATAGCACGAAGCGTACCTTGATATGAGCAGCGGTCGCAAAGGCTGATATCCCGGCGAAATGCACACGAAAACTACAGTCAGTTTCCAGCCATCGTTCGCAGGTTTACGCCGCAGAGCGATCGCGCTCAATCACAACCTACCGTCAATACGCGTTTTCGACGAGCCAAGCTACTGCACCGTAAGTGTAAAGCTCTGGGTGGCGTTCACGCCCACACCGTTCTTGGCCGTGATGGCGATCGCATAAGTTCCCGCGGTTCCCGCCGCCGGCGTGCCGCTCAGATCTGCGCTGCCATTGCCGTTGTCGACAAACGTGATGCCCTTCGGCAGCGTACCCGTTTTGCTTAGTTTTGCTGTCGGGAAGCCGGTGGCCGTGACCGTGAACGATCCGAGTGCACCGACCGTAAAGGTGGCGCTGTTGGCGCTGGTGATCGCCGGGGCCTCGTCCACCGTCAGCGTGAAATTCTGTGAGGCGTCTGGACCAATGCCGTTGCTGGCCGTGAACAAGAGGGCGTAGGTGCCACCCGTTCCAGAAGCGGCAGTCCCGCTTAGTATGCCGGTCGCCGCGTTGAAGGTAAGCCCGTTGGGCACAGCTCCCACTTCGTTCAGGGTCGGAACAGGGAAGCCATTGACCGCAACCGTAAACGACTTTGCCGTGCCCACCGCGAAGGTGGAGTTGGCCGCACTGGAAATGGATGGGGCTTCATTCACCGTGAGCGTAAAGCTCTGTGTGGCGTTCGAGCCCAAACCGTTCTTGGCAGTGATGGTGATCGTGTAGGTCCCGCCCTTACCTACAGCGGGCGTTCCGCTCAGACTGGCGGACCCATCCCCGTTATCGACAAAAGTGACGCCTTTCGGCAAAGCCCCTGTTTTGGTCAACTTTGCTGTGGGTGAGCCTGTGGTGGTTACGGTGAACAAACTTGCGGTGCCCACCGTAAACGTCGCGCTGGAGGCGCTGGTGATCGCCGGGGCAATTCCTACGGTCAAGGTGGTGTGGGCCGTTCGGCTGCCGTAGGTGGCAGTAATGGTCGTACTGCCGTCGGCTACAGCGGTCGCCAGGCCGCTCGCTGCATCGATGGTTGCCACTGCACTTTGGCTGCTGCTCCAGGCCACCGACGGAACCAGAGCGTTCGTAGCCACGGGCGTATCGGAAGTTGTTATCGTCCCATTGCCAAGCTGGCCATAAACGTTAGCTCCCCAGCATTGCACAGTGCCATTGGCAAGCAGCACGCAAACGTGATACGTCCCGGCTACCACGGACATCGCCCCTGTCAATCCGGTTACTGCCATGGGCGTATTGGAGCTCACAGTCGTGCCGTCACCAAGCTGTCCCCAAGAGTTATCGCCCCAGCATTGAGCTGTCCCGTCCGCAGACAACGTGCAGCTGGAAAATCCGCTGAGGGCCAGCGACTTCATAAGGGTGCCACTCAGGACCTCTTGTGGGGTGCTGCTGTCACTATTGTTGCCGTTGCCCAGTTGGCCACCCTCGTTATAGCCCCAACAGAACACCCCACCGTTAACATAGAGCGCGCAACTGTGGTCAGCTCCAGCGGCAATTGCCGTTACTCCACTCAGACCTGTCACTGCGACCGGGGGAGAGAGCCCGAAAGGGGGTACGCCATCACTGGTGCCATTGCCGAGTGCACCATATTCGTTATCACCCCAGCACTGCATGCTTCCGTCGGCAATAAGTGCGCAAGCGTGACTGTCCCCAGCCGCAATCGCCTTCACCCCGCTCAGACCGCTGACCACTACCGGCGTGCTGGAGTCGGTGGACGTTCCAGTGCCCAGCTGGCCATTCTGGTTAAGACCCCAACACTGCACGGTGCCGTCCGAGAGCAACGCGCAGGTGAATTCGCCTCCCGAAGCAATGGCTTTCACGCCGCTCAAGTTAGTCACTTGCACGGGGGTCAGGGAGTCGATCATGGTTCCATTGCCCAGCTCGCCATTCTGGTTAAGACCCCAACACCGCACGGTGCCGTCGGGAAGCAACGCGCAGGTATCTACAGCGGAATTGGCGAGCGCTTTCATCCCGCTCAGCACGGTCATGGCCACAGGTGTACTGGAGTTCGTTGTGGCGCCGTTGCCGAGCTCATCCTGTGAATCAAAGCCCCAGCATTCGGCCGTTCCGTTGGCTAACAGCGCGCAGGTGTTCGATGACTCGTTGGCAGAGATCCGCACTGCGCCCTGAGCCGACAGGTTGTCCACTAGGACTGCCACCGCCACATCGGAATCGCTCGTGCTTCCATTCCCAAGCTGGCCATTCGAGTTGTAACCCCAGCACTGGGGGGAGCCGTCGACCAATAACGCGCACGTATACGCCTCTCCCGCGACAATGGAGGTCGCCCCGCTCAAGCCTGAGACCGTTTGGGCGGAATGATCCCCGAAGGGGGGTGCTGGAACTGCGGTGCCGTCACCGAGCTCGCCAAATTCGTTCGCGCCCCAGCATTGGGCGGTCCCATTGTCAAGCAACGCGCAAGTATGACCGTATCCGGCAGCGATCCCTATCGCTCTTCCACTCAGCCCGGCCACACTTACGGGCGTGATCGAGTCAGTGGTCGTTCCATCGCCCAGCTGCCCCCAGGAGTCCCAGCCCCAGCATTTCACCGTTCCGTCATAGATCAGGGCACAAGTATGCGCAAACCCCGCGGAGATCGCGATGGCTCCGCTTAGCCCGCCTACTGATACGGCTTGGCTGGGTGGTAACGGATACTCGCCAAGCTGGCCATAGGTGTTGTCGCCCCAGCAGTCGACTGTTCCGTCATAGATGAGAGCGCAAGTGTGGCCGGCCCCGATCCCGCCCTGGCCGGCGCTCGAGGCGATGGCTATGGCTCCTTGCAGGTTATCCCCGGACGGGCCCACCACCGGTACGGGTGCATAGGCGTCGGTCGTACTGGAGTTGGCAAGCTCAAAATCGGAGTTGTCGCCCCAGCATTCGACGGCGCCGCCGACAATCAACGCACAAGTATCCTTGTATCCTGCGGCAATCCCGATTACCCCGGTCAGCCCGCTGACCGGCACCGGCACGGAGGAGGCGGTCGGCTGGCAATGGTCGCACGTGGTATTGCCTAGCTCACCATAAGAGTTCGACCCCCAGCATTCCACCGTTCCGTTGGCTAACAGCGCGCAGGTGTGCCCCCCTCCGGCGCTGATTGCTGTTACCCCAGTCAAACCGCTCACGGTTACTGGTGTATCGGAGTCTACACGAGTCCCGTTGCCCAGCTGGCCGGAGTAGTTCGCACCCCAGCATTCCACCGTGCCATTTGGGAGCAAGGCACATGTGTGTTTGTCTCCTGCGGCGAGGGCGCTTGCTTCGCCGAAAGTCGGTGGGTTGACACTAAGCGCAGTGAACAGCTGCGTCTGGCCCGGGGCCACCAGCGGATTCGCCGGCAAAACCTTGATTGACTTCGGCTGCGTCTGGGCGTTCGTACTGACTGCCCGGCAGGTAAATGCTGCCAGGACCATTGCGACCCACAGACCATGACGTGACTTCATTGCCGCCTCCTCGCAGAACTTTTCTCCCTGCTTGGTCCCCGAATGGCCTATTCCAGATGAAGGGGTGTTCAATCTAGTGCAGCCGCACCAGTGCTACCTCTTCTCTGGAGGGGTCGAATCCTAGCGATTCGCCGGGAGCATTCGGAATGTGATGGCCCTTCTCGCCCTCGAAACGCACTTCGGTCAGGTAACGCTGGCCAGCATGACGGGCGAACACCAGCTGCGAATTGCTGAGCAAGTCCGGAGGCTGCGGCAAGAGGTTGGTTACTACGGCCTTGTACACTCCGGGGTCAGCGCCCCGCACCACGATCACACCAATCTCGTCAGTTTCGGGCGACTTTCCTAGGAGTCGCTGAAGCTGGTAGGTGCCGGCCGGAAGTGTTTGATTTGCCAGGACAAACGGAAAGGGAACGTAAGCCCTGAAGGTTGAGGTCTGAGCAGGTAGCTTGCGCAGAGGCACGATGGCTTTGGCCGCTGATTGTTGTGCCAATAGCGACTGCGAGCAGCCAAGAGATAGAACGATTAGCGACGTCCCAAGCCTGACGAGATTCACAATAGTCCTCCCTGCAGCACTATTTCGGAATTCCCCCTATTTGGGATATCGCAAACCGCGGGCAGAAGACGACACGGGGCACAACAATTATTGGGAGTCAAGACGAGCGAACTGGCGGGTCGGACCGAGAAATGCCTGGCAAGAAGGAGGCGTTTCGGGATCCTGCCGGATGGCGACGCGATCTTCCCGGAAGGTCGCAGGCGCAGCTTTACGGAAGGTTCGCCGCTCCGAGCTGGCGGCGGACGAAGGCGTTATTGGGAAGCTTACGATCCCATTCCAGCCACAGATCCCGGCGTTGAACTCCTAGTGCTTCCTCCCGGTCGGCCCGACCGGCACGCCGATAGAGAGCAGCAGCCGCCCCATAGATAGTGGATAGATGCATAGCATCGTCGAGATCAGGCTGCAGGCCGGATTTTCCCGGCTGGATGCTGTCGAGTAGCTGTTCGTAGACCCGGAGTGCGCCCGGGATGTCACCATTGCTCGCTTCGTAGTCGCCCAGTGCCCGCACCGCGTCTTCCGCCTCTGAGGCGGCGTAGATCTTATCTGCTGGATAAAAGTTGAGCTGCTTCAAATGTTCGAAGGCGGTATCCAGCCGCCGACGGGCCTCGACCGGACGGCCAAGGGATTGCAAAGGGTAGGTCGAACCGGACAGCAGCCTTACCTCATAGCGCTCGAGGTTCATATTGCCCTTGATTTCGGCCAGATGGCGGAGCGTGTGGTCGTAGATCTCGAGCGCGCGAGGGGCGTCTGAGTGGCGCAGGAGATCGCCCAGGGACATGCCCGCCATCGCAAGTCTTCCCCTGGAGGACTGATCGTTGGGGTCGCGGTGCACGAATTCGTCTGCTATTCGAAAGGCACGCTCCAGGGATTTCACGGCCTCTTCAGACTGGCCCAGGCTGACGGAGTTGTCTTCGCCGAGAATCCTGCCTTCATAGATCAGGGCTAGCTGGAAGCTTTGTGTTTGCTTTCCCTGCGTGATCCACGCCGGGCCCGGGTCCAGGAGAGCGGTAGATTCATGAATAGCCTTCCGTGCTGCGTCGAGATCGCCGCGTTGCCGAAATACTTTCGCCGAAACCCACAGGAAACTGCCGGCGTTCGCAGGAAGATTAAAGGTCTTCGCCAGCTCAGTGCCGCGGGCACAGAGGCGGAGGGCTTCTTCGAAATGTTGTTCCGTCCCAAATTGGTCGGCGGCATTCAAATATGTATTTAGTATGGCGGAAGCTTCAGCTTGGTCACCTTTGCCAGCATGAAAATTCTCCAGCAACTCTGCCGCTTTGCCGGCTAACGACACCGCCTCGTCATACTGGCCCCTGAACCTGGCCAGGATCATGCGATCGTGGGCGATCTGCGCCGCCCGGAGCATAGCGGTTCGATTCCCGGGCTGGGCTTTCAATACCGACTCGATGAATCCCTGTGCGATGCGCAGGTTCTGTTCGGCCTCATCCATCTGTCCGAGGTTGGAAGCGATCGGTACGCCTTGCACCCGCGCCAGCTGCATATACGCACTGCCGACCTCCAGGGCAAGGTCCGAGTCCCCCCGCGCGTCGGCGTTCAGCCGCCGCAAGTACTCCTGCGCTGTGTTCACAATAAGCTGTCTGGTCTTCGTATTGCCGGGTAACTCACGGACCTGGACATCGATATCGAAAAGTTTGTTGGCCAGTTGCCGGACATCCGAAAACCGGCGCTGCGAGATAACCCGTTCGCGGTTGACTTCATAAAGGCCGCCCGCGAGGCTGGCGACAACGAGTGCAGTAGCCGCCACTGGAAGCCAGTGTCGCCGCAGGAACTTGCCGGCACGGTACGCAACGGTGTCTGGCCGGGCACTGATGGGTTCGTGCCCGAGATAGCGGCGAAGATCGTCCGCAAACGCCATGACTGAGGCGTAGCGTTCCTGCGGATTCTTCTTCAATGCCTTGGCAAGGATGGTGTCAAGGTCGCCGCGCAGCAGGCGACGAAGCTTGTCGGGCGTGCTGGCACGCTGTGCGGCGTTGCCCGTGGCGAGTTCCGTTTCCGCTCCCGCTGCGGTCACTACACTCGATGCGTGTGCCGGTTCGGTGTCCACAATGGCCTTAACCAGGTCCGCGGGCGAACGGGTAGCGGGGCCGGCAGGATGCTGCCCGGTGAGCAGCACATACAGCAGCACACCGAGCGCATAGACATCGGTGGCAGTGGTTACGGGCGCGCCGGTCACCTGTTCCGGTGCTGCGTAGGCCGGCGTGAGCGCTCCCCCGGCTTGCTGAGTGAGCAGGGTAGAGGCGGCAGCTTGCCCTTCGTCTTCCAGCAGTTTGGCAATCCCGAAGTCCAGCAGCTTGACCTGGCCGTCGTTTCTGACCAGCACGTTTGAGGGCTTGAGGTCTCGGTGCACGATCAGGTTGGCGTGCGCGTGCGCGACCGCCCCGAGGACATCGAGAAACAGGCGCACACGAGCTTCCACATCGAGCATGCGCTGGTCACAATACTCGTCGATCTGCTCGCCCTCGACGTGCTCGAGAACGAGATAGGGCTGTCCCTGTTGAGAGACGCCCGCGTCCAGGAGCTGGGCGATATGCGGGTGCGCCAGGCGGCCGAGGATGCTACCTTCCCGTTTGAATCGCTCCTCGCCGCCGCGGCCAGTCACGCCCAGGCTCAAGAACTTCACCGCTGCCCGGCGCTCGAACCTCCCATCGCTACGCTCGGCCAGCCAAACCGTACCCATCCCGCCCTGGCCGATGGTTGACACCAGCGTATAGGCGCCGATCTGCCGGCCCGCACGTCCTAGCTCATCCGGAGCCGCAACCGGACCCTGTTCGAGGAAGCCGTCTTGCGCCAGTGCGCGGTGCTCCTCGAGGAGGGTCTGCAGATGACGGGCCAGGGCCGGATCCTGCTCCCACAATGACGCCAGCCAGGGCGCTCGCTGCTCTTCGGTGAGAGAGAGCGCCTGGTCCAGATACGGGCTTACCGCCTGCCATTGATCGGGGCTGAGCGTGGACATCGGTTTCCTAGCACGACAAATCTGCGCGTATGGTGCGGTGCAGGTAAATGCGGGCCTTCTCCCAATTCCGCTGCACCGTGCGCTCCGACACGCTGCGCATGCCGGCGATCTCAGCAAACGAGAAGCCGCAGAAGAATTTCAAATCGACGATCTCGGCCAGTCCAGGCTCCAGCTTGGCCAGTTCGTCCAGGGCTTCGCTGATGGAGGTGAGCTCGCGATCGTCAGCCACATGCTCCCCCACATCGGTAGCCAGTGACGTGATCTCGAACTGGCCGCCTCGTTTCAGGGCTCGCCGGTTCCGCGCATGATCGATGATCAGTCCCCGCATGACGCGCGCGGCATACGCCATGAAACGCGCGCGGTCGGGAAACGATGGGCCGTCTCGCGCGACGATGTCGAGGTAAGCCTCGTGCAGGAGGGTAGTGGCACCCAGGCTGGCAGGAGCACCCTGGCGTGCCAGTTCGCGCTGGGCCACCCGGTGCAGCTCGGAGTACAGTGCACTGAACAGAGCTTCTCCTACGCTGCTATCGCCCTGCTCGGCGGCAGTTAGGAGGGATGAAATGTTGGATTCCAGGCGGGTCCCCCACCCCCGTGAATGCCCCGGGTGGCGGGCAGCTTCTCGCGTTTTGGCGGAACAGTCAAGATGCTTGTTTAGCAAGCCGTGCCGCTACCTAGCCATCGGGTGCGCTCGGCTGCAATGGTCCGCCAGGCCAAGCAAGACGGGGCGTCCCTTGCATCAGCGAGTCTATGCGACAGAATTCACGAGACTTAACGAAGGTCGGAGTGTGCCAATGCTCTCGACGTGCTGGTTCCACGCGGTGAGCGCCTTCGGCCTAATGCTATGCGAGGCGCTGAAGATCCAAACGCGGATGGTGCCCTTTTTTTGGGAAGGTCCCGGCTGCGCTTCAACTCCTCTCCTACAGCGGCGCGAGCTGCGGCGTCCGCCTTGTCAAACTCGTTATTCAGCCATAGGGCCCAGGGCTTAGCGTCCTTGAGTTCTCCCAGCTTCGACGTCGAGCCTTTCGAGAGAATCAGCCACGCTTTTTCAGGGTCTTCCGCCGCCGTTAGGAACCATGTCTGCAGCTCGCGCCTAAGCGGCTGTAACGGCATATAAAAGAGGACAGGTGGTTAGGACGTGTAGGGGGCCGAAGGCATGCCGAGTGCAGGAAAACCTAAAGAGTGCTCGACACAATAACCTAAAAATAGTACAACTAAATAACCTAATAAATGAACTGCGCAAAAACCTAATATTCGTCCGGCGCAATAACCTAAGGATTGCACAGGGCATCCGGCATGGCTTCACCGTCCGAAAAACTCGCGGAATCGCTCCAACAGCTTCATAAGCTCCAGAACGTCAAGGGCGCAGCGGCCATACGGGCGAAGGACATGCCACGCACCCACCGGGAGCGCCTCAAGGCCAATGGCTTTCTCCGCGAGGTGATGAAGGGCTGGTATGTTCCCAGCCGGCCCGACGAAAAAGAAGGCGACAGCACAACCTGGTATGCCTCATTCTGGCGCTTCGCCGCCGTTTATCTGGAAACCCGTTTCCGTACGAACTGGAGCCTCTCGCCCGAGCAGTCGCTGTCCCTGCATGGCGGAAACTGGGGGGTTCCGCGCCAACTGGTGGTCCGGTCCCCCAGGGGCGGAAACAAGGTTGTTCCACTCCCACACGGCACGTCACTGCTGGATGTCCGGGCAGCCCTGCCGGGCCCGGCCGATCGTGAGGAACAAGAAGGGCTACGGATCTTCTCCCTGGAATCCGCGCTCATTGCGTCCTCGCCGCAGTATTTTGCGAACCATCCGACAGACGTGAGGGCGGCGCTTGCCATGGTACGCGACGCCTCCGGGCTCCTTGCCCGGCTGCTGGATGGTGGCCATAGCCGGATCGCAGGGCGGCTGGCCGGCGCCTTCCGCAACCGCGGCCGCGACCGTCTGGCGGATGAAATCTTAAAAACGATGGCCACTGCGGGCTATGACGTGCGCGAATCCGATCCCTTCAACGACCGTCCCCCTCTGTCATTGCCAACCCGCGAAGCGTCGCCTTATGTGAATCGCATACGGCTGCTGTGGGACAAGATGCGGCAACCCGTCATGGGTCGGTTTCCGAAGGCACCGGGACTTGCCCGTAATGCCAATGCCTACATGAAGAGGGTCAAAGAGGCGTATGGAACCGACGCCTATCAGTCCTTATCGATCGAGGGCTACCGTGTCACGCCGGAACTCATCGAGCGCGTGCGCAGCGGCAGCTGGAATCCGGAAGCGAACGAGCAGGACCGCGAACAAACGAACGCCATGGCGGCGCGCGGTTACTGGCAGGCCTTCCAGTTCGTCGAGAAAAGCATCGCACGCGTGCTGAACGGCGAAAACCCGGGCACGGTTGCGGACGAAGATCATCGCGAATGGTACCGGGAGATGTTTGCGCCTTGCGTCACCGCCGGCATCCTGAAACCTTCCGACCTCGCCGGTTATCGCAACGGACAGGCTTATATCCGCCAATCCATGCACGTGCCGATGAACCGCGATGCGGTCCGCGACGCGATGCCGGCATTCTTCGATCTTCTGACGAAAGAAACCGATGCCGCGGTGCGGGTTGTACTCGGGCATTTCATATTCGTCCACATCCATCCCTACATGGACGGCAACGGCCGCATGGGACGGTTTCTGATGAACCTGATGATGGCCGCAGGCGGATACCCGTGGACGGTCATACCGCTGCCGGAACGCAAGGCCTATATGGCCGCGCTCGAACAAGCGAGCGTCGGCGAGGACATCGGACCGTTCGCGGATTTTCTGGCACGCCTGGTCGAGAAGCGGCTAGCTGGTGAGCCGCTCCCGGAGGTGCCGAGAGGCTGACGAGAAGGGAGATTACAAACAATGGCAGCGATACCGAAATTCGACGAAGCGAAGCTGCAGGCGCTTGCCGATATACCGTAGCGATCACTGCGGTGGGCCATCAGCGACGTGAAGATCTGATCCGCTTTCATTCCATCCTGGACATGCTTGAGCAAATATCGGCGGCGCGAGGACGCTGGCCGCGTGGTGACTGACACTGCACAGGACCTATCGTTCTGGTAAATGGAGTCCTCTCGAAGCCACCCTCCAGCAGCGGTTCACCCGGGCGACGCCCCGACGCCTGATTGGAGATTTGGCCTATGAAGCGATCCGCTCGACGTCCGCTTGGCGCAGCACTACAGCACCCGATTGATCGCGCCGCACAAGTGCAATCGCCGCCGGCCGAAAAGCCTGGACGGACGCGAGCTTCGCCGCTACTGCCGACCCTGGAAAATCGAACGTCTGTTTGCCTGGTTGCATACCTTTCGCGGTCTGGTCATCCGCTGGGTGGATCACGAGGCCAACTTCCTCGGTCTGATCCAGCTCGGTTGCATCCTCATCTTGATGAGGAACTATTCATGAGATGGCCTCTAGTAGTTTTTCGAGGGTTTGGGGGTGGCTGGTCTTGGCTCTTGAGTTCCTACTGGCTGCGGACGCCCGAAACCAACCTAGAACGCATCGACTCATCTTATAGATAAACACTCCTAAGGTCCCCGCGGCCGAGCTGGCGTATAATTTCTCTTCTCTATCGCGGCACCCCCCTCTTCATAAGATCAAGAGGTGCAAATGCGGCGCTTTCTACTCGCGCAGGCGATGATGGCATTGGCGATAAGCCTAGTCGCCCAAACCTCGACTGGCAAAACAGGAGAGCCTTCGGATGCCCTATGTCTGGTCGCCGGCCGCGTCGTGACGGCGGCAGAAGGTCATCCACTGAAGTCGGCCACGGTGGTGCTCGTGCCGGATTCGAGATCGGACCACCACGCTTATGCGGGAAGTTCCGACAGCGAAGGCCATTTTCTTGTCAGGGACGTTCCGCCAGGCCGATACCAGTTTTTTGCCATTCACCCCGGATTTGTGGATCAAGGGTATCAATCCCCGGAACCTGAAGGCGGAGCGCTATTAAGCCTTAAGCCTGGACAGAAGGTGAACGACGCCCTGTTCCGCATGACGGCGGCAGCTGTCATTGCTGGTGTCGTAAACAGCGACGACGGTGATGCGATGGTTCGCATGCAGGTCCTCGCTTTGCGGAGACGCAGCCCAGAGGAAATGGAAGAAGAAGAAAACCCGTTCCTTCGAAAGCAGAAGCTCACACCTGTCGCTTCGGCTCACACTGATGATCGCGGCGAATACCGTATTTTCGGACTCAAACCTGACGAATACTACATCCTGGTTACACAATCGGTGGAGTCGGATAGCGGCATGCTGGCGGGCAATAACTATTGGGTCGCGGAACAGCTGGGCAGCGAATACGCCCCGGAGTACTACCCAGGTGTCATGCAGCTCAGTCAAGCCCAGGCAGTTTCGGTAAACGCAGGAGATGACGTGCGCGCCGATTTCTCTGTCCAGCGGATCAAGCTTGTCGAGGTCGGTGGGCAAATTATGGGCTTGAACGGCCCTGCCAAGAATGCCTGGGTGGTTCTATTCGAACCGGATGAGGAGTTATTTGCCTCGATTCATCAAACTGAGGCCGACGAGACGGGCAGATTCCGATTGAAAGGTATACCGCCTGGGAGCTACAGGTTTGTTGCGGTGGAGCCACATGGAGACACAGCGACTGGCCGGACGCGGCAAACAGTCGAGGTCGGGGGCGAGAACATCGAGTCGCTAATAATCTCTCTGGCTGGGGGCACCGGGTTCAGCGGCCGGGTGTCCGTGGCTGGCGCCGGGTCAGTGGCGTTCGATGAGCTTCGTGTATCCCTGCTGTCGGTGGACGAAGACGACCTGGCTGGTGGGGAAGGCCATGTAAAAAAAGACGGCACTTTCGAAATCACGGCTGTCCCGGAAGGTGACTATGCTGTCCGACTCCAAGGCCTTGAGCACGACTGGTACGTCAAATCGGTACGGCTTGGTTCCAATGACATTCTGGAAAAAGGTCTGCAACTGGAAAAAGGCGCCGCGGGTGGGAAACTTGAGGTAGTTGTTAGCGCGGCGAGTGCACAACTGGAAGGTTCCGTAACCGACGGTGACCGGGTGATGATGGGTGCCCATGTGCGCATAACGCCTCACCCGGAAACTCCATACAACCGAGGCCGTTCGCATAACGCGGCCACCGATCAGACTGGCCGATTCTCGGTCACTGGTCTTGCCCCAGGCAAGTATCGCGTGATAGCGAGGTCTGCCCGAGTTCCCGGAAGCGAACCCCTCAAGTCAGACCCACAAATCGTCACACTTTCCGAGAGTGACCACAAAACATTGCACCTTGCAATCGCCAAGCCGCAGACCCAATAAATTCCAGAGTCCCCACCGGCTCCTTAATCGCAACCTTTGAGTTGCTTCCTACTAGGGAATCCGCAGCCAGTCCTTTTCATTCACAAACTTCGTGTAGCGCTTGTTCCCGTAGTTGTAGACCACCTTGAGGTTCTTCTTTTGTCCGTGGTTGGGGTCACCCCCCATCGTGTCATTGGTGACCTGCATCTCTACCCGGTTATTGCGGATTTGATCGCGAACCCTGTTGGTGACATCGTTCCCCTTGCCGTTATAACCGTAGATGGCGCGGTCGATCTGCAACCGGAGGTTCGAGTTGTTGACGGGCCGATTATTGATGGTTTGCGCGGTTGCTCCTTCAAGAGGACCGAGGAGCATGGCAGCGATGACAAATAGCAATAACGCACTTGAAAATCTCATCGGGTGTTCATCCTCTCCCGTTCAAGAGCAAGATTCTACTCCAAAGATCCACGATTGGGCGGGCACATCCACCTAGCGAAACACGGAATTACACGAGGAATCCGGTGGACCAGAATTCGCGGCGGCAGAACTTTGATGGCGATGGTGCGGGCGCATGGAACGCGATTCCTGCTTGGCTGCGCTTCGCGTCACGGGACATAGAAGTGCCGTCGCTCCGTTCCAACAGCTTCGGATTTCGTGTGGCCAGAACCGACTAAAGGCTGCACAATTGTGTCATGCCGGGTTTGCTACACGATGCACGCGTGGGCAGGCGAGGTTAACAGTCCCGGCAAACGCCCGGTTAGGCATGAGGAACCGACTAAGGTCTACGCCGTCACCTTGGACATCGACAGATCGCAGGATCGGCCCGGACCGGCACAAAAGCGATTGCTGTGAGCGGATCATCAAGGGTGTGGCCTCAACCATCCTTCATGCTCGTGGCAGATCAGAGAGCAGCGATGGGATGATGCCCAATTTTCATAGGGTAGCGCAGATCGCGGAAAATGCCCTGGTGGGTTGGCTCCGGTTGGGGCGAACCGGCCAGAGCTAGCGCTGACATTGTCGTCAGACGCGCCAGATAAATCTGAAGCCTTCAGTAGCTCGATCAACCAAAGACTGGTGACGCCTGTGCCTTCATCGCTTTCGAGTCAGAACTCTCCCACGATCCTCATCGCTGGAGCTTCGCGTGGGCTAGGCCACGCCATGGCTGTCGAATTTGCGAAGAAGGGTTGGAATGTCATCGGAACCGTACGGGGTAATCATCGAACATTGCTCCACGATCTCGCGGAGGAGTACGAGGGGCAGATCGAGATCGAGAAGCTTGACGTCAACGACTACGAACAGCTCGCTTCCTTGCATCAGAAAATATCCGGACGAACGCTCGATATGCTGTTCGTCAACTCGGGAACGACCAATAACGAGCAGACTCCGATCGGGAAAGTCTCAAAGGAAGCCTTTGTCGAGGTGATGATTACGAACGCGTTGAGCCCGATGCATGTGATCGAGACACTCCAGGATCTTGTTTCTCCGGACGGCTTGATTGGGGTCATGTCTTCTGGTCAGGGTAGCATCACCAACAATAACACCGCGCTGCGAGAGGTCTATCGAGGTAGCAAGGCTGCACTGAACATGTTCATGCGGAGCTTCGCGGTCCGTCAGTCGGAAACCAAACGCGCGTTCGTCTTGATGGCGCCTGGCTGGGTACGTACCGAACTCGGAGGGCCAGATGCACACTTGACAATCAAAGAGAGTGTCCCAAATCTGGTGAACGTTCTACTCGATCAGAAGGATAAGCCTGGCATAGCATATCTCGACTATCTTGGCAGGTCCGTTCCCTGGTAGTCGAGAATGGACAGTAGATTGTTCCGATGAGTGGCAATCTGCGCCCACTGCCCATCCGGATGTGCCGGTCCCGGCGGGACTGCATCTCATTCCGAAGCGAGTACCGCCTTGGAGCCGATCAACAAGGTCTCGTTTTAGGGATGCGCCAGGCACGTCTCCGGACTGGGACTGAGTTTTGGCTTGAGCGGGGTCGAAGCAGTGCCTTTCCTTACGGCAGCTGCAGATCAAACGCGTAAATTTCCTGGGTGCTGATATCGCGTGGGAGCAGAAGAGTTTCGCCCGGACCGAGGCCGGTCCAGGAGGATGTACCGCCGAACTGGTCCGTGAATCTGCGGATCTTGTTGAGATCGGCAATCTTTTCGAGCTTGGAATCTCTGATGCGCAGGCGGAAGTAAAAGCTGGCCCCGTTACCGAGGGTATCGAAGTAGATCGAGGAGCTGTCGGGAGACCAGGCTAGGTAGCCAAAAGTGTTCACTCCGACGCTCAGCGCCTGCCATTTTCGGCTCTTCACATCGTAGAGCATGATCTTGTCATTGTTGGACTCTGTCAGGGCAACGATGTAACGGCCGTCGGGCGACCAGCGAGGACCGAAGATTCCCTGAGAATCCGGCAATCGCGAAAGCTGTCGAGTCTTTACGTCGAACAACTCGATAAACGTCCGTTCATGATGCAGCAAGTCGTAGTGCCCGAAGGCAAGCGTGCTGCCGTCGCTCGACCACGTGGGATCCGTTTCCTGAACTTGCTCGGATGTAAGAGGTTCGGGACTGCCGCCATCTCTCGAAAGGAGAAATACCTTCCAGGGCTTGCCAGGTGATGCGGCGGAGAACGCAATCTGCTGGCCGTCAGGAGACCAGTGGGCCAGGGCCGAGCGCATAGGGGGATACGTCAGTTGGACACGGGAGCTGCCGTCCGCCTTGCTGCGCCAAAGCGTGCTGTCAGGATAGCTGACATAGGTGATCCACTGGCCATCCCGGGAAAAGGCAACGTCCCCGGCGGAGATGCCGCCCAGATAGGGAACGAAATCCGCGGATCTTGCGTCATAGCGAACCAATTCAGCGCGCTGCTGCACGCCAACCACGAAGAGCTTCTGGCCATCCTTACTAAGCAGCGGATTGCTGAATTGCAGCGGACCCGTCGTAAGCTGAACCGGGTGGGGTGAGACCTTCCTCCACCAATCGGCCTGATCGGGAACCACCCAGATATGGGTTGCGCCTTCCCGTGTGCTCTGAAAAAGATAGTATTTGCCATCCCGAGTCCAAGTTCCACAACACTCGTTGGCAGGATTGTTCCAGCCCGGCAGTAGCGGATGCATGTTGGTGCCGTCGGCCCGGACCTCCCAAAGCGAGTAGACGTTGTCCGTGGGGTTGCCGGCTGCGAACCGGATGCGCGTTCCGTCCGGGGAAAAGCCAAACGACATCAGGGGTTCTTGAGCCGTGCCCAGCTTCTGCGGGTTCGTTCCATTGTGCTCTGCGACGAAAAGATCATTCCCCTTGCCGAAGACCAACTTTCCATTGGGCGCCCAAATGGCAAAGTGTGCTTTGACCCCGAGGCTGCGAGGTGATCCGGCAGGTAGAGGAAGCGACCACAGGGGACCTTCCTCGAATTCAGCTGCCTCGAGAATCAACAACTCAGACGCGTCCGGGGAGATATCGGCCAGGACGGGATCTGGAACAGCGATCGGCAGGACAGCCGTTTCGCCTCCAGTGCTGGCCACCTGAGCGATGTCGAAGCGCCCCGGCAGGATCTCGCTGAAATAGATGCGGGCTCCGTCGGTGACGAGATTGGACTTGGGAATCCCGTCATTGGTGATCTGCTTCGATCCAAACAGCCGCGGAGGCGGAAGTGGAGTGCGCAGCCAAAGAGCGAGCGCCACGATCATAAGGACTGCGGCTGGGACTGCAGTCCATTTCAGCCAAGTTCGCTGGTGTTTCAAAGGAGCCCGCGGAGTCGCAGCGGTGCTAGGGACAGGGGCTTTCCCCGAGTCGGTGTCGCGGCGCAGGCGTTTTAGATCAGTTTCGAGATCGGCGGCGGAACGATAACGTAGATCGCGATCTTTCTCGAGGGCCTTGTTGATGATGCGCTCCAGTTCGGCCGGCAGATCGGGATTCAAGCGAACCGGCGCGACCGGGACGCGGTTGACGATGGCTTCGCAGATCATCGCCGAAGTGTCCCCGCGGAAGGGCAACTCACCGGTTGCCATCTCGTAGAGGACGGCTCCGAAGGAGAACAGGTCGCTGCGGGCATCGAGTTCCTTCCCGCGCACCTGTTCGGGTGACATGTAGGCGACGGTTCCCATCATGGTGCCGGGGCTGGTCAGATGCTCTTCGTCGATGGACTGAGTCTGCGTCTTGAGCGAGGCCATCTGGGTGGAGGAAATGGCGGCGGGCGTGACTTTAGCCAGACCGAAGTCGAGAATCTTGGCGTGGCCGCGATCGGTGACGAAAATGTTGGCAGGCTTGATGTCGCGATGGATAATGCCTTTGCTGTGGGCAGCATCGAGCGCGTCGGCGACCTCGAGGGCGAGAGGAAGCAAAGTCTCGAGATCGAGCGGATGGCCGGCGATGCGGTGCTTCAGCGTGACGCCCTCGAGGAATTCCATGGCAATGAACGCCAGGCCGTTCTCCTCGCCGATGTCGTGGATGGTGCAGATATTGGGATGGTTCAGAGCGGAGGCGGCTTGCGCTTCGCGTTGGAAGCGGGCCAGAGCCTGAGCATCGCGGGCTACCTCATCGGGCAGGAATTTGAGGGCAATGAAACGGTGAAGGCGGATGTCCTCGGCCTTGTAGACCACTCCCATGCCGCCGCCACCGAGCTTTTCGAGGATGCGATAGTGCGAAATGGTTTGACCGATCATTTGCAACCGCTGCGACCAGAATTTGGCTTCATCTTACGAAGGGATCATTCGGCGGTCAATGAGAGCAGGGGGTAGTGGAGCGCACGGGAAAAAGTCGTCCACCCCGTAACGAACGGCCGGCAGGGGCGGGTCCGGGGAAAGCTGGTGTGAAGGCCTGATAGCGCCAGTTGACCATTTGTGCAAGCAGGTCAGGCATGGTGGGAAGATGGCCACGCTGCTATTGCAGCTTGGCGTACTCCCCCTTGGCTTCTTTCAGGATGGGGATGTCAGGGTCAGCGTCTTTCCAGGTTGTAAGGAAATCCTGGTAAGCCAATTTCGCTTTGGCAGTATCGCTCGCAACAGCATAGGCACGGGCAATCTGCAGACGCGCCATACAAGCTGTCACGAAGTTCACGACGACTCCGGGGTGGCTTGCCAGTTTCTGGAATTCAGCTGCAGCTGCGCTTCCGTTATGTGCGAGCAGGTAAGCATTGCCTCTCAAATAAGCGGGATAAACCGTGCCCACCTGAACCGGCGGCGGACTGCCCAGCTCGTATGGTGCTGCGGCCTCGAGAATGCGAATCACCTGTGATGGATCTTCTTTCTTGAGCGCGATCGCTGCTTTTGCCGTCGGAAGCCAGTAGAGTTTCAGAACCGTGTTCGTGGCGTAGTTCTTCTCCAAGTCGTCGACCAGCCCCTGTGCTCGAGCAGTTTCGCCAATGCGTGCGAGAGCGAGCGCTGAGAATACCTTCACGTCGCGTCCCGGCGCCAAGGCCAAAGCCGCCGTAATCCCCTCTTTAGCATTGGCAACGTTGCCGAATTCCGCCTCCCGCAATGCAGCATTCGCTTGCCACAAGGCAGCTGTTTCTTTGGAGTCATTGCGAATCGCAGAGTCCACCGCTCGACGCGAAAAATCACGAGCCTGGTTCAGCCGCCCAAAATACGCGTATGAATCCGATTGGGCTGAAAGCAGCCCGTCCTCATCCCCCGGTTTGCCTGCACCCCACGCGACCTGCTGTTCCATCTGTGCGGAGTCTCCACGCAGGAAGGCGATGTAATGCATGTACAAGTGCAACCCCCCGTTGTCCAACTTTCGCGCCAATGCCTGCTCGTACGCAGCCTTCGCTTCATCCAGCCGGTTCAGATAAAGATAAGAATCCATCACATTGGCATTGAGGACCACATCGTTGGGTTCCAGTCGCAATGCCTGGAGGCTTTCAGCCAAGGTCTTGTCGTATCGTCCCATGAACGAGTAGTTGGCGCCCAGGTTGTTGTAGGGAACTGCGTCGTTGGGATAGTTTGCGATCCACAGTTCGTAAGTCTGTGCCTCTTTCTCCAGTTGGCCCGTGGCGCGGAAATAGTCCGCTGTGATGCGAAGCTTCTCCCGTTCTGTGACACGGTCGCGCAATGCATATGCCTTGCTTGCATATTCAATGGCCACTGATGGTTCACCAAGGTTGTTGTACGAGATAGCCAGCCCCGCATACGCCATCGGAAAATTCGGATCCAATTCAATCGCCCGCTTCAAAAACGGAATGCTCGGAGCGTCGCCTTTCTCGCGCCCTACGGTGATACCCATGCTGTAGCTTTTCAATGCTTCCAGGGAGGATGTTGTCGCCTCGATGGGAACTTCGAATTTCTGGACAGATGGCAGCGACTCGCCTAGCTTAGTGCGCAAGCTTGATGAGGTTCTGCTAAGCGTACTTAGTACTTCTTCCTTGTTTGCGGCCTCGCCCTGCTCCTTGGCCAGCGTGTCTCCGGTCGCGCAAGCCACCGCGTTAAGGTCAACCAAGTAATGGCTACCGAGTGTGGATATTGTTCCGCCAAGCAGGGCCTTGCTGCCGGTACGTAGGCAAAGTTCACGGCCGACATCCATCGTGATGCGCAGGTTTGTGGGTCGTCCCATCATCCCGAGTGTCTCGCTGACTTTGCGATCAGAGAGCACGTTTAGAAATGGCGATTGTCCTAGTTCGACCGCCAAAGCCTGCTTGAGAGCGTCGTCAAAAACTGCATCTCCCGTTTTGTTATCGAAGTCGGCCAGGACGATCGTGTCTTTCTCCGTCAGCGGAGTAGCTTTCGCCACAGGCGCTGCCGGACGACGCAGGTAAAGGCCGCCGCCAATCAGCAGCAAGACGAGCGCGACAATTCCCACAAGAACAATTTTCCAGCGAGGCTTGCTGCTTCTCGCCGCTATCGGTACTGTCTGAGCTGCAGGCGCTGCTGCGCCCGATGATGATGAGACCGCAACCGAGACCGCGCCCGAAGATCGGGACGGCGCTGCCATGGTTGCTGCTGGCGGGAAACCACTCTCCCGCACCGGCTCAAGACCAGAGCCCGACGTGGCTACGGCTCGCCCACTCTTAGTGTCACGTTTCAGCCGTTGCAGGTCGGCTCGCATCTCCGCTGCGCTCTGGTAACGCAGGTCCCGATCCTTCTCGAGTGCCTTGTTGATGACGTCTTCGAGCTTGGGCGGAAGATCGGGATTGAGGCGGAGCGCGGGCAGCGGATCACGGTTAAGGATGGCTTCGAAGATGACGCCGGAGGTTTCGCCGCGGAAGGGAAGGGCGCCGGTGGCCATTTCGTAGAGGACGGCGCCGAACGAGAAGAGGTCGGTGCGAGCATCGACTTCGCGAGCGCGGACCTGCTCGGGCGACATGTAGG
Organism: Terriglobales bacterium; assembly: GCA_035623795.1. Taxonomy (GTDB): domain Bacteria; phylum Acidobacteriota; class Terriglobia; order Terriglobales; family Acidobacteriaceae; genus DASPST01. The sequence continues at coordinate 46,062 of DASPST010000011.1, forward strand.
CGACGGTACCGATGGCAGTACCGGGGGTGGTCAGGTGATCGGAAGTGTGGCCGGCGGTAGCCTCGGCAACGGTCTCCATGGCATTGCCGCGCAAAACCTTGGCGAGGCCGAAATCCAGAATCTTGGCATGGCCACGGCGGGTGACGAAGACGTTCGCGGGCTTGATGTCACGATGGATGATGCCTTCGGCGTGGGCGGCGTCGAGGGCGTCAGCGATTTCAATGGCGAGTGAGAGTAGGGTGTCGTTGGAGAGGGGGTGGTCGATGATGAGGTGCTTGAGCGTGGCGCCGTCAAGGAATTCCATCGCGATGAAGGCATCGCCGCTTTCCTCGCCGATGTCGTAGATGGTGCAGATATTGGGATGGTTGAGGGCGGACGCGGCCTGGGCTTCACGCTGGAAGCGGGCCAGCGCCTGCGCGTCGCGGGCAACTTCGTCGGGCAGAAACTTGAGAGCGACGAAGCGATGTAGGCGGGTGTCTCCGGCCTTGTAGACCACACCCATCCCGCCGCCGCCCAGCTTCTCGAGAATGCGATAGTGGGAGATGGTTTGCCCGATCATGGCGCGTCGTCATGTTATGCGGGACGGCAAGGCAAGTCAATGAAAGTCCATGAGTTGATAGGTTCAGACGCTCTGTTGATGAAAAATCATTACACTCACCTCAAGCTCCAAAAATTGAGTAGCATCTCGGGCGTTGGCCTCCTGACCTTAGATAGCTGTCCATTCGTCCACGCAGTCCAAGATCACAATTTTGGGTCCTACAACTCAATTTCTTACATCAAACGTTACGCCACTTTTAAGATTACTTTTCCGTGTGTTCCTCCGCTTTCGCTGAGTTCTTGCGCTTGCTTTGCGTCCCCGAGCGACATGGTTTGGGCTACTCTCGGTTTCACGGCACCCTTTTCGACCAACGAAGCCAGTTCGGCAAGATCTTTGGAGTTGCGTTTCATAACGATGTGAGTTGCCCAGATTCCGGCTCGCTTGGCGGCCGCGTCATCGATCTGTCCGACCGTCGTCACCAGGGTCCCGCCTTTCTTGACCACCGGATAAGAGCGTGTCAGCGTTTCTCCGCCAACAAGGTCAACGACCGCGTCCACGTCATGCACCCTGGCATCAAAGCGCTCGCGCGTGTAATCGATCACATCATGAATACTGAGCGAATTCAGATAGCCAATGTCTTCACCCGTTGCGGTACCAATCACCTTCGCCCCGAAGGCTCTCGCAATCTGCGAGGCGAATGATCCGACTCCGCCGGCAGCGCCGTGGATGAGGATTGTCATGCCGGGCTGTGCATGGACAACATCGCGAATGATTTGCAGTGCGGTTAAGCCCGCAGTCGGCAACGCGGCTGCTGTGGCATAGTCCATCGACTCCGGAATTGCCGCCACTGTCGATTCGGGAGCAGCGGCGTACTCGGCGTACGCACCTTGGGCAAAGCCGAACACCCGGTCACCGTTGCGGAAACGTTTAACAGCTTTTCCGCGATCCGTGACTTCACCCGCGAAGTCTTGTCCGATCGTCAGAGGGAAGGACACGGGCATGACTTGCTTCATAAAGCCTTGCCGAATTTTCCAGTCGATAGGGTTTACACCAGCATCGTGAACCCGTACGAGTATCTGGTCATCTGAGATCGAAAGAGGCGGGATGTCTTCCAATTTGAGGGTGCCGGCATCACCATACTCGTGAATGCGGATTGCTTTCATGAGAACCTCCAGATGGGTGGCAAAAATAAGCGAAGGTTACTGTTTCGAGTGAACGAGACTAGACTTGGGCGGACGTGAACCCCGTTGGAAATTGCCTGCTATAACTATACGCCTGCTCTCCCGTGTGCTCCACTACCCCGTCAATGAGAGCAGCCTTGTGGTGTGTGAAAAAGCTGCCGTCAGGGAGCAGGGTCGGCAACGAGCCATGGCGATGGAACAATCCACTACGAACGCTGCACTCATCGGCGGCCCTCCCTAATCAGGTTCTTGATCTTCAATCGGCCTAGGGACAGACTGGCGCCGAGCTTCTGCATCCGTGTAATGGCGGCGGCGCGCTGCTCTGGGCTGGCTTGCTTTTTCACGGGCACGAGCTTCGCTACCGGTACGCCATGCCTGGTGATGATGATCTGATCGCCGGCTTCCACCCTTTCTAGTAGTTGAGAGAAATGGGTCTTCGCCTCGTAAGCGTCGACATTATTGCTGCCGTGCTGCATGGCCACGCCTCAGTTCGAGGAGCGAACGAAAAGATCGAAGCTCGGTTGGTGGGTGCGGGTGCTCGACGTAGAACGCGGCGACTAGGACGAAAGCGTCGACACATGATTTCACTTGGTCTCCCCGGCGTTCTGCAGGTCGCGTTGCTCACGGATGTCGCGGAGCGCTTCGGCGGTTTCGTCGGAGGCCATGGGCTTACCGGTGCTGAAAACCCAGATGCCGTGCTTCTTCTGCATGGGCGAGACGCTACGCCGGGGACGCAATGTGACCGCATCGCCCTGGACCGAAAGATCGAGGATGTCGCCTGGAGAGAGGTGCAGCTCGTCGCGGAGTTTCTTGGGGAGGACGACCCGGCCCGCCCGGTCGAGGGTCACTTTGCTGTTCATAAATCCATTATGAGATGGGTGGTCCCAATTGAGAAATGATATTTCTTTATTCCATGAGACGTTTCCGCCCAATGAGCCGCGACGTGTTGGCCAGTCCATAGTGGAGCACCCACGGCAGCGTTATTCGGACCGCGCCCGCACTCCAGCACGATGCGGGCACGGAAGGCTATCGAGCGACCGGTTAATTTAGGCAACTCCTCCCTCAATGGCATCGTCACCTGAACAATGCATGAACAATGTCCTTGACGCACGCGAGTAGATCCTCCATAATGGAGGAATTTGGGAGTAAACATATGGCAATCCTAAACATCAAGAACCTTCCCGATGCTCTTTATAGGAAACTTCGGGCTCGGGCGAAGCGCCAGCATCGATCGATCGCCCAGGAGGTTACCCATCTCCTTAGTGATGCTCTTGAAACCCCGAAGTCTCTGTCAATCCTTGATCTCAAGGGGTTGGGCAAAGAGCACTGGAGAGGAGTTGATCCGTCGAAACATATCGAGCGAGAACGAGCCTCATGGGATTGATGGCCGATCTCGGTCGCGGTCCCGTGGGCGTAGACACGGTCATTTTCATCTACTTCATCGAAGAACATCCCCAGTTTCTTCCGCTGCTTGAGCCGCTTTTCAGAGAAGTCGATGACGGACGCAGGGAGTTAGTTACGTCGGCGCTTACTTTGCTAGAAGTCTTGGTCGTTCCCTACCGTTCCGGAGACCCTCTGCTGGCTGGGCGCTATGAAGCTCTCCTCACGCGGAGCCGCGGGGTCCGGGTTGCAGAGATCTCGCGCGATCAGCTGCGCGCCGCCGCGCAGCTGAGAGCCGCAACGGGAGTCAAGACGCCAGACTCTCTTCAGCTTGCGGCCGCATTGGCAGCGGGCTGCACGACTTTTCTCACGAATGATCGTGACCTGCCGATCATACCCGGCCTCCCTATCTTGCAATTATCTTCTTACGTAACCTGATCCTATGGAATCACTGACCCTGGCCAATCTTCGGGACCTATCCTACATGCCGAGCTTGGCGGTCCCAAGCTCTGCATTATGTGACGGTGAAATTTATGTGACGCAGCCGCCGATTAGGGGCGGAATGGCGGTGTTTTCTAAAAGGAGAAGGTCACATAATGTTGAGCCAGTGGTATAGCACGGACCACGGCCCTCAGCCGGACTGCTTGGCGTATTTAGCCCAAAGGTAGTCCATGTCGTCGCCAACGCCGTAACCAAAGGCGTGACTAATTTCCCGCACACGGTTGAGTCGGGCGATCAGCCTATGCCGGCTGTTTGCGGGTAGCGTGTTGGCCGACTGGAGGGCTTGCTCGAACATGCGTACCAGGGCATCGAAAAATCCTTCCTCTTGATAACCGATATCCTGACAGTATCCAGCTGCTTGCTCGCAGTAGAAGACCATTAGTTCGGTCAGTCCCGTAGGATCACCCACGGCCTTTTTGTAATGGGAGATGCTCTGCTTGGCTTTGGAGACAGACGTGTCCTGATTGCGAAACGGGTCCGGCCAGAGCCAGCGAGCAAGGGTTTTCTTATACGGCTCCAACACGTCTTCGCCCAAGCCAAAGCGGGCATGGAGAAACGCCTGATTGTCTTTGTGTGCGGCGTATAGATGGTGCAGCAAGTCCAAGAGCGCAGTCCGGTCAAAGGCGGCCAGCTTGGCTTTGACATCGGTCCAGGTGGGTTGCGATTTCGACTCACGTTTCGTCATAGGATTCTTCGAGGGCTGGCCTCATGCGTAACTCTCAAGGAGCTGCCCTAAGTCAGAAGCAGTAGCCTTGCGCCAGCCAGTAGTGCCAGTCACCGATCGCCTCGACAGTGGATTCGTCTGCGTCGGTGACAGTTAGTTGGGAGAGTGGCACCGCGACATTGCGGCCATGCCAGCGAATCAGCGCCAGCATGTCGTGATCACAGGAATCTTCCGGTGCCAGGCTGCGGACCTCGACCGTTTCCCCCTTGCGGAGCGGAGAGACTACTTTGGCGGCCATGCACCGGGCCGAGAAAGGAAACTGAATTTTGTTCTCCAGGCAGTAGTACCAGCCGAGAGCCTGTTCTTCTGGTCCATAGGCGTCAACGATGATCTCGTTATGGATTCGTTCTTCGCGAAGGCGGTTCTTGCGCAGCTTGGGCACGTGGTGCTCAATTCGAGGGGTTTTTAGACTGTCGATCCAACGTTCTGAGTGGGATTCCAACACTCCTTCCATCCAGGCACGATCGGCGGCTCAGACATCCGCGTCGGTGTACTTGCTCAGGACAGCCTCAATCCGCTCGCAAAGTTGGTCCAGTTGTTCTTGCAGGACTTTGTTCTTGGCGTGGTTGGCTTCGGCAGCCACATCGCCTGCAAGTTCATCGAGTTCGTCGAGAGTGAAGTGAAACACGGGGCGTTGCCCCGGTTGCGGCACGACTCGCAGCCGGTTGGTTATCGATTCATCGGCGAAGGTGTGGGAAATGATCAAGTCACGTTCGCGCTGGTTCAACTCCAGAGGAACAGTCGCATCTGCCTTGATGGGGATGCGCTGCCTTTGCGGTGTGATCGGCCTGATAAAAGTCTTTGTCAGACGATTGGCCTTCGCCGACAGCTTCGGCGTTGAGGGGATCGAGCGCGGTGCCGCTTTGGGTCTGGAGCGAAACTTCTTGGCGAGTTCCCGGTTAACCGTCTCCACCGAAAACTCTTCAGCATCGAATGGTCCGCGCCACATCATCCTCTCTTCATGTTCCGCATGGTTGGGATCAGACATTGCTTCCAGGTAGTCGGCGTAACCCCCGATTCCTCCCACATCTTCTGGTGGGCACCGCCTTTCGCCGGCGAGGCAGCGCGGATACGTCACGGCTGGTTCGGGCATAGGGGTTGCTTCCAGCAGCAGTTCATGCTCCCAATCGTCGCCGTAGTCGTAAACATATGTGAAGGTGGTACTTATGCTCGGCACCACCTCGGAAAGGCGTATCCGCTTTGCGTCGACCAATCCCAAATCATCAACACCGTCGGGATCGGGCGGGCCGTACTTCTTACTGCCAATTCGAAACATGTAGAGATGGTAGTTCTCCCAGCCCATGACCACTTGCAAGACGCGATGGAGTTGGGCCAGGGTATAGTCCCCAGTGACCTGAACACGGCGCCAGATGGGCGGGGTGATGCCGATTAAAGCCACTTTGAACTGGTAGATCGCCCCGCTTTGGGCCGCTCCCACGATTCCTCTCCTTAGCACTACAGTCCGCGCAACGGA
>DASPST010000024.1:0-5472 GCA_035623795.1 Terriglobales bacterium
GCGTCTTCGACTTTTATGTACTCCATGCGTCCCGACCGCTCCGCATACGCTTTTTCCAACCACTCGAAGGCTTGGTCACGGTCTCCCATAAAGCCATAGTTAACCGCAATTTCGTAGGGTGAGACATACTCCCTTTGCGACTTGTTTTTCAGTACCTCAATCCGCGCGGTGAACGCACCCTTCAGCTTCAATTTCCGATATCCAGTAGCAAATGCCTCGGCTTCTTGCAAATGCCCAATCTTCTTCATCTGCATGACCTGATCTGCCACGTAGGCGTCCTGTTTCCCCAGGCGCCAGTACAAGCTGCTGCGGTATCCATAGTACGGCGGAAATTCCGAATTGGCGGCAATCAGCCTGTTTAACTCCGCCATGGCCTCATCATAACGGTGCAGATCAGACAGGATCGACACATGGTTCGAGTTAATCTGCGGAGACGCTGGATCCAGTGCCAGAGCCTTCTCAATCTCGGACAATGCCTCTTTTGGTCGACCTAAGTTTTGCAGCAGAATCGCGTACCAATGGTAAGACGTGGGGTCGTTTGGGTTCAGTCCGATCGCATTGCGATACTCGGTTTCTGCTCCCACCCAGTCCCAATCCGCCTCCTTCAGGACTGCCAATGTGGCGTGTGGCTCGGCCAATGTGGGATCGAGTTCAATTGCTCGTTGCGCTGCACTGCGGATTTTAGGCGATGCCTCATCATGGGAAATAATTTGCCGATCAAAAAGGATTACGTACGTCTTTGCCAGCCCAGCGAATGCCTGTGCGTAGGTTGGATCTTTGGCAGTGGCTTGGCTAAACTGGTCAACCGCATTGTGCAGGCTGTCAGGTGTGCGCTGCTCCAGGTAGTAACGGCCCTTCACATAGAGCTGATAAGCCTCACCATTCTCCGTCCCATGCCCTGACAGTCGCTTCTTCTCCTCACCAGTGAGCTTGAGGCGCAATTGGCCGGAGATGTCAGAGGCGATGTCGTCCTGCACGCTCGCGATATCAGAGGTCTTGCGCCGGTATTGATCACCCCAGATCTGTGAGCCGTTGCTCACATCCACCATCTCGGTTTCCACGTTGAGGGTATCCCCATGCTGAGACAAACGGCCCACGACCACCGCTGCTACCTTCAGCTCTCGCCCGATCTGCAATGGATCTTGCTGCGCCTGGCGGTACCGGACAACCGTGCTACGCGCCATCACCCGCAACCCTGATAGCCGCGACAAGTGATTAATGACGCCCTCAGTGATGCCATCCGCGAGATAGTCCATTTCTGAGTTCGAGGTGGTATATTAGCCAAAGGTAAGACAGCCACCGAATCAATCGCATTCGGTGTCCGGTGGAGGAAGTAATAGCCACCTGCTGCGATCGCCGCGAACAAAGCTGCAACTCCTATTCCAATCACCGGCGATGGCTTCCACCTTACCCGTCCAGCAGCTGCCACACTAGAACTCAAAGGTGGTGAAACCGAGCCGCTTGCGGATGTCGTTGGAGCAGCCGCCACACTCGCCGCTGCCGGGATGGTCCCGGGAGTTGCGGTAGTCGCTACTGACGTCCCGCTACCCACCGTAATGCCCGGTTCCACAGCCGCCACTACCGCACCGCGACTGGAATCGGTATCGCGCTTCAGTCGTTGGAGGTCGGCACGCATGTCGGAAGCGACCTGATAGCGCAGGTTTCGATCTTTCTCCAACGCCTTGCTGATGATGTCTTCCAGCTTGGCTGGGAGGTCAGGATTCAGGCGCACTGCCGACGTGGGTGTCCCGTCCAAGATGGCTTTGAAGATCACTCCAGATGTGTCACCCCGAAACGGAAGCATGCCCGTGCACATCTCGTACAGAACCGCACCGAAAGAGAACAAGTCTGAGCGAGTATCCAGTTCCTTGCCTCGGACTTGCTCAGGCGACATGTAGGCAACGGTTCCTAACGTCGAACCTGGGCTGGTCAGGTGTTCTTCGCTAAGCGCTGTCGGTCCAGCTATTTCCATGGTGCGGCCCGCAAGGGGTGTGACCTTTGCCAATCCGAAATCGAGAATCTTGCCGTGGCCACGCTTGGTGACAAAAATGTTCGCCGGTTTGATGTCACGGTGAACGATCCCAGCGGCATGGGCTGCATCCAGACCATCTGCGATCTCTATGCCCAAGCCCAAAACGCTCTCCAACTCCATTGGCCGATTGCCGATTAGGTGTTTTAGGGTTACGCCGTCCAAGAACTCCATGACGATGAAGCCATGGCCGTCTTGTTCACCGATGTCATAGATCGTGCAGATATTCGGGTGATTCAGGGCGGAAGCCGCCTTTGCCTCGCGCCGAAAACGCTCCAAAGCTTGCCGGTCTTTGGCTACGTTCTCCGGCAAGAATTTCAGAGCCACAAATCGATCTAAGCGCGTGTCCTGGGCCTTGTAGACTATGCCCATCCCACCGCCACCCAGCTTCTCGAGGATGAGGTAGTGCGAAATGGTCTGGCCTATCATCGGGCTGAAATGTTAGGGCCAGGGGTAGGGCAAGTCAATCAACAGCAAAGGGTGGTGACGTCAAGCTGCCTGTGTGAAAAGCTTGAGGCTGTGGTTTTTCCAGCTGCCGAAGCATGCTCGGGTAGGCCGCTCATAAACGTTGCCCTGGCGCATGACGGTTCCAGGACGTGCGGCTGAAGTCCCTCACATTCAGCGTGAGGATGAGGCCAAGTACATGTCTGCCGCCAGGCGCATCTGATGCCGGGGAGGCGCCTAGGCCTGTTTGCGTGCAAAACTCGTGCCGCAATTTCGAGGTGCCAAAGCCATAACCAGCAACATTCAGATCGCTGGAATGCGCAACATAACAGCCTGTGCAGCCTCTCTTAACGAGAGGGCTAAATCAGCGGGAAGGCTGCTACGCCAGGTATCGGCCGGTCATAGTAAAGACAGTCAGGACTGTGTTACGCTTCCGCTCAAGTGGTATGAATGCCGAGGTGGACATTATGAAAGCCACATTGCCTTTAGCTCTGCTTTGCATTCTGTTCACAGCTCTCACTGGATGGGCGCAGGTGGATACCGCCACCGTGACTGGGACAATCCGGGACGCGACCGGAGCGGTGCTCCCGAACGTCAATGTGGTAGCGACGGAGACGGATACAGGGATCAAGGTCAGCGCCAAGAGTAATGCTGACGGCAATTACGTTATTACACCCCTGAAAATCGGGCGCTATTCGATTTCGGCCGAAGCAACCGGGTTCCGGACAGCAACGCAGGACATGGTTCTAAATGTTCAACAAAACCAGAAACTCGACTTCCAACTCCAGGTTGGTTCGGTCACCCAGACCACAGAGGTCACGGCTCGAGCCCCACTCCTGGACAGCGAGTCGGCCACTCTAGGCGACGTGGTCGCCGCCGAGCAAATCCAGGAGTTGCCCCTAAACGGCCGGCGATACACAGACCTTGCTGAGCTGACTACTGGTGTCTCCAAGGTCATCGAGGGACCGGTGAACGGCGGGAGCGCCCCGACGAACGGGAATACTGGGGGAAGCTTCGCGGTCAATGGCACTCGCGGGGATCAGAACAACTTTATTCTCGACGGCATCGACAACAACTCCAACGACAACGGAGATGTGGCTGTATTAAGCAGCGTTGACGCCATCGCCGAATTCAAGATTGAGACCTCGAACTACTCTCCCGAATTCGGGCGCAACGGCGGGGCGGTCATCAACGCGAGCACGAAGTCGGGCACGAACAGTTTCCACGGATCAGCCTGGGAGTTTCTTCGCAATGATGCCTTCGACGCGCGCGGATACTTTGAATCACCGGACCAGCCTAAAGCTCCTTACAAGCAAAATCAGTTTGGCGGGACACTGGGCGGACCGATCGTGAAAAACAAAGCGTTCTTCTTTGTCGATTACGAAGGCACAAGGATCCACTCCGCGCAGACTGACATTGTTACTGTGCCGACCGACGGCACAAACGGCACGTCCAACGAACGAATGGGAGATTTCAGCGGCATTTTGGGTCCGGTACCGCAACAATCAATGACTTGCGGCGCGGACGGAACTTCGGCTTGCTTCGACGCTCTGGGTCGGCCGATCTTCACCAACGAGATTTACGACCCACAGCCGGACCCATCGACGGGAGTGCGAAACGGTTTTGGATTCGATCCAACTACAGGTCAACCGATCCCAGGACAAGCGAACATAATTCCCGCTGGCCGGATGAACAGCATCGGACTCAACTACGCTGCTCTCTATCCCGCGCCGAACCTGCCGGGAACGGCCAACAACTATCTGGTGAATGCGCCTGGACATGACCAGGTCGATCAGATGGATGCGCGGGCTGATGAGAACGTCACGGACAAGCTCCAGCTCTTCGAAAGGTTTTCCCTGATTCTGGACACACGTTTTCAGGCGCCAGTATTCTCTGGAATCGCGGACGGAGGCAATTACAACACCGGAAATCGGCCTTTAGACACGGAAGGAGCGGTATTCGGCTTGACCTATACCATAAAGCCGAATCTTGTGAACGCGTTTCGCATTGGATTCAACCGCGTCCACTACATCTCCAACTCTCCTTCTTATGGCCAGCAATACCCGCCTGCTGACCTGCAAGTGCCGGGTGTGCCAAACGATCCCCGGGTCAATGGGCTGACCTGGTTCGCCCCCGGCGCGTATGCCGGGCTGGGTGAACCGACGTTTACGCCGACCAAGAGCACGAGCCAGGACATCCAGGTTAACGACACGCTCAGTCTGGTGCACGGGAAGCACATGATCAAGGTGGGGCCGCAGTTTCGCTTTGACCAGTTCAACCTCCTGCAAATCGGCCAGCCGCGCGGGAACCTGACGTTTTCCGGCCAATTCACTTCCGCCTCCGGTACGCTGGGAGATGGCAGCGGTGACGGCCTGGCCGACATGCTTGTCGGGCTGCCGGTCACATCGATCATTTCGACAGTCATTTATTTCGGCAATCGCCAGCACACGTACGGGGCGTTCGTCCAGGATACTTATAAAGTTACCTCCAATCTGACGCTGGACCTTGGGCTGCGCTACGACTACGCGACCCCTGTCTACGAAGCCCAAGGTCACCAGAGCAATTTCGATTACACCAAGGGAATCATTGTTCCGGCTGGGACTCCCGGCTATCCGTCGAAGCTGGCGACGCCGGACAGAGACGACTTTGCGCCACGCGTTGGCCTGGCTTACAGTCCTTTTCAATCCAAGCCATTGGTGGTGCGCGCAGGATACGGGCGCTTTTTTGTCTTCTATGAAATTCGCACGGGCGACCCGCTGCAGATCAACTACAATCTGCCGTTTTTCTTCGAGCCTACATTTAACAGCGATGGGATAACCCCTTCGCAAGTTACCCTGGCGACTGGATTCCCGCCTCTCAATCCCAGCCAGGCACCATTCGCTGGCGTGACCAGTCAGGACTGGAACCCTCACACGCCGGTGTATGACCAGTGGAATCTCAATCTCCAATACCAGTTGCCCGGAAAGATTGTAATCAGCCCTGGATACGTGGGAGGGAAA
>DASPST010000030.1:0-4657 GCA_035623795.1 Terriglobales bacterium
TAGGCCTGGCGCAGGCGAAACGTGGTCTGGCCCGCGTCAACCCCGGTCCCGAACAACTCGAATTCAAACCAGGTCTTCAGGTCGCCCAATCCCGTCGGCGTAGACGTCTTCACGCCGAATCGGGTCTGGCGCACGCCGTAATAGACGTTGCCGTTCCCTCCGAACTCGTTGGCAAATGCCGGCAATTTCGTAGGGCGCTCGACATCAAACCAGTTCGGATCGATTTGACCGAAATCGTAACCCGAGTCCAGCATGACGAAGCCGTACAGGTCCAGGCTGCTTTTGTGCTCTTCCTCCCGCACCGCCTGAGCCGGCTTCTCCGGCGTGCCTTGGGCAGCGCTGGAGTCGGAAGGCGGTACGGCCGCGGACGCAGTGGTTGATGCACGCGCCTGCTCCACGGCGCCAATCTGCGCCTTCAGTTCTTGCATTTCCTGATCCAATTGCTGGAGCTTGTCTTTCAGTTGCTGCACGTCTGGATTTGGTGGTGATTGCCCTTGGGACCAAGTCGCGGAAAGTAGGATGACCAGCAACACGGCCCAACTGCCTCTTAGAACCGGAGTTGAAGCATGCGGCCTCATAGGTTGCTCCCCTCCGGAAATGTGCCAAGTAATCCGTGCGGTGACTACTGTCATTTCTGCCAGTAAACAGCTCCCATCTCGGTTCCAGTAGCCCTTTACGGAAGGAGATGCGTTGCTGTCGAGCCGTCCGCGCAAGCGGTGGCAGTTCAGACAGTTGAATCCTCATGACAGCTTGCGGTCGTTCAGATTCCGGGTGTATCCATCGACTGTCAGCACCTCGATGACGATCGGGGCAGTGTGGCTCATGTCGATGTTTCCGAAGATGTGGATGGATTGGTCGTAACCGTCGCCACCAGGATTTTGCAATCGAGGCGGAAGGTGTCAATCGTTGTCAACCACTACCCGAGATCGCTGCGGAGTGCCGCCCCCGGCCCGGCAACTCTGATTTGTGGCGTCGACCGGTCGGGCAACCATCACCGACGCTCCCATACCCTATGACCGGAGAGTCAACTGTAAGAACTACCACTGTGCGCTGTCATAAGTACCAGTTGTCTTCTTTCTGACGATCCTGCAACCTAAGTCCAGCGCCGACGGGGAGCTTTGGAGGCATCAAAGAGCCCTACTTGCCCCGGCGTTTGGAGCGGGAGACCTCCCTTCTCAAACTCACAGAACGGCCTCCCGCTTTTATCCAGACTAACGCTGCGCGGTCTTTGCAATGTCGGCCAGCGTGCAGATGCGGAAAGGGAAGACCGTACGCAAGGTCCGAGCAGGAACCCCAAAACATTTAACTAGAAAAGGAGCGAATCCATGAATCTTACGCCTGAACAACGTGAGCAGGTTACGGCCGAACTGAAGAAATTCGGTGCTGATCTGCAACTCACGGATGATCAAAAAACAAAACTGCAGGAATTCCTGACCGAGGCCCGTGCCAAGGTTGCTGAGTACCACCAAGCCAACCCGAATGCTACGAGGGCCGACATCATTAAGCAGGTGGCTGCCAATCGTGATCAACTTCGCCAGCGCTTGGTGAACTTTTTGAACCCGGAACAATTGAAGAAGTGGGACGCTGAGGTCGGCAAGGCCAAGGAGTTCCTCGGCCAGCAAATGGCTGCGTGAGGATGAACCTCGTCTCGGTGGCGGCCATCAGGTTTGGCAGCCACCGAGGTGTTAACCAAGCGTTGCTGCGGGGAGGGCGGAAACAGGGGCCATCACTGCATGCAGCCCCGTGGCACGAAGCGTCGGTTGCTGGTCGGTGTTGGGTAGCACCGCAGAAGATGGTGAACACCAGTTCTCCGCACCGCTGAGCCTTCGGCTCAGCCGAATTTCCCGAAGCGCACAATTTCGGGTGCTGGATCGTCGGAATTCCCCTATTCTTCTAAGCGATCAACGTAGCCAAGAATTGGTCGAAACCGCGAATCCAGGGCAGGATCTCAGGGCGGTCACCAAGTTGGTTCTGGCTCAATGGGGAGCTAGAGTAGCCATGAGATTTCATGACATCCGCGACAATTGGATCCTTTGAGGCCTGCCCGAAATGGTGCAAAGGACTTCTGACGAATGCGTTGTAGCGCGGCATAGCGCGGTAAATTGAGGGCCAGGCGGGCTAGTAAAGCAATTTTTCTAAGGGAGGTTCCTCATGAACTCTGCAACTTGGATCATCTCTAGAGCAGCCGTGTTGGTCCTCGCGGGAGTGATGGCTGAGGTTGCGCCTTGCGCGCAGGAGCAGCCTGCCGAGCCATCCCGGGAAGCACCCTCGCCGGGGGCGATTCCCCAGGTGAGTCAATCCAAGGCTGAGGCTTACCAGATCGAGGTGGCCGGCTCCCAGCAATGGGTCGATACGAAAATTGACCTGCACGCCGGTGAGAAGCTTCACATCACCGCTGACGGCATCGTCACCTATCCCAACGGAAAGAGCTTTGGCCCGGCAGGGCTACCACGAGGGGTCAAGGACGTGATCCACGAGTACGCCGTGCTGGATGCAGGACATGGGGCCCTCATCGGCCGCCTCGGTTCGGGCGACGCAGCGCATTCGTTTCTGGTGGGCGGTGACTCGCAGTACCAGGCTCCGGTGGCCGGCCGTTTGTTTCTGGGAATCAACCAAAGCCATAAGGATGCCGAAGGCGCACAGGGGCAGTTTCAGGTGCGCGTAGTGGTTGTCGATCCGGGCCTGAATACCGCGGCGGGCACCAACGCCGGGGGACCGCCTGACAGCAATTTGTCCTACATCACCACGCAGCTACTCGCTAAGCTCCCGCGCCGAGTCACGGATGAAAAGGGCGGCGAGGGCGACATGGTCAACGCGCTCTTGGTGGGGACCGAAGCCGATGTGGTGAGTGCGTTTATCGCCGCGGAATGGGTGAAGGTGGACAAGTCGGTCAAAGGCTCGATCATGGCAGCGTTGAAAGACACGATGGAGAAGGAAGATTACCTCACCATGCCCATGAGCATTCTCTATCTGTTCGGGCGGGCACAGGACTATGGCTTCGCGCACGCCGAACCGGTGCGCGTGGTCATGTCGCGGAACCATCTCCGGGTGTGGAAATCGCCGTACCAGGTCGATGGCAAGCCCTTGTGGTGCGTCGCGGCGACGCATGACATTGGTTTTGAGCGCGACCAGCGGAATAACGGAATCACCCACAAAATCGACCCGGCCATTGACGGCGAACGAGAATACGTGAACGACACGCTCTCCGGTACCGGGCTTGTCGTGGCGCGCAACCACGTCACCCCACCTAACGCGCTGACGGAGGCAAAGACGGCAACCGGCGGCGGCTTTCACTCCGATGGCCGAATTCTGGTGCTGGTTCTGAAAAGTCCTCCAGGGAGCGCTTCAGCAACGACGAAGTAACGCAATTGCCGAGCGTGGCGAAGCAGAAAAGACGTCACCCGAATGGAGGGCGAAGTGCGCCAGCGGACCTGGTGTCCCCTCGTGCAGATTTTCTTCGAGGTTTCGCTTTTTGCTAGACGCGATCATCAACCCCGCCACCCATCATTCATAACTTGGAGAGAGCTTCGAGGGCGAGCGTTTTCTCCTTGGCTTTGATCTGGTCTACGTCCTTCTTTTCATCGAATCCCCAGACATGAACCGTGAAGGCCACGCTCCCCTTCCTGACCGACAAGGTTGTCGCCAAACCGGACGTGGTCCCGTAAACCGCTTCATCGCCGATGCCACTGACGGGGGTCTTGGTGATGTTTCCTCCGCCGCCTTGCAGCTTGGCATTGCTAAACCCTTGCGGCTCCAGCATTGTGATGGTGACTTTTTTTGCTCGCATCCCCGGGGACTGGCCGGGAACGGACCAATCGCATAGCTTGGGCGTGACCCGCTTACCTTCTGCGACGTCCGCGCCGAGAGCGGCGCTGACCTGCGCCTGCGAGAGCAGAGAACAAGGATCGACGGCTGACTCACCATACCCCGAACGGCTGCAGAAAAGCAGAATGCAAACCGCCCCGACAACCAAGGTTATCCAGGGTTTCGAGAGCATGAGGTCAGCCTCCGTGACGAGTGGTCGTTCAACTCTGCAAACATCCTGAACCGAACGTTGCCAGCTTAGACCAAAGTCCTGTAGGGCTCTACGGAATTCGGAGGGGGCAAGGATGCGCTCGTTATCGTTGAGAACGGGGTTGGGATGTTCACGGATCAGAACGCACCCAGGGCACCGTGGGGCGTACCCAAAGGCGGGTGTTCCTCACCTAGCCTTGGGGCGCCTTCAGGCGCTGGGCTTGAGGGATGCAAGCCCCGAGAGCCATTTTCGTCGGCGGTTGCGAGCCCCTCCATCCCGGGGTACGGCGACGGGCACGCCCGCATTGCCCAGCCCTTCCCGTTCTGCGAGGAGTTTGGCCAAGCCCAGGAACGAACGTCCGATTGGGTTGTCTTCGGAAGCAACCGGCACGCCCTGGTTGATGGCGGCCGCGATCAAGCGGTAGTTGTTGGGCAGCTTCCAGAGGATCTGGCAGTTGGTGGCTTTTTCCACGTCTTCTTCGGTGAAACCGGGGATCTTTTGGTAGCGGTTCAGCACCAGACGCAGGCGGTTGCGGTTGGCGCCGTCTTCCAGAAAGTTGCGGATGCGGCCGGCGCTCCATAGCGAAACCACGTCGGTCTGGGCGATCATCAGGACGGCGTTGGCCAGATCGGCCAGCAGGCG
>DASPST010000036.1:0-112189 GCA_035623795.1 Terriglobales bacterium
GGACGATCCGAACGTAAGTTTTTGCGGTACGATGGGAGTAATTACGGCGCTGGAGTTCCTCCAGCATCTTTTTGCGAAGTTGGGTCATGGAGACCTCCTTAATTTCTGTGACCCAACTTATCTCAACTCTCTCGCCCCTCCCAATCAGCTGAAGTTGAAACACGCGGTAGCGTCCGCCGCGACAGCGGCTTCGTCCAAATCACGATTGCGCTCAAAACCCCTCGGTGAGCGCTATCGCCTGTTGAGCGAAGCCGCTTTGCAGCAGAAAAACCCCTTTGTAGAAGCATAAAGTGGGTCATCACGCTTAGGAGGCGTTATGATGACCCAACCAACTGACGGCAATTTCGGGATGGCCGACATCCGGCAATGATCGACACAGTTGCCCATGACCAATATTGACCGCGGAATTGTTGTGAATACCTCAGGTGAGTGGCGGGAGATCCGCGGTTAATTGGAAGGCCCTAATTCGATGACGTATGGCAAAACTGCAAGCTCTCCAGCACCGCTTGCGCTCGCGAGGATGCGTCCCGCGAGTTTGTTATTGTGCAGCTGGAGCTTGAGCGATAACGACATTGCGTGATTGCGAATTGCATCTGCCGATTCGATCATTCCAACCGACCTTCCCACCAGAGCGTTCCCTTGCAAACGAAGGTTTGTGACCTTCTCAGGTCCCTTGTTCCCTAAGGAAAGAGTGGCGCTACCGCTCGGAGTGATTTCAACGAAAACTGCAGTTTCTGTCCCTCCACCACGGAGCTTGCCGCTCCACTTGCCGTTATAGAGTGTGCTGCCTGGAAAATCGACCATCGGTAAACTGACCGAGGTGTTCGGAGTCGTCCAATTGGGTATGACTGTGCTGGCCGCTTGGTCGACCAGTGTTTGAACAAGTTCTCCGTTGTCGGAACGATTGGCCAGCGCCACGCATGCAAGGTTCTCCTCGGGAACCATATACAGGATTGTGCTGACGCCAGGCTGCCCACCGTCCTTAAAGATCACGCGCAAGCCCGACTTTGTTTCGCCCGAGAACCACCCGAATGTCGTAGCTGCTCCAGATGGTCCCGAGAATACAGGCTTATGGAGTTCGTCAAGGAGATGGTCGCTCAATATAGGTGCTTGGTCTCGCAGATGGTTTTTCAAATTGAACATCGCAAAACGAGCAAGGTCGTGGGCACTGGCGTAGAGCTCTCCCGAAGGCGGCGTTGCGGTGAAATATTCCGGGATAGGGTGCTGCAACTCGTCGTAGAGCACCGCTCCATTTGCAAGGCGAGTCTTGTCGGTATCGAAAAAGGTGTCATGCAGGCCTAGCGGCTCAAGGACTTGACGCGTCAAGAGCTCGCCAAACTCAAATCCAGTTACATTCGAGGCAATTGTACCCAACGCGGTGAACCCGATGTTGCTGTACTCGTACACTTCGTTTGGCAAGTAGGCGAGAGTCCCATAGTTCTTTAGCAAGACCCTGGGCGACGGCTGCCGCGCGTCGCCGGCGCTTGGAAACATTTCAAACATCGATGGCAGCCCCCCTGCATGTGCGCCCAGTAGCCGTATGGTTGCATTCTTGGCGTTTCCTTTTAGGCGAGAGCTCTCGTTAAGGTACTTGTTGGCCGAATCGTCCAAGGAGATCTTTCCCGCCGCAACGAGCGTCATCATGGTTGTGGTGGTGAACGGCTTTGTTATGGACGCGAGGCAGAAAGGCGTGTGTTCGCTAACCTTGGTTCCTGCTGTCTGGTTGGCCCAGCCAAAACCTTCCTCCCAAACAATTCGCCCATGATGCCCCACAGCCACGGCAAGGCCAGTCGCCTTGTGGGAGCCAACGGCCGCGAGGATAGCGTTGCGCACGGCGCGAAAGTCATAGTTGGCGGAGCGACTCAGCAACAAAGTACGGCCTCGCGTGGCCGTTGCTATTCCGAGCGAACCGGCTAAACCCTTCAAGAATGCGCGCCGCGTTGAGCAGCCATCGTTCCACCTGTCTCCACTTTTTCGATTATCAGCGCTCACATTCCGCTCCCGGATTCGCTGCAGAAAGGCCAATATACTGGGACGATTCCAAGAAGTGAATAGAGCTAAACCAGAATCGAGTCACGCGTGGCCATTCTTAGAAATCTAGCCAAGTCCATCCAAGACCCCTCAAAGGCCCTTTCACGGCGGTAACACGGGTTCAAATCCCGTCGGGGACGCCAACCACTCAGTTCGATAGTGTCTGTCCGGAATGCACCCACGGCCGAATGAAGAATCATGATTTTATTCACGATTTCCTTTCACTGCGACCCAGTTGCGGCGTTCAAGAATGGTAGGCGGCTCATAGGTTACGCCCGCGGCTAGTCTGCGATCTTCACGCCGTGTTGTCCATAGAAGCACGGGTCCGGCGAGATTTGCCGCGAAGCGAGAGATGGGGCCAAATTCTCTTGCAATCTCATGGCGCAGTTCTCGGATCTGGCGGCTAACATCCCGATTGACGTGGTGGAAATAGCGTTCCGCAGCCCAGAGCGCGGCGCTGTAAGCGCTGCGCAGCTTGGCGTTCTCGCGGGCGAAGCGCTCGCGGACGCGCAGATCGGGATAGTTCTTGTAACGTCGCCAGCCTTGCAACATGGTTTGGCACATACGGTAGAGGCTCGGCCCGTTACGCTCGAAGTCACGCCAGAAAGCCCAGTCTAGGAAGCGCTTGGAGTCCGCCCGCGAAATGGCGGCGTGACGGAAGTTGAATTTGTCTTGCCCGTGGATATCGGCGAAGTCGATGCCTTCGACTAGGCGGCCCTGTTCGGACATCTCCTTGTATAAGGGCGTGCCGGGTACCGGGGTGTAGAGCATGAATTGGTGGAAATCGGCGTCGTGTGCTACCGCGTACTCGATTTCCTCTAGGATGTTCTCGGGCGTGTGATGTTCGAGACCGATGATGGTCGAGCCTTGCACACGGATGCCGTGTCCGCGCAGTTCGCGCGTGAGCTTGTGCGAGTCGGTGCCCTTAAGCTTCGTGTAGTTCGAGCACCGCGACTCAAGCCCCATCCAGATCCACGAGACCCCGAGCTCCACGATTTCTTCGATTCTGTACTGGCGGATGGCGTTCGCCGAGGCGAAAACGGCCATTCCCCAGGCTTTGCCAGCTTCTTTCATGCGATCGAGCAGGCGCATGGCGCGTTTGCGATGCAGGAGGAAGTTTTCGTCCATGACGAAGAACGTTTGCACGCCAAGCGACGCTTCGGCCTGGCACATGACATCGTAGAGTTGGTCGCCAGTTTCGTAGAAGTTGACGAACTTGCCTTTGCCTCCGAAAAACGCCGAGGTTGTGCAGAAGTTGCAGCCCATCGGGCAGCCGACCGACGGAATGATCGTCGCCGCCGTGCTGCCTTTTCGCTCGATGAGCGGGATGCCCATGACGCGTGTGTGCAGGCCGGAAACGATGTCGGGATGGCGGATAGGTGCCTCGGGATCTTCGCCGAGATAGCGGCGCATCCACGAGATGCCTTCGCCGCGTACGATGTGATCTGCGTCGATCATGTGGTCGAGGCCGGGAATGGCGGCGACGTGTCCCCCAACGAGAATGACCGATCTTGGCGAGAGCCGGCGCACGATACGGCACATCTCGCCCACCTTGGCGACGTTCACGACGATGGCTGAAATGCCGACTATGTCGTAGTCGTGCGCCGTCAGTTCGTGGGCAAAGCCTTCACGGGTGGGGAAATCGAGGACCGCGCACGGCGCTGAGATGTTTTGCTGGATCATCATGATTCCCCACGATCGGTGGAACATGCGAAGGGAAAAGCCGCCCTGGGCGCGGGTGACTTGGTTGTGGTAAAGCTCCATGGGATTGATGGCGCGGGAGCCGAATTTGTCGTCCTGCGCGTAGGGGCCGAAAACTGAGGTGAGCAGCACGCGCGCAAGGCTGCCCTTGGGATGAACTCGCATACCGCGCAACTCCTTATGATTGGTATATAAGACGGCGATGATCTGAGGCTAGTGAGGCGTTTCGCGGAAGTCAGTGAGGAATGGAAGAAAATACAAAAGTTTTACACGAGGGATACGGGCCTACCGGCGAACAGTTGCGTTGTGGCTACGTCTCAGGTTCTACGCCGTTCCTCGTTGCCTCCGCAGAACTGTGGCGGAACAAACCCAGCATTGCCCGGGCGCGTACCGCCAACCCAGTTCTGCGACCGGCGGAATTCGCCTGGTATTCTGTTGGCCCCCCGCGCAACAAGATGGGGTGAATTTCGCGTACGAGCCGGAGAGAGGGACGAAGCCGCCGGCGATCCGACGAACGCCATGTTGCATCGCGGCGAGGCAGTTCGGAACTTCCTCGACATCGTCAATCGGAACGCCGGGTTCTGCGTCATTTTCAGCCCCTCTGGCCAGGAGTTCTTCCGGCCAGTGGTACTTTGACGCCGCGGCCGGAGCCCAGGAAATCCGCACGCGCGACATCGGGCGCAACGAACTGCTGGCCATTGACGCCTGCGCCGCGATCGCCAACGCGCAGGAAACCTACTTCGCCACGGTGGGCTCGACGCCGCATTTCGCCCAACGCATCGTCAGCACCTCAGGCAAGCAGGATGGGCTTTACTGGCCTGCGTCTCAGACCGAAGGCCCAAGCCCCCTCGGCAGCTTCGATGAGTTTCCGACGTCTTCCCTGGACGCGAACCCTCCGCGGGAAGCTTTGGCCATTGACGGGTACCGTTTTCGCATCCTGACGGCTCAAGGCGATGCCGCACCCGCGGAGCCCAGAGCTACCTCGTGGACGGAAAAATGACCGGCGGATTCGCCCTTCTGGCAGTGCCAGTGAAGTACGGCGAAACCGGTGTCATGACCTTTATGACCGGCAACGACGGCATCATTTACGAGCAGGATTTGGGTCCGGACACGATGAAGATCGCTACAGCAATTCAGAGCTTTGATCCTACGGATGATTGGTCACCTGTCGAGTAGATGAGTCCCCCGCACAATGAAACCCGAGCGAGGTTGCTGAACTCGGGTTTTGGGAAGCCGAAGAACGGGAAAGTCGATGAGTCTGCGCCATTCCCGTTCTTTGCATCAGTGAAATCCAGGCAAGAAGATCACGTCTTTAGCAACTCGTACAAATGCAGACTCCGGCGGGAGGAACTTTCACGGCGGTAATACGGGTTCAAATCCCGTAGGGACACCAACATTTGTGTCCTTAGTCCCAAAGCTCAAACTACCACGCGACTCTGGTGATTCCGGAGACGGCGTCGAAGTGGCGGTCGCGGCTTAGAAGAGGCAGGGAATGTTGGCGGCACAATGCGGCAATCCAGATGTCGTTCGAAGGAATAGGAGTTCCGGCCTTCCTTAGCTCGGTTCGGACGGCACTATAGGAAATGGTAGTCCGTTCATCGAGATCAAGAATTCGAAATTTCGGCAAGTATTCGGCCAGCCATTGTTCGTAGTACGCCCGCTTGCGAGACTGCGAAATCCCATAGCGGAATTCCCCCAGTACAATGACAGGAATGGCGACTTGGGCCGCTTTGCGGAGAACGGGTTCCAGTGCGGATTCGCCCTCTGCTACTCCTGAAAGTCCATTGGTGTCCAAAATCACAGCCGGTCCTCGGCCTCGACCTGCTCGAATTCATCCTCGATCATGCGATTGATTCTGGCAGTTTCCTTGCGCAGCTGTCGAAGTTTGCCGAAGGCAGCCATCCAGGGTTTGTCCCCAGCCCGGCGGTCGCAGGCCAGTTTTTCCTTCACTGCTTCTGTGACAAACTCCCGAAACGCAATTCCACGCTCGGCAGCTACCGATTTGGCGCGTCGAAAGATGGCGTCCGGAATTTCCAGCGTGGTCTTCATACTGGTATGCTCCCATATTTATGGGAGATCGTCAAGTTCCGATCGTTGCTGCCGAATTGCGTTACCGAACTACCGTGCGCAACCCTCAGTGGAATGGGGCCCGTCCGTGCCTTGCCTGCGCATTGCCCACGCCGCTGCGGGAAGGGCCGGCAGCCACAGGATCCAGCAGAACACAGAGTCGAGGTTGGCAGGCCGGGACGTCCCATCCAACGAACGCTCCGAGCCAGCCACCGTGTCCGGCGGCCTGTTCCGGCGAGGTGGAGACCACGAGCACATTCAGGCCTTGACCGATGGCGTCAGCAATATATCTCGGACTCGCACTCCCACCTGCAAAATTAGACCCTTAGCGAGCCACGGAACGCCCTAGCGGCATAGTAAGATTCCGCACCGTTGTGATACACGAAAACAGTGTTGTAGCGCCGATCACAAAAGAGGGCGCCCCCGAGTTTTCTGATATCAAAAGGTGTTTTCACCCAGCTCGACGTTTTCGTATCGAAATTTCCCAGTTTTTGCAACTCTCGATATTGTTCCTCCGTTAAAAGCTCAATCCCCATGGCAGCTGCCATATCAATCGCGTTATCTTCTGGTTTATGTTCTTTCCTCGACTCCAGCGCTTCACGGTCGTAGCAAACACTTCTGCGGCCTTTAGGACTTTCCACTGAACAATCATAAAACATGTATTCGCCCGTCTTTTTATCACCACCAACAACGTCCGGATCGCCACCAGTTCTTTCCATTTCATTGAGTGACCACAGTTTTTCAGCATTAACTTCCAGCTTTGCTCGGACTTCAGCCCATTCCAGACCTTTATGGCGGCTCATGTTTTTCTCAAAACGGGCTTTCAATGCTCTGAGTAGTTCTTCACATTGTTGTGGTGACAAGCCCTTTTTATTGCTATTAATGTTTCGCGCTCTTGTTGCTTTCATAGTCGTCCCTTCCCGCGTTTTCTATCACTCCGCTGCGCTCCGCCACATGGGTTTTCTTCGGCCTGTGTTTGCGTTCTTATCAATTCGCAGTTTCCACGCCGTTCGGAGTGCACCCGTCATTACATCCTCACTGGCCGCCGCCAGGCGAATATGGGTGTGTCCCATCCTTCCCCAGCCGCCAGGGATTGGCAGGAAAATTTCGGGCGCCTCCTCCACAAACGCTGCCTGCTGCTCCGGCGTAAGCATCAGATTTCCGTACCCCCCTGCTTGCGAGGCCAGCGAAGCAAATTTCCTGCCTCCCACACGAAAAGCCGGCAATCCTGCGTGGGAGTACTCATCCACCCCCTCCAGGCTCAGTGCAATCCCGCGAAAGTCTGCTGCGGTCATCGGGGTGCCTCCGTAGATTACCGAGTATCTGACCATCATCGGACGGCATATGTCTATTCGGGCCCAATCATGGCAAACCTTGGGTTAAGGCTTTGAGGGAGACGCTTTGGGGAAGAGTTGCCGACAATCCAGGAGTAATGGTCGCGATGGCCGTGTCTAGCGCTTCGAGACCTCGTCGATCGCGGCTCGCTAAGCTGGCTGATTGCCCCGGAGCTCGGTCTTTACCGCAAACACACAAGGTAGAAGCCAGATATGACATCAGCCAGCGCCATTGGAGGTAAACATATGTATTGGAATAACGCGTGCCGTTCCGGGAATACCAAATTTGCAAAATACAGGCATGTCCAGATCACCGAGGCAGCCAGCCCGAGAGATGACAGGGCTCTCGGGATGTAGCTCGACTTGAAAAACAGATAAAAGAAGAGGAGCGAGCCTATGCCGAAAGAAATGCCGCCGATGTTCTCCGTGCTGCCCGCAATGCTGCGCATCAGGTCCGCCAATGCTTCGGCGGTGACCGCCCCGGCTCCAACTGTTTGTGCGGAGACGTAAAGATGCAGCCTAACGAAGCCGCACATCCGTATCACCAGTCCCAGAAATGAATCTCCCAACCAGAAAATCATTCCGAGTTGAGCCAGCAAACGGTTGACGGGCTTAAGCGCCGCGTACAATGCGAAAGCCAGCACAGCGCTACTCAAAGTGACAATCACCACAGTGCAGAGGGCTGCTCGGTATGAACGTTCCGACGCGGCGATTCTCGTGGTTGTCTCTGCGAAGGTTCCGCTCCCCGCGATGTGGGAGAGGACGAAGCCGCTGCCGAGAGCAAGGATGATTTCCCCGAGGAACAAGAACCCCGCAAGTCTGGCGTATGTTCGTTGCGGGTTGTCCTTTTCAGCATTTTCGATTTCTGATCGCATTCCATCCTCCGCCTCGTGAGGTTCAGCCCCATGGTACGTTGATGCGCGCAAAAAGCTTCAAGTGGGCTGTTTTACGACGCTAAATCCGGCTATTTCTTCCCAGGAAGATGCTTAGAACACAGCCGAACCACGATTTCTGAATGGTTGATATTGGGTCAGCAAATTAATGGTTAGAATTGTCGTCCGATCACCCTTGCGGTTGTCGAGCTCCTGAGTGACATGCCCAAATAGGATGTTTCCCGTCACTTGAGGCTTTGACTCGCTAGGGAACGAGGTCCTAACATGGACCCAATGATCGGCCAGGCCCTTGGCCATTACCGGATTGAAGCAAGGTTGGGTGAGGGCGGCATGGGCGTGGTTTACCGGGCCTTCGATACTCATCTCGATCGGCCGGTGGCCATCAAGGTCCTGCGCGCCGATGCGACCACCAGCCCCGAGCGCAAGCGGCGTTTCCTGCAGGAGGCGAAGGCCGCCTCGGCGCTGAATCATCCCAACATCGTCCACGTTTACGACATCAGCTCTTCCGCTGGCACGGATTACATTGCCATGGAGTTCGTGGATGGCAAGACGCTCAACCAGTTGATCGGCAAGAGCGGCTTGGCGCTGAGGGACGCCCTGAAATATGCGATTCAGGTTGCCGATGCCCTCGCCCGCGCCCATGCGGCCGGAATCGTGCATCGCGATCTCAAGCCGGCCAACATTATTGTCAGCGAGGACGGCCGGGTAAAACTGCTGGATTTCGGTCTGGCCAAGCTCACCGAGACGACGGTCGATTCCGATGTCGATTCTGAGCTCAGCACGGCAACTATGACCGCTCGGGAGGACCCGCAGACAGAAGAAGGCACGATCGTCGGCACCGTCGCCTACATGTCCCCCGAGCAGGCCGAAGGCAAGAAGGTGGATGCGCGCTCCGATATTTTTTCTTTCGGCTCTGTGCTGTACGAAATGGTGACCGGCCATCGGGCATTTGGGGGCGCAAACAAGATCTCGACGCTTTCGGCGATCCTGCACCAGGAGCCGCAGCCGATGGGTGAGCTGGCACCGGATTTGCCTGTGGAGCTGGAGAAAATTATCTCACGCTGCCTGCGCAAGGACCGGGACCGCCGCCCGCAGCACGTGGGCGATATCAAGCTGGCGCTGGAGGAACTCAGGGACGATTCCTCGTCTGGCAGGCTCTCGTCGACCACGAAGGCCGGTGCACAGGTCCCCGCCCGCAAACCAGTTCTGGCGGCGATGGTAGCGGGCACTGCCGTTTTGCTGACGGCCATTGGCGCTTTGTGGTGGCTCAAACGCAGTCCTGCGGCGCCGCCGCGGGCCGAATGGGCGCAGATCACCAATTTTGCCGATTCCGTAGTCCAGCCGGCGCTCTCACCCGACGGTCGCATGCTCGCTTTCATTCGGGGTGCAAGTACTTTCTTCGGACCGGGACAAGTCTACGTAAAGCTGCTGCCGAGCGGCGATCCGGTGCAACTGACTCACGACGACACACTGAAAATGAGCCCGGCTTTTTCGCCCGACGGATCGCGGATCGCCTATACGACGGTCAGCCCCATGGAATGGGCCACCTGGGTCGTGCCGGTGCTGGGAGGCGAGCCCCGGCTGTGGCTTCCGAACGCTGCCGCGCTAGTATGGACCAGCAAATCGAGGCTGCTGTTTTCCGAGCTCAAGGATGGCCCGCTTCACATGGCCATTGTGACCGCCGAGGAGAGTCGAGCGGAGGCGCGTGATCTTTATGTGCCGACGCATGAGCGGGGCATGGCGCACCGCTCTTATCCCTCGCCCGACGGTAAGTCGATACTGGTGGTGGAGATGGATGAAAGGGGCGTCTTTGTGCCCTGCCGCCTGGTGCCGCTCGAGGGTAAGTCGCAGGGAAAGCAGGTGGGTCCTTCGGAGGGGCAGTGCACGTTTGCCGGATGGTCACCCGATGGGGAATGGATGTACTTCAGTTCGAGCGCGGGCGGTGTATTCCACACCTGGCGCCAGCGATTCCCTGATGGCCAGCCGGAGCAGATCACCTCGGGACCGACGGAAGAGGAAGGGATCGCCGTGGCGCCCGACGGCCGGTCGCTGCTTACGGCTGTCGGGACGCGACAGAGCAGTGTTTGGGTGCATGACAGCCGGGGCGACAGGCAGATCTCGCTCGAGGGCCAGGCGATGCAGCCGAGATTTACGCCCGACGGGAAGAAGCTGTGCTACCGGATTCGAAAAGGAACGTGGAGCGAACTGTGGGTGGCGGATCTCGGCTCGAACCACAGCGAGCCTTTGCTGTCGGGATTTCCAGTCGGCGTGTTGGCCGGAGAGGGAGCATTGTGGAGTGCGGGCTACGACATCTCCCAGGACGGCCGCGAACTGGTGTTTTTCTCACCCGACCGCGACGGTAAGCTTCGGTTGTGGCTGACGCCGCTCGACCGCCGCTCTCCGCCTCGGCAAATCCCAGGCGTAGAAGGGGAACAGCCCGTTTTCGGGCCAAGCGGTGAGATCTTCTTTCGCAGGGTCGAGGGGCGCTCCGCTCATCTCTACAGTGTTCGGGAGGACGGTAGCGGGCTGCGCAGAGCGGCCGAATTGGCGGTCGTCGATGTGTTGAGCGCGTCTCCGGACCGTAAATGGCTTCTGCTCGGCGTGTTATCCGGTATGCCAGGTGAGGTCATCTTCCCCACTGCGGGCGACACTCCGGTTATGACGCATCTCCGCCCGCCGAACTGGCTGAGATGGACGGGTGATGGGAAGCATCTGTTTGTGTCCAACGCGTTCGAGAGTGGTGCCAAGACCTACGTATTGTCGTTGTCTCCAGGCCAAGTCTTGCCTGCGAGTTTGGCACTTGCCAAGAATTATCTATCGGAAGTGGAGTTGGCAAAGCTGCCGGGAGTGCGGATCATCCCGATGGGGGAAGTGGTGCCTGGCCCGACGGCGGACATGTACGCCTTTACTCGCGAGACCGTCCAGCGAAACCTGTATCGGATTCCGATACCGTGAGGGCGAAGCAGAAATGATCGGCCAATTTCCAGGCCCATCCATATGGGCTGGTAGGATAGGTAATCCTTGTGGACGCACAGTCGCAAGCCGGAGAGATCTCTTGCCCTTTGCGGTCATGGTCCATTGAGGTTAGAAATCTGCATCTTGGTCCGATGGTTGAGATGAACGGCCATCAGGCCTCGGTGTTCCGTTTGACGACCGCGGCTCCTGCAACGTCCTCTCCGCCTGCAGGCATCACCAGTTTCAGATCGGAGATTGCACCATGCTGTTGGATGTAGATAGCTTTCATGCTCTTTCCCCGCCCGGACGCGGCATTCGCCGTTGAGCTGGTAGTTAGCGCGTTGGGAACCACGTACCCATGCCTATAGCTTCAGGTCTGTTGCAATTGATCCGCAACCGACTGACGTAAATGTAAGCTCTGCCGACCGGCGGGCGCCTGGTAGATGACGAAGCCGGCTGGCGGCACAGACATGTGAACCGCGAGAATGCCACCCCTGTTTTCGACGAGTAGATCGGCTGGTGGGGAACCCGAGACTCGAGGCGCATGCCAGAACAGCAGCTTCAACCAGTCCCCTTCGCTGCGAAACCTAGAGGCAACGGTCGAATAGACGGACAGAGTATGTTCTGGGTCAGTGCTGAAGGCAATGAGCACCTCTTGGTCAATGAAGATTCGCGACCAGGAGACGATCGCAAGCATTTTGTCACCCATGATATGGGGAAAGCCAAAACTGGTTCCGTCTCCGGAAATTTGGTGCAACATCTGACGTCCGCGGCGAAGGAGCAGCAAATCTTGCCGAAGATGCGCCAGACGTGAGAGAGCTTGGTAAAGAGGCGCGCTTTCGTCGAAAAAGTGATGCCCGCGTGTGCATTTTCCGCCAAAGTCTCCCCCGAACATGTTTTCTCGCAACACGAGATCCAAGCCGCTCGGACGGCCCCCGCTGTCAAACTCCTGCTCGGTCCCGTAGTAAATGCAAGGGATGCCCATTGTGGTCAGTTGGGTCGCGACCACATTGAAAGCCAGCCCACGATGTCGTGGGTCTCCACAGAAGCGCATCTTGCTTCCACCTTTGCGAATCTGGTCATGGTCGTCGACCAACGTCACAACCTTGTTCCGGTACCAGCGGTGCTGGGCAGTGTCGTCCAAAATCCAATTCTGAAAGATGGAGAAGTAGTCATGAGGGTTTCCCGCGCCGCAAACCATTCGTTCCAGGGCGCCCGGAACGTCCTCGATGCCCAGGGCGGCGTCTAGGCCAGTTTGTTGAACTACCTCCCATGCTTGTTCTCTGCCGCCGCCGATTTCCCCAACCAGGAGGAATCGCTCTTTTCCAAGGCTTTCTGCGAATTCGCGGATCGTATCGCAGAAGCTGCGCAAGGCTTGAACCCCCATATGTTTGGCGGCATCAATTCGAAACCCGTCAATGTCGGCGTATGCGATCCAGAAACAATAGACGAGCACAAGGCATGCCAGCCCGGACGAGATCTGGCGACTCTGCCCCTCCTGCTCGGCCCAGAGATTAAGGGTCTTTAGGGCAAACATATCGCCCTCCAGGTACTCAGGGCTGTAGTCCCAGTTGGTGATTTTCCCGTTGCGCCGGAACTTGCCAAGACTTTGAAACTCACGAGGCCATACCGCACCATCGGGCCAGGAGGCTTCCAGACCACGACGGTTCTCTTGATCCACGCTGGGCTCACCATTACGATCATTCAAGCCACGTACGGGATAGGTTTTTCCATCCCAGCGAGGATCGTGATATGTCCTGCCGGTGGCGGCATCGTGAACCAGATAACGATCAGGTTCGTAGGTGAAGACATTTCCGGTGTGGTGGGCGACGATGTCAAGAATCACGTATATTCCGTGATCGTGGGCAGCCCGGACAAAATCGCGCAGGTCCCCACGCGTCCCAAAGTGCGGATCGACATCAAGAAAGTTCTGAATCCCATAGCCGTGATAGCTGGGTTCAAAAGCAACCTGGCGAAAGACCGGGCTAACCCAGAGCGCAGTAATGCCCAGGCGCTTCAGGTAACCAAGCTTGCTCTTCAGCCCGTTGATCGTTCCGCCCTGCCACGTGCCACCAACTCGAAGCCAATCGTCGTAATCAACCTTGTCGGTGGGTTTCTCTGTATGGAGCGGAGTGCTCCCCGATCTTACGGGATTGCCATCGTTATCGCGGTATCCGCCTTGTTCATCTCCATCGGAGAACCGGTCTACCAGCAGAAAGTAGAGGACCTGATCCTCCCACGCGGCGGGTGATGGGGTAAACTTTCGTGCGGTCAAGGCCGCGAAGTCAATCTCCAACAGGCTCTTCTCGATCTTTTCGCTCATTCAGGTCCTTTCCAAGTTCACGCCAATGCGTTGTTTACGGCCTGCTGAGCTTCTCCAATGACCAGTTCGAGATGGGAGTGGTCCTGGAAGCTCTCAGCATAAATCTCTTACCGTTTCCAGAGCCATGGGCCGAGAGGACCTGCTGTCGATGATCCTGCCGTGGAGCGGGAACAACCCAATGGTCGGCGCCCGTCATCGTTTTCGCAGCAACATGGCGTTGATAACCGAGGCGTGCACCAAGGCCTCAGCCGGAGTGATTTTTCCTGCGCGTGGGCGGGCCAGGTGGCCGGAAAGAGGATCCCCAATCCCCATGGGCGGGCATTATATGCCTTTGCTTTACTTCTGCGCTCTCGTCTAGCGTGCACGACCCAAAACCACTGGAGGACGTGCTGAAGGTTGCCGGTGATCCGCTTGACGATGTGTACGATTCGGCTGGATGATCTCTATTCGTTTGTCCCTGCCGCGGAGAAGCCTATGGAATTTCGGCGGGCCGAATTGATCGCTGAGTTCGCGGAGAGGCTGCACAACGCTCGCGATTTTTTCCGAAGGTAGTGCTGTCATCACGAGTGCAACAATTCGGCACGCACAACTCAAGGCGGAGGAAGAAGCGGGCGGCCGTCGATCCGCCTGGGCAGGCGGCGGTGGTAGGACTAAAGAGTTGAGGAGTGCCAGGTCGCTCCTAGCAGAGGGCTCGGTTGGATTATCCAGTCCGAGCCCTTTGTGTTTGTGTCAGGTGCGACCGCGGGGAGAGTTCACGCCGGGAAAGGATGATTGATCTGCGTTAGGCAGGTCGTTGGCACAATGTGCGGGAAGACCTTTGGCGTCGGCTCCGGCACCGTCCTGAACGATGGTGCCGGCGGTCGGGTGCACACAAAGGAATGCCTCCGGAAGGCCCGGAAGGCAACTTTATCTCGTCCGAACACACGTGCAAGTTGGGCGCAACGATCGTCGCGCCAGGATTACTGAAGCCGCGGGGCTTGCTAAGGGTACTACCCAGGCGCCGTTGACCTTCTCGGCTGTCCGACCTAACATTCCCCCTCAATGGGTGGCCCGTCCCAGTTCATCGGCCAAACCATCTCCCATTACCGCATCATCGAGAGACTGGGCGGCGGGGGGATGGGTGTGGTGTACAAGGCCGAGGATACCGACCTCGGTCGCTTTGTCGCTCTCAAGTTCTTGCCCGACGATGTGGCGCAAGACCCGCAGGCTTTAAGCCGCTTCCAGCGCGAAGCCAAGGCTGCCTCGGCACTGAACCACCCGAACATCTGCACAATTCACGAAATCGGCAAGCACGATGGGCATCCGTTCATCGTCATGGAACTGCTGGAGGGACAACCGCTGAGGCACCTGAGTGCAAGCAAGCCGCTGGACATCGGAACCGTACTCGATCTGGGCATTCAGATCGCGGACGCCTTGGACGCGGCACACTCCAAAGGAATCATTCACCGCGACATCAAGCCCGCGAACATCTTCGTCACGGATAGAGGGCAGGCAAAGATTCTGGACTTCGGATTGGCTAAGCTCACGCTCAAGCAGGAGAACGTCGCCTTGAGTGCCGCAACTATCGAGTCCGAGGAGCATCTGACGAAACCGGGGAGTGCGCTGGGCACCGTCGCCTACATGTCGCCAGAACAAGTCCGCGCCAAGCAACTGGACGCGAGAACGGACTTGTTCTCATTCGGGGCGGTGCTCTACCAGATGAGTACGGGCACGCTTCCGTTCCGAGGCGATACTGCAGCGTTGATCTTCAAAGCTATTCTGGATGGGACACCAACATCAGCGGTGAGGCTGAACCCCGATCTCCCAGCGGAACTCGAACGGGTTATCAGCCGCGCATTGGAGAAAGACCGCAATCTGCGCTACCAGCATGCTTCCGAAATTCGTGCTGAGTTGCAGCGTCTGAGGCGCGATACGGAGAGCGAGAAGAGCACAGCCAGCATGTCACCTGCTAGGAGCCTAATTCGCTCAAGCCGACTGCTCTGGAGCTTGGCGGCAGTTGTTTTTGTGGGTGCTGCATTTCTGGCGTGGCATTCCTTGCGCTCTCAAGATTCCAACGCTGCACCCATCCATTCGGTAGCGGTCCTGCCGTTTGCCAATGCGAGCAAAGACCCAGAAATGGACTACTTCGGCGACGGCATCTCCGAGGAGATCACGAACTCCCTTTCGCGGCTCCCGAATTTCCGAGTGATGGCTCGGAGCACTGTGGCTCACTACAAGTCCCGGCAAGATGATCCTCAAGGTGTGGGGCACGACCTGCATGTCGATGCGGTTGTGACCGGACGAGTGGTTGAGCACGGTAGCCAACTCGATGTCGAAACTGAGTTGGTCGAGACTGCGACCGGGGCGCAACTGTGGGGCGAACGATACAGCCAAAGCGCCAGTGATGCCTCACTTCTGCAATCCGCAATCACCCGTGATCTCGCTAATCAGCTACGACCACAGCTAGGTAGGGTTCAACGGGAAAAACTGGCAAGAGCCGGAACCCAAAATGGAGAGGCATATCAACTTTATCTCAAAGGGCGCTACCACTTGGACAAGTTCTCGAACGAGGACATCAAGGCAGCATCGGGATTTTTTGAAAAGGCAGTCACGCTGGACAACAACTATGCTGCTGCTTATGCCGGACTTGCGGATGCCTACTCCGTGCAAGCCTACTTTGGTTATGCACCTAGCCGTGAAACGTACAGCCAATCGCGAGATGCGGCGAACCGAGCCTTGGAATTGGACAGCGAAATTCCCGAACCGCACATCTCCTTAGCGATCTCCGACATGATGTTTTTCCATAACCTACCGGAGGCGCAATCAGCACTGCAAAAGGCTTTCGCTCTCGACCCGAACTCCGCACACGCCCATACCGTCTTTTGTTTGCTCGCCAATGAATTGGGCAAAAGTGCTGATGCCATATCTGAGTGCCGCAAAGCGGTGGAGCTTGATCCCCTTTCCGTGATGTACAACTTTAATCTCGCGGATGTGTACTTCATGGCGCGAGAGTACGATCAATCGTTACAGCAAGCGAGCCACATCCTCGAAATCGACCCTAAGTCCCCCGATGGCATAAGAATGGTCGGGTATGTTTATGAAGTGACGGGAAACTACAAGGGAGCCATGGAGCAGTGGGTCAAGAACGCGCAGGTGCTCGGTCATCCAGAACGTGCCGAGGAACTACGAGATTTTTGAGAAGAAGGGTTATCCGGGGTACTTGAGAAAAGACGCCGAGATTTACGAAGCGGAGGGCGACTTTTATGATGCTGGTATTGATCACGTCTTGCTCGGAGAAAAAGACGCTGCTTTTGCCGATCTTCAAAAAGCAGTTGATGAAGGTCAGCAAGTGGATGCGATGAAACTCGACCCCGAACTGGATAATGTGCGTGCGGACCCTCGCTTTGTCGACCTGTTGCGCCGGATCGGGCTGCCGCAGTGACGATCAGGAGCAGGTGGGGCCGTTGACCACCCGGGTTTGGCGTGAAGTTGAGCGGGTTGGAGCCGGAAAACCAGTTGCAAGTGATCTCTTCTCCGGTGACGATTTCCCGCGTCTGCGCATATATTGGGAGCGCAAGGGTGGTTTAGGTAAGCATTGGACTCCTGTGTTCCCTCGTGGTCGATCACCGGCTGGTCGTAGGTGATGAGGAATTTGTTTTCATCTATCGACGCGTTGGCGACGAGGCAGTGGTGCGCGTTTTCGCAGCGATAGGCTGATCTTCGGGACTAGCACTGCCGTGGTGAGTTTGGAGTGCTGCCTCTTCCGTAGAGATCCAAGCGGAAATATGTCATAGTCAGCAAATTCTCAAAAGGAGGTCGAATCGAGATGCCACACTATATCTCGCTGATTCGCTATACGCAGAAGGGCGTCCAGAGTTTGAAGGACTCCCCTCAGCGGGTTGAAGCAACGAAGAAGGCATTCGAGGCAGCCGGAGGGAAGCTCAAGGCGATTTACTGGACTCTCGGTCAGTACGACGCGGTTGCCATTGGCGAATTCCCCGACGATGAGGCAGGTTTAAGAGTCAACCTAGCCGGAGCCATGCAGGGCTACGTCCGAGGCGAAACCCTCCGAGCTTTTACGGAAGAGGAATTCCGCAAGGCCGTCGCCTCGCTATCGTGAGAGTATGAACTGCCCATCGGCTGGGCAACGGTGGATAAGTGTGCCCTGATGATGAAGACCATCCTCAAGCATGCTGACCCGTTTG
This sequence comes from Terriglobales bacterium, assembly GCA_035623795.1. GTDB lineage: Bacteria > Acidobacteriota > Terriglobia > Terriglobales > Acidobacteriaceae > DASPST01. Next base: position 17,489 of record DASPST010000036.1, read on the forward strand.
TACGATGAACCGTAGGGCAAGGACGCCATGTGTTTGCTCCGTTTCTGTCGACTCAGTCTTTTTCTGTTTGCACTGCTGTGCGCAGTGGCGCTCGCACAGAATCCCGTTTTTACCTCGCCGTTACCGACCGGCGTCCGCCTCGACGGCGTAGGGGATACGGTCGAACTCGGCAGCATGCCGCTCAATGTTGTGCCCGCGCTCAGCGGCGACAAGGCTGTGGTGGTGCTGAGCGGCTGGCGTGAGCAAGGGATCCAAGTCGTCGATTTGAAGACACGGCAGGTTAGGCAGACGCTGCTGCAGGACGGCGCATTTTACGGCGCTGCCTTCTCACCCGACGGCAACACGCTCTACGTCTCTGGCGGCAACACCGATGTGCTCTTCACTTACGCGTGGAAAGATGGCACGGCGACCGTCGCCAACAAGTTGGAGCTAGCCAAGCCGAAGACGGCTGAGGGCACGGGCACGAGCTATCCGGCCGGCGTCACGGTCGCACCGAACGGCAAGTTCGTTTATGTGGCGGAAAACGTCGGCGATCACCTTGCGGTTGTAGACGCAGCGACGGGCGAGATCGTGCAGCGCTTTCCCACCGATCACTATCCCTACGGCGTCGTTGCCAGCGGCGACGGCCATCTCTTCGTCTCCGCTTGGGGTGGCACCACCATCTCCGACTTTCATGTTCTCGCTGACGGCAAGCTTGCCTATCTTGGGCGCATTGAAGTTGGCCGCCATCCCTCGGCATTGGAAGTCAGCGGCTCGCGGCTTTATGTCGCGCTTGCCGGTAGCGACCGAGTGGCGATGGTCGACATCCGCTCCCGCAAACTGACCGGTTATTTGCACGACTCCGCGCCCGGTGCTCCCCAGGAAGGCAGCACGCCGAACGCGCTTGCGATCAGCACGGATCGAAAGCGGCTCTTCATCGCGGAAGCCGATAACAACGCCGTCGCCGTCTTCGACCTCGCCACCGAACAGCTGCTCGGACGCGTCCCGACCGATTGGTATCCGACGGCGGTCGCTCAAGTCGGCCCACAAATTCTGATCCTCTCGGGCAAAGGCCGTGGCACCCACGCCAACCCGGACGGGCCCGTGCCGCACACGAATTGGCCATTTGCGAAACCCCTGGCCTACACGCTTGGACAGTTGAATGGCAGCCTGCGACTGCTGCCGTCAACCATGACTCCGGCCCAACTGTCCGCCTTCACCCAGCGTGTCGCAACCGCCAACAACTGGCAGCAAAGCCGCGCGACGCGACGCTATCCGCCGTTTAAGCACGTGATCTACATCATCAAAGAGAATCGTACCTACGATCAGGTGCTCGGCGACTTGAAGGAAGGCGACGGAGATGCCAGCCTCGTATACTTCCCCGACATCACCATCACGCCGAACCATCACGCACTGGCACGGCGCTTCGGACTATTCGACCGCTTCTTCGTAAACGCCGAGGTCAGCTCGCAGGGGCATATCTGGTCCACGGCCGCGTACGTGACCGACTATGGCGAGAAGACGGTTCCTTCGGCGTACGCGGGCAAGCGCGGCGACATTGACGGTGAGGACAGCGACGAGCCGGAGCGTGGCTTCCTGTGGACACTCGCGAACCGCGCCGGCATCACCTTCCGCGATTACGGAGAAATGGTCAAAGGGAACCCCGGCTGGCCGGTCACACAACACGACCTCGGGGCAGACGTGAACCCCGATTACGTTCCCTTCGATCTGGTCACCCAGGATCAAAAGCGCGCTGACGTATGGATCGCTGAGCTCCAGCGCTTTGTGCGCGATGGCAATATGCCGCGGCTCGAACTCATGTGGCTGCCGATGGACCACCTGACTGCGGCGCGTCCGGGCAAATGCACGCCGTACGCCTGCATGGCCGACAACGATCTTGCGCTGGGGCGCATTGTGCAGGCGCTCTCGCACAGCCCGAACTGGAAGGACACGGTCATCTTCGTGGTCGAAGATGATGCGCAGGCCGGCCCTGATCACGTTGATTCACACCGCGCACCGTTCTATGCGATCTCGGCCTACAGCCGGTCCGGCACGGTGCATCGCTTCATCAACACCACCGATGTGATCGCCGCGATCGAAGACATCCTCGGCATGGGACGGCTCTCGAAGTTTGATTACTTTAGCCGCTCGCTGGCCGAAATCTTCACCCCGACACCCGACCTCACGCCCTTCGATGCGATCCCGCCCAAGCAGGATCTGAATGACAAGAACCCGCAGAACACCGCGGCCGCGCGCATGTCCGAAGGGCTGGACCTGAGCGCTCCCGATCGCGTGGACGACCAGGTGTACAACCGCATCTTGTGGCTGATGTTGAAGGACGACGCGCCGCAGCCGGCCGTGCGCAATTGGTCGCCGCTGCATGCGCTGGAAGCGAGCCGGTGATGAAGGTGTCGATCGCGGTGGTAAGTGCGCTCCGGGACCTCGTCAAACGAGATATGCGAATGCGGCGGTTGTATTTCGGCGTTTTTTTCGATTCAACCGAAGCGCGAGCGAGAGGTACGAGAGATCGAAAACGTAAGGTGCAAACGCCGGAAGGGAAAGTCTTCCCCAGATTTGCTGGCACCCGGGCGACCAGTCGGTGTGAAGGTGACAAGGTTATTCTTTGATCAGGGGGCTGGACGCGGTCTCAAGGCCACACCTGCGTCCGGATCAAACGCGCGGCTGCCGCGACCAAATCTGCGTTGTCCCGTGCCTGCTTACCGTCAGGCAGCAGCGTGGTGTCTTCTAAACCCGTACGGATACCATGCCCTCTTTCGAGTCCGCGTCGATTGACTGCCCAACACGCTATGCCGCAACCGTGGTGAACCTGCTCCAGCGTGATGCCCGCGGATATCACAATGTCTTCCATCTCGGCTGCGTGCTGAACAGCAACCTCAGGATCGACGTCAAGCGGCTCGATAAGGACGCGACGACACTTGCCTGCCAATCCGGAACGCACGAAAGCTCGGGCATCAGCAATGCTCAGCAATCCAGCCTCGACACCGACACCCCGGGATAGCAGCAATTCACAAAGCTCCACAATTCCCGGTTCGCCCTGGTTTGCAGTGACCAGGTCAGGCATTTCCTCCCATGCCTCGACGATACTAAAACGCTTTCTTGGATTTCCTACAATCGCCGCTGAGGTTGTTACGGAAATCGGAGTCTCAGGGCAGAGAGCTCGGATTGCACGCACAACCTTAGCGCAAGCGGCGCCGTCAAGAGTCTCCCGACCAGCACCGTCGAAGGCATGAACATGCACCGATTGCGCGCCAGCGCCCACGGCCGCGCGAGCCGCTTCCGCAATAGCACTCGGAGTGCGGGGTGCTGCTGGGTGAATTCGGTCGCCATTCAGGGCGGCCTGCAAGAAATTGCTGGACTGCATTATCTTAGGTTCTCCGAGACTGTGAGATCCCCCGCTCGGAGCGCGAACCGTAGCTTCCCTGGCTTGCGGTGCAGCGGCGGATAGCAGGCATCGGCCGATGACGAACTGATGGCGAAGGGTCGGCGGCGCATCCGGACGGGCGTCCAGAAATTGCTTTTCAGGAGTGGAGGACGCCTGGAACGCCGCTCACACCGAACCATAAGAAGTGTCCTCAACTAGAGCGAAAAGCTCGGAAAAACAAGCGGATATCCTCCACCAACAGGTCCGGCTCTTCGAGCGCAGCGAAATGGCCTCCCCGGGGCATTTCCGTCCAGTGCTGGATATTGAATCCGCGCTCAACCCAGCGCTTGGGAGGCAACGGGCCTTCCCGCTTCGGAAAACACGCAATCCCGCACGGGACGGCGACGTAATCACCTTTCTGGAAGTGAAGAGGGGTGCGGTTATCCTCGTAATACAGCCGGCATGAGGAATTGATGGTTTGCGTCATCCAGTAGAGTGTTATGTTGCTTAACAGCTCATCCTTGGTGAATCTGCGCTCTATGTCCCCCTCACAGTCCCCCCAGTCGCGGAACTTTTCGAGTATCCAAGCTGCCACACCGGCGGGAGAGTCCGTTAGGCCGTAAGCAAGGGTTTGTGGAGCGGTTTTCTGAATATGCTCGTATGCCCCGCTCTTTTCATACCAGCAACCCGCTGCATTTAGGAACGCTTGTTCAATCGCAGACAGGACTGTGCCGTCCTCCAGATACGGCTTATACGGTGGGATGGAGTTGAGATGAATCCCGATGACCCGCTCCGGATGGCGCAACCCCAGAACGGTGGTCACATCCGCACCCCAATCTCCTCCTTGTGCTGCCAGCCGCTCGTAGCCCAGCTCCTTCATGAGCTCCATCCATATGTCGGCGATGCGAAATGTGTTTACTCCAGATTCAGTGGGGCGGTCTGAGAAACCGTATCCGGGAAGAGAGGGAACAATCACATCAAATGCGTCGCCTGAGTTTGCGCCCGAGCTTGCCGGGTCCGCCAACATGGGAATTACTTTCAGCATTTCCAGAAAGGAACCAGGCCAGCCATGGGTGAGAATCAGTGGAATTGGCGCCGGCCCTTTGCCGCGCTCGTGGATGAAATGGATGCCTACGCCTCGCGACGTGTAGCAATAGTGGTGAAAGGCAGACATTTTTTCAATCTGCCGCTTCCAATCGAACTCATCCTTCCAGTATCGGCAAATCTCTTTCATGTAGTCGAGACTTACCCCGTAAACCCAGCCTGACCCCGGAATTGTGTCCGGCCACCGCGTGCGCGCGAGGCGTTCACGCAGATCCTGAACCGCGCCTTCAGAATAAGGTAATGGGAAAGTCCGAATTGCCATAGAAGCTCTGCTGGCTGCCCCTGGAAGTCTTGCTGTAACCGCTAATACCCTAGCCGTCGCATGGTAACCTGTAAACCGTTGTCCACAGGTTACACCCATGTCCCATGAACTATGAATTTCTGGGCGGGAATCTGGCGCTCGATTTCGCCAACACGGTGCACAGCCACGGCATGGCCGATCGCTGCGACGATCTGAAGACTGCGGCGGATCTCGTCGAGTGGGCGGCCCAGGCGGGACTGCTTCGCGACAGACAGGCCCGTCAAGTTGGAAGGGCTCGCGATGACGAGGTGCGGTTCAGGCGTGCCGTAGCGCTGCGCGAATTGCTCTATGAAATCTTCAGCCGTGCGGCGGAAGGGAAGAGGCCCAGGCGAGAGGCGCTTCAGACATTTCAGGGCCTCTACAGGAATGCTACCCGGCATGCCGCGTTTCAGGTAGAGGCCAATCACTATCGGCTAACCTGGTCGGCGATCGATCCTCTGGAACGGGTCTCGCAAGAGATCATTAGTTCGGCCGCGGACCTCCTGACGTCAGAGGCTTTGACACGGGTGCGCCAGTGCTCGGGAGAAACCTGTTCCTGGTTGTTCGTCGACAACAGCCGCAACCGGATGAAACGCTGGTGCGATATGCAGGCATGCGGTAACCGCGCCAAAGTCCGACGCTTTCGCCGCAACCTCAATCGAGTTGTTGGAACCTCTTATCGCCGCGGAGGATGAGTTGAGCACTTTTCTGTCGAGCTGCCATAAGGGGCTGCCTGCTGATGCCAGCTGCGAATCGTTCGACCCGGTCTGCGGCGGCTTGGGCACCGGCGTATTCTCGCATCGGCTCGGCGGAACCAGAAAGTGCAGGGTTTCCATGACGGTGCCCGCTTGGGCGGACGCGGATCGAGCATGCTCATAGAAATCGGACATGTAGAGGCGATCTTCCGGTATCCCGTGAAGTCCATGGGCGGCGAACGACTCGAGGTCGCGGAGCTGGGCTGGCACGGCCTCGCTGGTGACAGACGCCTAGCATTCCGGCGGATGCATGACCGCAGCGGGTTCCCGTGGCTAACCGCAAGCAAGCTTCCCGACCTGCTCCTGTTCGCTGCGCACCGCCGTGAAGACGGTATTCAGGGAGACCTTCCTACCCATATTCGCACTCCGTATGGCGAAGAGATGCCTGTCTTCGGCGAGGACTTGGCCACGGAAGTCGGACGTCGGTACGGAGCTGCCGTGGAGATGATGCAGTTGAATCATGGCATCTTCGATGAAGCGAGCATCTCCGTGATCGCCTTCGATACGGTGCGCGAGATCGGACGGCTTGCCGGGCGAGGCCCGGACGTGCGACGATTTCGTCCGAATGTCGTGGTTCGTTTACTGCGATCGGCTCCCTTCCAGGAGGACGAGTGGTTAGGCGGTGTGCTGTCGTTCGGCGAGGGGGACGACGCCCCCGCCATCACCGTCACGATGCGCGACGTACGCTGCTCGATGGTGAACCTGGATCCCGACTCGGCAAGTCCAGCGCCAGAAATGCTGAAGGCAGTCGTTCGGGCGAACCAGAACTGCGCGGGAATCTATGGCGCAGTCACTCGCATCGGTCGACTGGCAGTCGGACAGACCATACTTCTCCGTGCGGCGACCGAGTAAGCTTCTCGCGGTCGAGGGCGTCCGCGACGCACGTGACCAGAACTCCCTTGGCCTTTTCACCGCGATAGGTATAATGCCCCTTGCGCTGGGGTGTTGCCAACATTATCAACTCCTTTAAAACAGCCGCATGGGCGGCCCTGAAACGACTGGCTCTGGGTATCGGCCTGATCGCGGTGTTCTCGGCCATCCTGCTGCTCACCGATCTGGCCCACCGTAACACTGCTTCCGCCTCCGCCGGCGGTCGCGTCTTCAAGACTGCAATTGTGTACTTCGCTCCGGACATCGGCACCGACATGTGCGTGCAGGGTCTTATCGACGGCCTGAAAGCCAGCGGTTTCGAAGAAGGCAAGAATCTTCAAGTGCGCATCACCAATGCGCAGGGCGAAATGATTAACATCCCGGCCATCCTGCAGAACCACGATAACTCCGACGTCGACCTCATCCTGACCATCTCTACGCCGTGCCTCGCTGGGGCATGCAACCGGGTGAAGCACAAGCCGGTGGTTTTCACCTGCGTGACCGATCCCATCGCGGCCGGGGCAGGCAAGACCTATGCGGACCATCTGCCCTTCGTCACCGGGGTGGGCAGTTTTCCGCCGGTGAACCGCATTCTGGACATGATGCAGAAGCTGGTTCCCAGTCTGCAGGCGGTGGGAACGATGTACAACCCGGCGGAGGCCAACTCGGCGAAGGAACTGACGGTCGCCCGTGAGGTGTTTCGCAAGCGTGGCGTAAGACTGGAGGAAGTTGCCATAAGCGGATCGAATGAGGTCCTGCAGGCGGTCCAGATTCTGTCTGGACGTGACATTCAGGCGGTGTGGGTGCCTGGCGATAACACTGCCATCGAGGGTTATGAGGGCGCAGTCAAGGGCGCCAGGGACGCCCGGTTGCCTCTCATCACCGACGAGTGCTCGGCTCTTAACCGCGGCGGAACCGCCTGCCTGGGACCGAGCCTGTCAAGCGCTGGAGTTGCTTCCGGCAAGCTGGCAGGACGAGTTCTCCGCGGGGAGAACCCCAAGGATCTGCCTCTCGGTGAGGTGGCTGTCGAAGAGATGGCCATCAACCGAGCGGCTGCCCAGCAATTGGGACTCACCATTCCGGCGGAATACGCGGAGAACGTGCGGCCGTAAGCACGGACCCTTAGAAACAAATGGAAATTGCGACACAGCAAAACGGGGACTTTCTCGACGTCAAGGTGAAAGGCCGCCTGGACAATTATTGGACCGAGCACCTGCGCCGCAATCTCGAGGAGATGGTCCGCGCCGGGGCGCACGGCATTCGGCTGAATCTTTCGGAGATTTCCTTTCTCAGTTCGGCCGGCGTAGGGCTGCTGGTACACTGCCACACACAACTCAAAAGCATTGGCGGAAGTTTCGTGGTCACCCATCCTTCGGAGCGGGTGAAGCATGTTCTAGAACTGTGCAAACTCTCACCGATTTTGCTCGCCGAGGCAAAGCCCGCTGCGCCAACCGCACAAAGAGCTGAGGTGCGACAGTTTTCGTCGCCCATGGGCTCGTTTGAAGTGACCGCGTGCTCGTCGGGCAGAACCATGGCCTGCCAGAGAATCGGCGATCCGAGTCTGCTGAGGGGCTGCCGCTTCACCGAACGCAACTGCCGGATCTTGGCCTTTCCACCAACCATATTCGGGCTAGGTCTGGGAGCTTTCGGCGAAGGATTTGACGACGCGCAGGCGCGCTTCGGCGAATTCCTGGCTGTGGGCGGTGCAGCCGCGTACCTGCCAACGGACGGAACCAATGTGCCCGATTTCATGGTAGCCAGCGGCGAACTGGTGCCGGAGTTGCATGTCCTCTATGGCCTGAGTTGTGAAGCCGCGTTTACTCATCTGATGCGATTCGAAACCAGCAGTGCTGAGAGTCCCATCTCGCTTGCTGAAGTGGTCCGAACCGCATTGGAAGTCGCCGGAGCGCCGACCATCGGTTTGGTGATGCTGGCAGAGTCGGCTGGGCTGGTAGGAGCTGCGGTCCGTCGATCTCCCGCTGCTGCAGCCACCACCAAAGACGCCCCGTTCCAATATCCCGAAATTCGCTCCTGGCTCTCGTTTTCCGCTGAGCGCTTGTACTCGCGATCGCTGGCTCTGGTGGCAGGCGTGGCGGCCGGATCGCCTTGTCCGTCTCTGGATGCTTTCCTGCGGCCCGTATCAAATGACGGGCTGATGGGACATTTTCATGCCGTGGCTTTCTCGTATCGTCCCCTGAGGAAGGGGATCCTCGACCTGACTACCACGGTGCAAGGGCTGTTCGAAACTGAGACGCTGCAAGGCGTCCTTCATCTGCTCAGGGATGAGCGCGCGGCAGCGGGTGCGCAGCAGAGCGAATTCGTGCGGGGCGCCTGCTGGATCGGCGCGGCAGGGGAGATTCGATGAGAGCGGAGCGAATATGAATCTTCTCATCGCGACGTTCACCATAGGTTTCATCCTCTCGCTGCTGGCACTGGGTGTCTTCATCAGTTTCCGCATTTTTGCCTTTCCGGACATCACGGCAGACGGGTCCGTCACCTTGGGTGCGTCAGTCGGCGCGACGCTACTGGTACGCGGCGTGAGTCCGCCGCTGGCATCGCTCGCCGGCTTTCTGGCGGGCATGCTGGCGGGAAGCTGTACGGGTACACTGCACACGCGATTCAAGATCAACCCGCTGCTCTCCGGAATCCTGGTGATGACCGCGCTTTACTCCATTAACCTTCACATTATGGGACGGAGTAACGTTGCCCTGCTATCCGTGACCACCCTGGCAACGCAGGCGGAACAGATCGGGATGACCATCACGCGGGGCGTCAGCGCATTCAACCTCGCGGGATGGGAAGTGAGCGTGCACGATGCTTCAGTCCTGGGCGCGGTTATTGCGGCGGTAGCGCTGACGGGCTCGCTGCTTTACTGGTTTTTCCGCACCAATCTTGGAATGGCCATGCGGGCCACCGGCGATAACGTGGGAATGACCCGGGCACTCGGCGTGAACGATGCCAACATGATCGTCTTCGGACTGGCCATCTCGAATGGCTTTGTGGCGCTGGCGGGGGCACTGCTGGCACAGTACCAGGGATTTGCGGATGTGGGCATGGGCATCGGAATGGTGGTCTGGGGACTGGCCAGCGTGATCATTGGGGAAGCACTGGTCGGGTCCAACCAGTTGGGCATGACCATCGTGGGCGCGGTGATGGGTTCGGTTCTGTTCCGATTGCTGGTGGCGGTTGCGCTACGTTGGGGACTGAGTCCCAACGACCTGAAGCTGATCACGGCTGTATTCGTCTTCTTTGCGCTCATCACGCCGGGATTCCTGCGAAAGAAGCGGAGCGGGCATGCTTGAGATTCAGGGCGTCGCGAAGACGTTCAACCCGGGTACGCCCAACGAAGTGCGCTCCCTGCGCAGTGTGAACCTTGCCCTGGCGCCGGGTTCCTGGGTGATCATTATTGGTACCAACGGCTCGGGAAAATCGACTCTGCTGAATGCTGTAGCGGGAACGTTTTTCGTGGATCAGGGAACCATCCGACTGGCAGGACAGGACGTAACTCGCTGGCCCGAGCATGCGCGCGCCAAGCTGATCGGGCGCGTGTTTCAGAATCCGTTCAGCGGCACTTCGCCCAGCCTGACCATTCAGGAAAATCTGAGTCTTGCCGCCCGCCGCGGCCTGGGACGTGGACTTGGATGGGGTCTCAAAGCTTCCGTGGTGTCGCGCATGCGAGGGGAAGTCGCGCGCTTGAATATGGGACTGGAAGACCGACTGGAGAATGCGATTGGAAGTCTTTCCGGAGGACAGCGCCAGGCGCTCACGCTATTGATGTCGACATGGCTGCGCCCCGAGTTGCTCCTGCTGGACGAGCACACAGCAGCGCTTGATCCTAAGAGCGCCGATCTAGTCATCGCGCTGACCGAACAGGTGATCGCGCGCGACAAGCTCACCAGCCTGATGGTCACGCATTCCATGCATCAGGCGGCGGGCCTGGGCGACCGACTGATCATGATGCATCGTGGCCAAATCATCCACGATTTTCAGGGTGCAGAAAAACGCAGGCTTCGCCCCGATGATCTCCTGGCGCGCTTCGAAGAGGTCCGGCGCGCGGAACAACTGGATGAAAGCGCGGCGCACATGCTGGCGGCCAACTACATTTAGAATTTCTGAACCAACGCGTCCACGAATGCCGACTACGGACATTAAGGTCATGAGACGGGTCTGGGTTCAGTGCGCGGCAAATCCGAGATAACGTGGCCGTAGCAGCCGTTTTAAGGTTTCATTGAATCCAGGTGCTGGGAGCTCCGGGTATGCTCCCGTCAAGGGCGGCATCCTTGCGAGGAATGGAGAAGATTACCCATGGCTGGTTCAATAGCGTTTTCTGGCAGCATGAGCTACGCTTGCGGCACGTCGGACGTTCCCTTACTCGGCAAATGCATCGGGCAAGTGCTGATGGAGACGGCGGCCCGGGTGCCGTCACGGGACGCTCTGATCGTCTGCCACGAGCAGCTGCGGTTCACCTACCACGAGTTTCTCCCGCAGGTGAAGCGCGCGGCGCGAGCGCTGCTCAGCCTCGGGATCGCAAAGGGCGACCGAGTCGGCATCTGGTCCACCAACTGTTCCCAATGGGTGATCTTGCAATTCGCGGCTGCCTCCATCGGGGCCATCTTGGTGAACATCAATCCGGCGAACCGCCGGCGCGAAATGGAATATGTGCTGCGCCAATCGGAATGCCAGACACTCATCTTCGCCAGCGGATTCCGGGATGTCGATTACCTCTCGATACTGCACGAGATCTGCCCCGACCTCGCCTGCGGCGAATGCGGCTCGGCGCTTCCAGATTTACACCACCTGATCTTCCTCGGCGGCAACGCTCCTGCCGGTACTCTTGCATGGGACGAACTCCTTCAACGGGGCGAGCGCGTCGGCCGCGAGGCGCTGGAGCAACGCGCCTGCCAGCTGGACTTCAACGACCCCATCAATATTCAATACACCTCGGGAACCACGGGAACGCCCAAAGGGGCGACGCTGTCGCATCACAACATCGTCAATAACGCATACCTGATCGCCACTGTGCTGCGCTTCACCGAGCAAGACCGGCTGTGCATACCAGTGCCGTTTTACCACTGCTTCGGGATGGTTATGGCCAACATGGCGTGCGTGGTGACCGGCGCCACCATGGTCGTACCGGCGCCATACTTCGACGCCGGCGCGACCCTGCGTGCCGTGGCCGCCGAGCGTTGCACGGCCTTGTATGGCGTGCCCACGATGTTCGTTGCCGAACTGCAACATCCGGATTTTCATCGTTTTGATCTAAAGTCGCTGCGCACCGGCATCATGGCCGGCTCGCCCTGTCCCGTCGAGGTTATGAAACGCGTGCTGACACAAATGCATTGCAGCGAAATGACCATCGCTTATGGACTGACTGAAGCGTCGCCGGTAATTACGCAGACCTCCCCCGAAGACCCGATTGAACGCCGGGTGGCCAGCGTGGGCAAGGTGCTTCCCCACACAGAAATGAAGATCGTCGATCCGATCAGCGGACGAACCCTGCCGCGCGGCGAGCAGGGCGAGTTGTGTACGCGCGGCTACCTGGTAATGAAAGGCTACTACAAGGACCCGGCGGCAACCTCAGCTGTGATAGATGTCGACGGCTGGCTGCACACCGGTGACCTCGCCATTCTCGACGAGGAGGGGTACTGCACGATGACGGGTCGCGCGAAGGACGTGATCATCCGCGGTGGGGAAAACGTCTACCCTCGGGAAATTGAGGAGTTCCTCTACACTTGTCCAGGCATTTGTGCTGCGCAGGTGTTTGGTGTGCCCGATTCAAAGTACGGAGAGAAAGTCGGGGCTTGGGTCACGGTGCAGGAGAATTCGAACTTGTCCCCTGAACAAATCCGTCAGTTCTGCGAGGGCCGAATCGCGCGCTTTAAGATTCCCGAAATCATCAAGATCGTCCATGAATTTCCCATGACCATAACCGGGAAGGTACAGAAGTTCAAGATCCGCGAAGCCGCCCTCAAGGAGCTTGCGCGCGAGTCCGCCGCTGCGGAACCAGGAGCAGCTTCGTGAGCATGTGCCAGAGGTTTTACGATAGATGCTTTCCATCCAAGCTCTGCCGAAGCCGCGAGCATGCGGCCTGCTCGGGGCTGAAATGCACCTGCAAGAACAGCAAAGGATGGACGGTTGCGCGAGTACCTGCTGTGAGCAAATTCATCCCCCACCGCCAGACGACGATCTTAATTCCGTCCGGCACCACTCCTCATCTAGTCCGACCTGGAAACGTCATCATGGAATGGGTCGCGATCTTCACAAGGTCTGTCCTCATTGCCTGAAGCCGCTCCATGAGGGCGCTTGTCATTCAGTGGAAGACATCTAGCGCGATGCACGAACCCATGTACTAACGTTCCCTCATGGAAATACCCTGTCACATCGTCATGGTTATTGATGCTAACGCTGCTGGCTGCTCCGGGTACGTCAAATACTGCTGTGTGTCCTCTGGGGCGTAGGAATTGGAAGTAGCCATAGTTTGGAAGGAAGAATGAGCCGAGAACGACACCCCTGTCGTTGATACCAGAGACCGTGGTATCCAACGCATCTGGTAGGGCGTCGAAGACCTCGATCCGACCATTCCATCTGCGAATAAAACCGTGAGATTGGCTGCAGTCTTCAACCGTTCCAGCTGTGACTCTGTGATCGTTGATGCCGGATGGGTAGGTGTTAGGTTCGATGCAATTCGGTTCTAGAGTTGGATCGGGAGCATCAAAGACTGTGATATTACCGTTCTTGTCTCGCACAAAACCATCCACGTCAATACCGGAATAAGGAGCCGTGTACCCGGTGACATCACCATGATCGTTAATACCTGCCGGGATGGTTCCATCCGGGAGTCCAAATACTGCATAGCCTCGCGAGTCTAAAACAAATCCCAGAAACGCATCTGACCCAGGTTCAGGAATGAAGTAGCCTGTGATCTCTTCCTTGTTGTTAATCGCGACTGTCCAGCCTGAAGCGTATGGGAAGGCTTGGGGCAAAAGGAACAGCGTGGTGTTACCGTGTTTATCCCGCAGAAAGAAATGTTGGTGGTCAGTGAGGTATCCAGCGATAACTCCTTTGTCATTAATACCGGAAGGGATGCCATCGAATGTTGTGATACTTCCATCCCGATCTCGAACAAATCCGCTCCGGTCAGTCTCCTCGCATGGGTAGACCTTCGTGCAGAAAGAACCGGTAATGTCTCCTGAGTTATTGATGCTAACGGGATAGGTAGCGGTAGCACCAAGGACGTCGAACACTTTGATGGAGGGGTCTGTTTGTGCTAAGCAGGTTCTGGCAGCAAGCAGCAGTCCCAAGTACCAAGCGAATTTCTGGAATTTCATTGTCGTGGCTCCTCTTGTGGAATCGTTTTATCTGAGGGTTCGGCCGAAGCTCAAGCCGGGCCGTCCTGGTTGGGAACTGCTCTGTTGAGGCTGGAGCACGATAAAAACGCGCACAGCTTACGCTACTCCCCCGTTTGGACTTAGACGGGTGTGCCAGACCACAAGCTAGCGTGATTCTTCCCGTTTTGGGAATCTTGGGGCCGGCTGTCTACCCGGCCTTGCCGTGACGAACGAACGCTTGAACTCTGGGTTGAATCGCCGGGAAAGAGATGGCCAGTTCGTAACTTTCGCTGTGTCTATCGGAAGCGTTCCCACGCTCGGTATGGTGCCGTGCCGTGTAACCGGGAGGAGCGCAAACGCGGGCACGAGCGCTCCCGCGGGCATTGATTTCTACCCATGGAGCGCCGCGCCCGCCGTTCTATCAGTGAAGCAGGTTGAATGTGTTGGAGGCGTCATCCACGAAAAAGACGCCATCGGAAGCCGCGATCAGACCAAATAGTGCACCCGATCCCGGCGGGGGTCCTCCCGTGTTGTCGACGAGCTTCACGGCCACCTGTTTGCCTGTGAATGGATTGGTTTCGACGAGGTTGCCGTCATCTCCGTTGGCGGTGAGGATGTGATGATCTGGAGCTAGCGCAAGCCCGAGGGGGTCATTGAGAGCCCCGCCCTGGGATACGGTCAGGCCAATGCCCGCGGAGCCCGACCGGAAGAGAGCCCCGGGAATTGCGGCGATGCGGTTGTTGAGGCTGTCAGCGACGTAGAGATTACCGCTGTCTTCATCAAAGGCGACACCCGTTGGGCCGATCACAAGCGCAGCGGGGTCGGTGCGCTCGGGGAAGCCGGACGCGACAATCGTTGTATCGAGCAGCCGCGGCCGATAGCCGTCGGGAATCAACAGCAACAGACGCACAACCGTGCCGCCGTTCACAACGTTGCCGCCTGCTTTGACGGTACCATTGAGCACATTCGTCACAAATAAGGATGCGAGGACGCCGCCGTCCACGGCAGTCATGTCCCATGGCCCATTGAGGTAATGCCCGGAAAGGGTCTCAACTACATTGCCATTGCTGTCGAGTACGATGAGGCAACCAGCTCCTGTGAAGACCGTGCCCTGGTTTGCCGTGGGCAGGCTGCCGACGATCACAAAGCCGCTCCGTAAAGCTACCAGCGCGGTTGTCAGTCCAACCCCTCCGGGGCAGGACACCTTGTTGGGATCAATCTGAGCAAAGAGACTGAAGGTTCCATCGGGCGCGATCTGCACGATGGTTGTGCCTGTTCCCTGAAAGTTTCCACTGTTATTGAAGTTGCTGACGAGGTATCGGCCAGCAACCAGGCTTCCCCTGGTGACCGGGACACGCGCGACGCCGTAGGGATTGACGTCGCCGTTTGATGGCACGGTGCCGCTTACGGGGGTGACGGTGTTGAAGTTGCCAATGAATGATTTGTCGGCGGCGCGAGCCGCAGTGAGCACGGTTGCTAGCACCAAGCCCAACATGCTGACTCGTAGAGTGAGTGACTGGTTTCCTTGCATTCTTGTCCTCCTGGGTTGGCGATCGATTTCTTGGTAGAGGCGCACGATTTCGCGCTGGCAGACCGATGCGTTCACACACAGCGAAGCCACAGTAGAGGGTTCGCCGGCGACCGATGTCACGGGATTGTCGGGATTTTGTAACTTTTTGCCGGGGGATGCGACTGCAGTCGGCAACCGGCTGATACCGCGCTGCTATTCCAACAAGTTTTGGCCTAGCAGTTGTGCGACTGCGTGAATATCGGAAGGTAAGAACTGCTGTAACACCCCTGTTCGCTTCTCTGTGGGGACAAAAAAGCCATTTGTCCTCCAGAGGCGGACATCGCTAATTCGTCTGGCGTAGGCTTAGTCCTCATATACCCGCTCAAACAGTAACGGCATGGAAGCGCCATGCTGGTGCCACGTACCCTCAATCGCAGATTCAAGGTCGTTTAGCTTCCCGTCGAAGGATCCGCCGACTCCTGCCACCTCAAAGTGCAGGTCGGGGTTCTTGAACATTACCGGACCAACCGTCAGGCCGGTGGCATCTTGGTCGAGGCTATCGAGGGTTCCGGTAAGATTGCCGCCCCGGTCTGGCCAGATGTGAAGTGCCACCCGAAAAGTACCTTCCGCTGTGGCAAGTTTGCCTTCCCAATTGCCCAATATCCCCTTGGTTAAGTGATCGGAGGGATTCGATCGAACCCTGGTCGTCACGCTAGCCGTCCCATCTCCCATCCACCCTTGGCCTTCATACTCCATCGTGCGGGCCGTGTCTTCTGCGACCTCGCGGCCGAAATAGAGTTCTACGACGTGGAGTGCCAAATCGATACCGGCGCTGAGGCCGCCAGAAGTGAAGATCACTGGATCGCTCTGCACGTACCGCATATTTCGTTGCAGCCTTACGTCGGGAAACTCATGTTGAAAGCTGACGTACGCTCCATGATGGGTGGTAGCATTTTTTCCCTTCAGCAGGCCCGCCTCTCCGAGCTTAAAAGCGCCCGTGCAGACTGACATGACAATATCGCTGCGCGTGGCCCTCTTCCGGAGCCAATCCAGCATCTGCGGCGAGTCTCCCATTTGTGCAGGAACAACCACGACGTTGGGTTGGGGAGCGGTGTCGAACGTGTAAGCCGGAATCACTTGCATTCCGCCGGAGGTGCGGATGGGCTTCGTACTGTCAGACACGGTGTAGAGATCGAAGACGTGCTGGTCTTCCATGGCGGCACCGCGGGAGGGGATCATTACGTCCTGGAATACTTCCCAGGGGCCGGCAAAATCAATCATGACCGAGTGGTCGGTCAGCACGAAGGCAACCTTAATTCTAATTCTACTTTTGGCCGCGGCGGCCAGTTTGGGAGCAGTCTCCGGGAATGAGCTTGGTGGCTGCTGACCAAATGCAAGGAGGCTGACAAGAACTACAACCGTGAGGAGTCGAGTTGTGATCGGTGTGAACATGTGCGGAGTATCCGGCAAGCTTCTGGGTAAGGCCAGACCGTTGGCTGCATAGGTCAGTGGATTGGCTGCATTCTGGCCGGTTCGCGCACAAAGTGGGGTAGGATTCTCCCTATGAATGGTGTGCGAAAAGCCTCAAAATCGGGGGAACGGGCTTGGATTGCATCGATTTGGCTCGGAATCGCTCTGTTTGACGCAACCCAGACTGTTTTCGTGATGCGCTCGGAGGGGATGCACCATGCCTGGGTGAGTCTGTTCGTTAGCCAACTCCTCTCGTGGGTGCCTTGGGTTTTGGCAACACCTTTGGTGCTTTATCTGAGCCAGCGATATCCCGTGCGATTGCAAAGCTGGACCACATGGCTTGTGCATGTCCCAGCAGGTATGAGCATCAATCTGATATCAGCTGCGTGGGATTCAGGACTTGAAGAGTTGTTGAACCCCTGGGCAAGATCGGTCAGCCCGGAGCCCTTCCTGCCCTTGTGGCTGGACAAAGTCTACAACGGGCTTCTGCAATGTGTGTTTCTGTATGCCGCGATTCTGGCGGTGAGTTACCTGCTCGAGTCCCGGGAGCGGCTGGTTCGTCAACAAGTCGAAACTGCGCGTCTCGACCAACAGCTTTCGAAGGCGCAACTCGAATCGCTCCGCCGGCAAATTGAGCCGCACTTTCTGTTCAATTCACTCAACGCGATCGCGGGGCTGATCCGTGAGAAGCGAAATGATGCCGCCATAGCGACGGTGGCCGCGCTGAGCGAATTTCTGCGGAAGGTCATTGAACATTCGGATCGCCAAGAGGTGCCGTTGGGAGAGGAAATGCAGTTCCTGGAAAAATATCTGGACATTCAGAAGGTAAGATTTGCGGAGCGTCTGCAACTGAGCTTGGATGTGCCGCGGGAACTTTATCCGGTTCAGGTTCCCAGTTTGATTCTGCAACCCATCGTGGAAAACGCCATCAAGCACGGCATTGCCAAACAGGCGCGGGGAGGATGGATCCGGGTCTCGGCATTTCGCTCTGATGGACGGCTCATTCTTCGCGTGTACAACGACGGGCCGAATCTGGCCGCGGACTGGGAAAAGACGCAATCGGGAATAGGAATCTGCAACGTGCGCACCCGTCTCGAGACCTTGTACGGAGATGGATTCGACTTCAATCTCAGAAATCTTGCGGCGGGCGTGGAGGTCCTGGTGTCCATGCCTTTCCGGGAGCGTTGACGGGTGGGGACACCGAATCACCTTACAAAAATGCGAACCGTAGTTGTGGACGACGAGCCTTTGGCTCGCAGCAATCTTATCGTGCTGTTGCGGCTGGATCCGGAGATCGAACTCGTGGGCGAGTACAGTTCCGGTCTCGAAGCTCTTGCCGGAATCCGGGAAATCAAGCCGGACTTGGTCTTCCTCGATGTGCAGATGCCGGAGTGCGACGGTTTTGATGTCTTGGAGTTGCTGGGGAAGGACTTGCCTCCCGCCATTGTCTTTGTGACAGCTTACGATCAGTACGCGCTGCGAGCCTTCGAAGCTGGAGCTCTCGATTATCTGTTGAAACCCTTCGATGACGGCCGATTCGATCGGGCACTCCGTCGTGCCAAGGAGAGGATCGCGCACCGTGGGGATTCGTCTACCTGCCCAGACCGCTTGATCATCAAGGGCGCTGGTGAGGTTTCCTTTGTGAAGATCTCTGAAATTGGTTGGATTGAGGCGGCGGACTACTATGCATGCGTGCACGTAGGAACAAAGACGCACCTGTTACGCAGAAGTCTATCCGAACTCGAGGCAGAACTGGACCGGCATGTATTCTGCCGGATTCACCGCTCCACCATCGTCAACCTTCATCGAGTCCAAGGTCTAAAGCTGAATGAGGATGGAGAGTACGAGGTGCTGCTCGAAAGGGGAATCAGACTTCGCTTAAGCCGGCGTTATCGGAGGCAGCTGCAATCCCGGCTGGGTATTCGCCATTCGACTGCTGGCGAATGACAAAATGTAGGCGACCGCTATCGCGTTCTTGTCGGCTTTGGCCCACCACTCCCCTTCGTTTGTCTCCGGCTGTTGAACAGAACCGTGGCCCGTCACCCTAAACAGGATATGGTCGCAGGCGAAGTGCAACCCAGCTGCAACATCAATCATCGCTCTGCTGCAAAGCGATTCGACGCGGATCCTCAAACAAACGTGCCGTGGCGGCTCCGAAGATAAAGCCGCCGACGTGCGCCAAGTATGCCACGCCGCCGGTCTGCACGTGCGCAACAGCGCCCGCGTGGAACAGTTGGGTAAGGAACCAAAAGCCGATCAGCAAACAGGCTGGGATGAATGTGATTTTGACAAATACGAAGACGAATAGAACCGTACGAATCTGATCGCGAGGATAGGTGACCAGAAACGCGCCCATGACCGCGGCGATCGCCCCGCTCGCACCCAGGTTGGGGATCGTGGAATGTGGGTCGACTAGAACCTGGGCAAGCATCGCCACCAGCCCGCCGAGCAAGTAGAAGAGTAGATACCGCACCGGACCCATGGCATCCTCAATTTCCGGACTGAAGGCCCACAGGAAAACCATGTTGCCAATGAGGTGAGACCAGCTACCGTGCATGAACATCGCGGTAAGAATCGTGATCCAGTGATGGCCAGAAACAATTTGGGCTGGAATCGCGGACCACTGGAGCACAAATGTATCGCCACGGGTAAGCTCAAGCACAAAAACCAAGACATTGATAAGGATGAGGAACGCAGTGACGACTGGGACGCTTGCCGGGCGTCGGGACGCGTCGCCTAACGGGATCAAGCCTCCCATGTCAGATCAAACCTCTAACGCTGGGACTGTTCCTAGCGTGACCGGTTGCCAGCAACGAAAGCCGGGCCGATTCTACACCAAGTACCCTGAAAAAGGACGAAGTGTCTTTGTGAGCCTTAGCGTTATAACAACCGTTGGGCCTATGACCGCTTCGTCCGCACGCACGCTTGCATCGGGAACCCAGTGCTGGGATACTCCCTCCGTAGTGCCACACCCTGGGAAGGGGGAAAGCATTGGACTGGAAAACACAGGGAGTGAAGGTTGTGCACGCTGGAGAGCTGGACAGCAACACGCCCCAGACCCCCGGAATGACCCGGGCCGCCGCCATTACACACGCGTGCACCGGGGCCAGTAAACTGTGGGCCGGTACGGTAGTCGTTCAGCCGCATGCCAAAACTGGTCCCCACCATCATGGCGAGTTGGAGACAGTGATCTACGTCGTTCGAGGTCGTGCGCGCATGCGTTGGGGCGATCACTTAGAGTTCTGCGATGAGGCCGACGCCGGGGATTTCATTTACGTTCCACCCTACGTCCCGCATCAGGAAATCAATGCCCGCCCAGATATGCCGTGTGAAGCAGTGGTAGTCAGAAGCGGACAGGATGCCGTGGTCGTGAATCTGGACATCGAGAGTCCCGAGCCTCCAGATGAGAGCAGCGGCGGTCATCCATTCCATCCTCGTCGTTAAGGTTCTGGCTGCGTTCCGCTTCGATACAATAGCCGCCGTGGCGGAAATCAAGGTTGACCACACCCGGACGCTGGCGAAGGTCCAGATCTTCTCTGGGCTGACCGAATCTGAACTCGCTTTCCTGGCCCAACGAGCCGTGCCTCGCCGGTTTTCTCCGGGCGGCAGCGTCTTCAACGAGGGAGAACCTTGTACCGGACTGTACGTAGTCGAGTCCGGACATGTTCGCATCTTCAAGAGTTCCGCAGGCGGCCGCGAGCAAGTGCTGAGCATTGAGGGACCTGGCAGCTCCGTCGCCGAGCTACCGGTTTTCGATGGGGGCAACTACCCCGCCTCGGTCAGCGCAGTCGATGCCGCCATACTTCTGTTTGTCAGTAAACAAGACTTTCAGGCTCTCTGCCTCGCTCATCCTCAAGTTGCGCTGAAGGTGCTTCGCGTGGTCGGTGCCCGTCTGAGGCGACTCGTGGGAATCATCGAAGAACTCTCGTTCACAACCGTGCGGCACCGGCTGGCTTCGTTCCTGTTGCGTCTGGCCCACAGCCAGGGCAAGCGAACGGCTGACGGCGTGGAGGTCACCCTGCCGGTCAGCAATCAGGAATTGGCGTCACAGATCGGAACGGTTCGCGAGCTGGTTTCTAGGAATCTTTCCCGCTTCCAATCCGAAGGACTGGTAAAGATCGATGGCCGCAACCTTGTTATTCACGATCTGAAAGCTTTGGAAGCCGAACTGCGATCTGCCGAATAACCCTTCGAGTACGTTTCAGCTGCACGTCTGAAGTTCCTGCAGTGTGACAAGAGTCATCGGCGCGCTCACAGTTCTCCCTCTGAATTCCCGGCGTAAGTCTGGAATAGGCAATGTGACGCGGTGTCGCATCCCAGCCAGGGGCTGCACCAAAATCAACAGTTATCGTGCCTTCAGCGTTGTGCTTAGCTGGCGGTCGAGAGAGAAGGCGGATAACTCGTCTGGGGCCGTGATTTCGGTTGCCAGGTGCAGCACGATTCCTCCGCGAACATATCCCCAGTGAGTGCATAGGCCCTTGCCCGGGATCCACCGCAGACCTCGCGGAATTCACAAACGCCACACTTGCCTTTCAAGTTCGTACTGTCACGCAGGGCAACAAAAAGCGGCGCATGACGGTAGAGTTCCGCCAATGATTGCTGGCGTATGTTCCCGGCAGAAACAGGCAAGAAACCGCTTGGGAATACTTCTCCCAGGTGTGAGATGAAGACGAAACCCTTGCCGTCATTGATGCCGCGGGGTGCGCGTCCGATCCCATCCGGCGTGCCTACGTCAGGGGAGGGAGGCATGGAATGGCCATTGCCTTTGCGCCTTTCCTCGGTCCGGCGCTGAAGCACGAACCGGCGGTAATGCTGGGCTTCCGTGCTCTTGATGTCAAAGGAGACTCGGCCAGAAGTTTCGTAGAGCTTCTGAAATACCTGCTCAAACTCTTCCGCCGAGATCAAGTCGGTGGCGGAACCACGTCCGGTCGGAACCAGGAAGAACACGCTCCACAACACGATATCGAGCTGTTCGACCAGGGCGATCATGGAGTCGAGGTACTCGAGATTGTGGCGGGTAATAGTGGTGTTGATCTGTACGGGCAGACTGATCTCGCGTGCCCAGCGCACGGCAGAGAGCGTCCAAGGATAGGAACCCGGCACCCGGCGGAAGGTGTCATGAACCCCGGCGGTCGGTCCGTCCAGGCTCACCGCCAGCCGTGCTAGGCCACACTGTTTCAGTTTATATATCGCCTCCTGGGTCAGAAGTGGCGTGGCGCTGGGGGTAAGGGAGGTTCGCACGTCATGACTCGAAGCATATGCGACTAGTTCGAAGATATCCGGACGTTTCAGCGGATCACCACCCGTCAGCACAAACACCGGCGCTCCCAACACCTTGACTTCACCAATGAGCTGCCTGGCTTCCTCGGTGTTGAGTTCGAGCGCACTGCGCACGGGTTGCGCGCACGCGCGGCAATGCACGCAGGCAAGATCGCATGCCTGAGTAGTTTCCCAGATCACGATGAACGGGCGCTCGCTGAAGTCTAAATGCGGTTCCATTGCTGGCCTTCCGGTCTTGCCGTAATGTTGCCCGTAGTCAAGCCTGCCAGACTTGTTACAGAGTGCATGTGACTGATGTCACAGCCAGGAATCGCCTTGTCTGAGCTGCCAAAAGAGGCGAATGGGTCAAGGCCTGTCCCTTCGAGCGGAATTGGCCGTTTTTGGCGAGGATTTTGGAAACTCCTGGCCGAGTGTGACAAAAGTCATCGTCCCTCTTTCCATCCTCCAGTAGGTTCAGCAGTAGCAACCGGGTCGACGAAGCGGGTTGCCAGGAGAACGGTGATGCGTGTTAGCACGGCAAGAACTGTACGCGAGCTGGTCCTAGAGATACCTGAGGCGACAGGCATATTCGAAAAACTGGGCATCGACTACTGCTGTGGCGGGGATAGGTCGCTGGAAGAGGCTTGTGCCGCTTCCAATCTTTCGGTTGACGAGGTACTAGATTCTCTGGAATTGGCCGAGCAGACAGCTCGGGCAAAACAGAAAGATCGCAACTGGAGGGCGGAACCGTTGGCTGATCTGGTTGCCCACATCACCGGCACGCACCACAAATACACGCGTGAAGAGATCACCCGGCTGGGTCCCTTGTTTGACAAGGTGGTCTCGGTGCATGGCAAAAACCATCCCGAACTGCAGCACCTCCGGGCCATGTTTCGTGGGCTAGCGCAAGAACTCACGATGCACATGATGAAAGAGGAGGCGGTTCTATTCCCCTACATCGTGCGGATAGAGGAGGCCATCATCCAACGGGAGCCAGTTCTGCCGCCCCCATTCGGCACTGTGCGGAATCCAGTGGCAATGATGATGCACGACCACGACTCTGCCGGGGAAGCATTGCGGGTAATGCGTCAAGCCAGTACCGGATACACACCACCGGCCGATGCCTGTGTCAGCTACCAGACGCTCTACAAGGCGCTGGCAGACTTTGAGAAGGATCTGCACCAGCACATCCACCTGGAAAACAACATCCTGTTTCCCCGCGCAATCGAGATGGAAGGGGCGCACTAAGAGGAGCAAGGTAGAGTGTCTGCCCTGGCAACGCGCGTCGAGAATCAGGCTGGGCGGTCGCTTAGCGCTCAAGAAATCTTCGAAATCACACGGGTGCGAGAGCAGAGTCTCTCGCGCTTGCTGATTCTCTACATCTCGACTGGCTTGGCCTTCATGTTGCTCCCTGGAACGTTCCTGGGAGTTTGGAACCTCCTGGCGATCAGCAGCCATCGCACCGCGAGTTCAGTTTCCGCAAGCTGGATCCAGGCGCACGGACACGCGCAGATCTTCGGCTGGATCGGTACCTTCATTCTCGGTATTGGCTTTTACTCTATTCCAAAGTTACGGCGCATGAATCCCTTCGCGCTCTGGGCTGCCTGGATCTGCTGGGGGCTCTGGACTTCGGGGACCGCATTGCGCTGGCTGACGGGGGTTTACCACTGGCAATGGCAGGTGTTACTGCCGCTTTCGGCAGCATTCGAACTTGCTGCATTTCTGATTTTCTCCAAGTGTGTCTCCGGACATCGCCCCCAAGACTCCGGCAAGCGCGGGCTTGAGAAATGGGTGCTGGTGGTGATCACGGCCGCTGTCGGCTTGCTCGCCACCCTGCTCGTCAACTTTGGCGCAGCCCTGTTCCTGGCAATTCGTGGTGCCTCTTCCGATCTCCCCCCTGGATTCGACCAACGGTTCCTCGTGCTGGAGACTTGGGGATTCCTGGTGCCTTTCGTTTGGGGATTCAGCGCCAAATGGCTGCCCATCTTCCTTGGGTTGCGTCCCATACGCGAGCGAGGTTTGCTGGTGGCCGTTGGGGCAAATTCCATCGGGGTGCTCACGGCGATGGCAGGCTGGATCACATTGGCGGTGATTTGGCTATTGAGCGGAATCTGCATCTCAATTTGGGCACTACGCTTGGCGGAAGCGCGGCAACAGCCGGCCAAGACAAAGGGAGTCCATACCAGTTTTCCCATCTTCGTGCGGTCGGCATATCTCTGGGGGATCATTGCAACGATTCTCGGGATCTGGGCGTCGGCGGTTAGGAACTCGCATGGGATCTGGGGTGCGTCACGTCACGCCTTAACGGTAGGCTTCCTGGCCACTATGGTTTTCAGCATTGGCCAACGAATTCTGCCCGCGTTCTCCGGAATGCGCCTGCTGTTCAGCAGCAAGCTCATGTTGTTTTCGTTGCTGTTGTTGACCATCGGATGTCTGCTTCGCGTGAGTTCTGAGATTCTTGCCTATCAAGGATTCGCTGGCTGGGCCTGGTCCTGGCTGCCTGTATCCGCGGTGATAGAAATGACTGCCGTCACCGTATTCGGCGTCAACCTGCTGCTCACGTTCGTGAGCAATCCTCCGTCACAGGTGGTCCAGTGAACGGCCCATTCACAGTCTCGAGGAGTCAGAATGCACCAGAGTGATGACGACGTAATGGATTCCAGTCTATTGCAGCCGAGTCAGCCCTTTCCCGTGCGTTTCAGCCAGGTGTCTACTGCCACGGTTGCACCTTGCACGAGGCTAACGGCAGGAAAGGAGTGGTCATGGTCAGGCCAGCGAGGCTCTTGGTGGCTCGGGATGACCGTCTGCAGAACCGGCTGTTTCTGAAGGTGTGACAAAAGTCATGGCCGACTCGAAGCCATAGGTTCTATGGTCCCGGTAACGGAGGCGAAGGAGGTAACACTGTGTGCCAGATCACCGCCCACACTAGCGTGGCAGACATCGTGAAGCTCTGTCCCGGCGCCCGACGCATCTTCGATGAGCATGGGCTGAAGGGTTGCGGCGGCGAGCATGGTCCAACCGAGCCACTGGCGTTCTTCGCGGCCGTCCATCAGGCAAACTTGGATGACCTGCTGCGCGAGATCAACGCCGAATTGGAGAGTCCATCCGCCCAGCCCTACATCCACAGGGAAACCCTCGAGGATTACCTCTATCGGCGCTTCTTCAAAGCCGGAGTGGCGATCGTGCTGACGGTCGGTTGCTTATGGGGAGCCATTAACCTTCTTCAGATCGCGTGGGGGAGGAACTTCCTGCAACTGCGGCTTCTTTCCTCGATCCATGCCCACGCACACGCCATGATCTTTGGCTGGGTCGGGATGTTTGTCATGGGCTTCGCCTACCAATCGTTTCCGCGCTTTAAGAACACTACGCTCTGGCGACCGGACTTGGCGAATCTGAGCTTCTATCTCCTGGGATCAGGAATCGTAGCAGGGATGGCGGCCGAGATGCTGCTGCCGACTCCGGTTTCCTTGGTGTTAGGGACGATATCGGGTGCAACGGAGATCACGGCCGTTGCGATCTTCATGGTGGTGCTATACCGAACGGCGCGACAGTCGATCGAGCCGCACAACCCGTACCAAAAGTTCATTGCCAGTTCTTTCCTTTGGCTCCTGCTGGGCACGATCTTGGAAGCCGTCTTCTTTTTTGCCAAGGCTACCGCACATTCCGAGCACAGCCTAATCATGCGTATCGCGCTGATCGATGGACCGCTGCGGGACGTGCAGTTGCTCGGCTTCGCGGCACTGATTATTGCCGGCGTCAGCCAGCGATTCGTGCCCCACGTGTATGGCTTGGGGAAGCCGGCTCGTGATCGCCAACCGCTGATTTTCTGGCTGATCAATGGCAGCCTGCTGCTGAATATCATCAGCTACGTGCTGCTGCTCACGACCCACCAACTTCCTTTCGCCGTCGGCCTCGAATTGGCCTATCTACTGATGCCGTTGTGGGCTGTATTGCTGGCTAACCAGATTGGTGTGTTCAGAAAGCCGACGGAGCCGGATCGGACTTTCAAGTTCATTCGCGCCGCATATGTCTGGTTGGTAATCGCTTGCGGCATGATGCCGCTTTTCCCATTCTACGGGGCGCTGACCCATCAAGGGTTCGCGCATACGTATATGGGTTCGCATCGGCACGCATTTACCGTGGGCTTCATCAGCATGATGATCCTGGGAGTCTCCTCGCGCGTTGTGCCCATCCTTGCAGGAATCGAGGCAGAGCAACTGAACTCGCTGTGGGTGCCATTCCTGCTCTTCAACGTGGGCTGTGCCGGACGAGTGATCTTGCAGATCCTGACGGATTTCGTGCCTAACGTCGCGTACCCGCTGATCGGGTTCACAGGGTTCCTTGAATGGAGCGCTTTGTTGTGGTGGGGGATTGAGTTGTGGAAAACCATGAACGTCGCCAGAACGAATCGCAGAAATATGTTGAGAGCACCGTTTCCCCTGCCGGCGCGGTGAAGCCATTCACCCTGGGCTGTTGGCAAGGGGAGCCGCGGGGCACATCGGAAGCAGGAAGGGCAAGAGGCGCAACATGAGGGCAACCACCATCACGCGTGGGCAGAACTGGCAAATTGCCATGACATCGTTTTTGCGTCTGGCAGGGGCGGGGGTTAGCTGCGCTCGAGATCACCTCTCGCCCTGGTCGCGAATCCAGGTAAAAGCGCGAGTCGCAGATGGAAGCCCAAGAGTCGTAACCGCTAGCACGACGACGTGGTCGATATCCTTTTCGCTCAACCCATCCTTTTTCGCGTTGCGAACGGCCGAGTGAGTGGCGCCTTCCAAGCCTGCGCCGATCGAGAGAGCGAGCTTGACGAGGCGACGTTCGCGTTCATTGAGCGGGCCGGCATTGTGACACCGTTCTCCCAGCTGAGTGAAGGCTTTCCACACGTCGGGGTAGAGTTCCCGGAACTGATTGACTGGTTTGGGAAGTTCTTGTTCCACCTGCGTTCTCCTTTGCGGAAGGTTGACGTCAAACATACCTTACCGAGAATCCCTTTGCCATCGGTGTCCGCTTGAGGCTTGCGCAACCTTGCTGACCAGAGGACGTCACAACCCGGCGTGACGGAAATCACCATCAACTAGGACTGAAATCACAGACGAAGATGGGCGGAAGTGCGTAAAAAGATATGTACATGTAGAAGTCAACAATGCTCTCGACTACATCGGAATACGCACTTCGGGCGCTGGCCCACCTCGCACATCAACCCCAAGGTTCGGTCTTGTTGGGGCGTGACTTGGCGCAAGCCGTAGAAATTCCCGCAAATTACCTCTCCAAGGTGCTGCTGACATTACGCAACGCGGGATTGGTAGACACGACGAGGGGTTCCGGTGGTGGCTACCGTCTTCGCAAACCCGCCGCTGAGATCTATCTCATCGATGTGGTGGAGCTGTTTGAGGAAATCTCACGGACCAAGCCAAGTTGCTTTCTGCGACACACCCGGCCGTGCTCGAATTCGACTCCTTGTTCGGCACACTCCGCATGGAGTGCATTGCAGGCAGCGTACTTGGGATTCCTGGTTTCCACACCCCTCTCCGTGATCGCCGGGCGTGGCGCCGAGGCCTTGACGGGCTGCAAATCCCGGGAAAAATCCCCCTCTTCGGCCGGGAGACAGGTATGAGATTGCAGATATCTGGTAACCGCAGAAAGATCGCTGTTCGGTGGAGCACTCTGGGGCAGGGTTTGCCACAGTTCGTCGCGTTCGGTCTGCTGCCCATGCTCCTCGGTAGCCCCGCAAGTGCCCAGCAAGATGCCAGCGCATTCTTCAAGCAGAACTGCGTGAGCTGTCACACGATCGGCGGCGGACGTCTCACCGGGCCGGATCTCAAGGATGTTGCCTCTCGCAGGGACCGTGCCTGGTTGGTCCAGTTCCTGCAAAGTCCCAAAGCCATGATTGACAGCGGCGATCCGTACGCCGCGAAGCTGCAGCAGGACGCGCGTGGTGTGGTCATGCCCAACATCGCGGGAATGAATCCACAGCAGGCGCAAGCGCTGCTCGACCTGATGGCCGCTGAAGCCAAGTTGCCGCGTTCGCAGTTCGCGGGAATGCAAATCAGTGACCGGCCTCTGACGGCGCTCGACGTGGAGAAAGGCAGGTCGATTTTTCGGGGAGACACACCGCTCACAGGCGGCGGTCCAGCCTGCATCTCCTGTCACACCATCAAGGGATTGACCCTGCTCGGTGGTGGTCGGCTGGGGCCCGACCTGACCCGCGTCTTTGAACGCCTGCAGGGGCGAAAAGGATTGGCGGCCTGGCTGTCGTCGCCCGCCAGTCCCACCATGGCCCCGGTTTTCAAAGAGCATGCGCTTCAGCCGGAGGAGGTGCTGTCGCTCATCGCTGTGTTTGAAGATTCGGCGAAAAAGGGTGGGCAGGACGACACGACTTCGCTGCTGAATTTCTTCCTGCTTGGACTAGGCGGCATGGTGGTGGGCCTGATCTCGTTGGACGCGCTGTGGAAACAACGGTTTCGCGGAGTCCGCCGGAGCCTGGTCCACAAAGAAGACTGAGGTGAGCGATGAAGACGCGAGACGCAATCTCGTGGATCCGGGACGAAGTCGATCCCAAGCTGCGCAGCTGGGAGGAGTTTTACCGTAACCGCTGGCAGCACGACAAGATTGTCCGCTCGACGCATGGCGTGAACTGCACCGGCGGCTGCACCTGGCAGATCCACGTGAAGGACGGCATCGTCACCTGGGAAATGCAGGGGCTCGACTATCCCATGCTGGAAAACGGCCTTCCCCCTTACGAACCCCGTGGCTGCCAGCGCGGAATTTCGTACTCCTGGTACCTCTACAGCCCGTTGCGGGTGAAGTATCCGTATGTTCGCGGGGCGCTGCTTGACTTGTGGAAACAGGCTCGGGCGCAGCATGAGGACCCGGTCGAAGCGTGGAAGTCGCTCGTGGAGAATCCCGAGTCGAG
Organism: Terriglobales bacterium; assembly: GCA_035623795.1. GTDB lineage: Bacteria > Acidobacteriota > Terriglobia > Terriglobales > Acidobacteriaceae > DASPST01. Next base: position 46,339 of record DASPST010000036.1, read on the forward strand.
GCAACGCTGGCAGCGGGCCCGCGGCAAAGGCGGATTCCGCCGCGCCGGCTGGGACACGATGCTCGAACTGATCGCAGCCGCCAATATTTACACCATTAAGAAATACGGTCCCGACCGCATCGCCGGCTTTTCTCCGATTCCAGCGATGTCCATGATCAGCTACGCCAGCGGCGCCCGCATGCTGCAGTTAATGGGCGGAGTCTCGCTCTCTTTCTACGACTGGTACTGCGACCTGCCCTCGGCGTCTCCTGAAACCTGGGGCGAACAGACCGACGTTCAGGAATCGGCCGACTGGTACAACGCCAAAATGCTGGCGGTGATGGGATCGAACCTGAACATGACCCGCACCCCGGATTGCCACTTCGCCGCCGAAGCGCGACACAACGGCTCCAAGATGTGGGTCTTCGCCCCAGACTTCTCACAGGTTGCGAAGTACGCCGACGAGTGGGTGGCGATTAACGCCGGGCAGGATGGCGCGTGGTGGATGGCGGTCAATCACGTCCTGCTGAAAGAGTTTCATCACGAGAAGAAAGTTCCGTACTTCTTGAATTACGCCAAGCAGTACACGGACTCGCCTTACCTCGTCGAGCTCCATGAGCACGAAGGAAGGTGGCAGGCGGGTAAGCTGCTGCGAGCGAACCGGCTGCCTGGCTACGAAACGATCGAGAACGGCGAATGGAAGTTCCTCATCTGGGATGCCGCCGAGAAGCGCCCGAAGATGCCGATGGGCAGCGTTGGATTCCGCTGGGGAAAAGAAAAAGGCAAGTGGAACCTGCTGATGAAGGACGGACTGGACGGGTCGTCCATTGACCCCATCCTGACCTTCCTGGAGAAGAATGACGGCATCGTTCCCGTGGCACTGAACGATTTCGGCGAAGGCCGCGTGGTTACGCGATCAGTCCCTGTGCGCCGGATCCAGACGGCTCGCGGTGAGACGGTGACGGTCGCAACCGTTTACGACCTGCTGATGGCGCAATATGGCGTCGCTCGCGGACTGCAGGCTGAGTACCCGGCGAGCTACGACGATGAAAATCATCCCTACACGCCGGCCTGGAGCGAGAAATATACCGGAATGAGCCGGGAGATGCTCATCCGCTTTGCACGGGAATGGGCGACGACGGCAGAACTCACCGACGGCAAATGCACGGTGATCATCGGCGCGGGGATCAACCACTGGTACCACGGCAACCTGATGTATCGGGCGGCGATTCACGCCCTCATGTTCTGCGGCTGCATTGGCGTGAACGGCGGCGGGCTGGCGCACTATGTCGGACAGGAAAAATTGGCACCTGGCGAATCGTGGGCAGCGATCGCCTTTGCCCGCGACTGGTTTCCGGCAGTGCGTTTGCAGAATGCACCCAGCTGGCATTACGTCCACACCGATCAATGGCGTTACGAGCGCGATTTCACCGATTACCACACCGTTCCTCCCGCCAACGGTAACGGTTCGTCCTCTGCGCACCTCGCGCATGGGCACACCATGGACACCCAGGTGCGTGCGGTGCGGTCGGGTTGGCTGCCCTTCTACCCGCAATTTCAGAAAAACTCTCTTGCGGTCGTAAAGGAGGCGGAAGGCGCAGGCGCGAAGCAGGACGAAGCGGTTGTGAGTTATGCCGTCCAGCAACTCAAGGAGCGCAAACTGCGGTTCTCCGTGGAAGATCCGGACGCGCCCGAGAACTGGCCGCGTGTTTGGTACATCTGGCGCGGCAATGCGCTGATGGCAAGCGCCAAGGGCCACGAGTACTTCCTCAAGCACTATCTGGGTACACACACCAATACGATTTCTGACGAGACCTTGGCTGAAGGCTCGACGCGCGCCGTCGAGTGGCACAAGCACGCACCGCAAGGAAAGATGGACCTGGTGATCGATCTCAACTTCCGCATGGACACGTCCGCGCTCTACTCGGACATCGTGCTGCCGGCGGCAACCTGGTACGAGAAGGCCGACCTGAACTCGACCGACATGCACAGCTTCATCCATCCTTTGTCGCAGGCTGTGCCGCCGTCCTGGGAGTCGAAGAGCGACTGGCAGATTTTCCGTGCCATCGCCAAGAAGTTCTCGGAGCTCGCGGAAAAGCACTTCCCGGAGCCGGTGAAAGACTTGGTGGCGTCTCCACTCGCTCACGACACTGCGGCTGAAATCGCGCAGCCAGAGATCAAGGACTGGATGAACGGCGAAGTACAGGCGATTCCGGGCAAGACCATGCCCGGGTTGAAAGTGGTCTCTCGCGATTACAAGAATCTCTACCAGCAGTTCATCTCTTTCGGGCCGCTGGTGCGAGCCAACGGGCTAGGAGCACACGGCACGCACTATCGAATCGACGATGAATACGATTCGGCCTTGAAGACTTGCCCGACGGTTTCTTGGGAGGGCAAGAAATATCCTTCGCTACTCGAAGACGAGCACGCCTGCAACCTGATTCTTCGCTTCGCAACCGTCACCAACGGAGAACTGGCCTATCGCTCCTACAAAGAAATGGAGGAGACAGCAGGCGTACCTCTCGTGCATCTCGCGGAGAAGAACCGCGGTGTGAGGCTGAGCTACAAGGACCTGCAGGCCCATCCGCACCGGTTGCTCAACAGCCCGATGTGGTCGGGGCTGACCGAGAACGGTCGCGCCTACTCGCCCTTCACCTACAACGTGGAAGCCATGATGCCGTGGCGAACGCTCACCGGGCGCCAGCATTTCTACCTTGACCATCCCCTCTACATCCAGTTCGGCGAGCACCTGCCAGTGTACAAGCCCAAACCGCTCCCCACGCAGTATGCCGATCTCAAGTTCAGCAAGGAAGTCGGGCCGACCAAGATGCTTAACTACTTGACGCCGCATGGGAAGTGGCACATCCACTCGACCTATGGCGACAACCAGCGCATGACCACGCTCTCGCGGGGGGTTGAACCGTTCTGGATGAACGACCACGACGCGGCAGATATCGGCATCGTGGATAACGATTGGGTCGAAGTTCACAACGACAACGGAGTCGTGGTCACACGTGCTGCAGTCAGTGCACGCATCCCGCGTGGGATTTGCATTCAATACCACTCGCCGGAGCGAACCTATTCCGTCCCTACGTCCCCGTTGCGCGGCCACCGCCGTGCCGGCGGACACAACAGCCTGACTCGGACCCGGCTGAAACCGAACCTGATGGCTGGCGGCTACGGACAATTCACCTTTCACTTCAACTACTGGGGCCCGACGGGATGCAACCGCGACACGCACGTATTGGTACGAAAGCTGCCGGAACTGAAGTGGTAGGAAGACCAAACGACGAACCGAGAATCGACTATGAATGTACGCTCCCAAGTCTCGATGGTGTTCCACCTCGACAAGTGCATTGGCTGCCACACCTGCTCCATTGCCTGCAAGAACATCTGGACCGATCGCCGGGGCACGGAATACATGTGGTGGAACAACGTAGAAACCAAGCCCGGCACGGGTTTCCCCACGCGCTGGGAAGACCAGGACCGCTACAGGGGCGGCTGGGAGAAAAAAAAGGGCGAGCTTGAGCTCAAGTCGCAAAACAAGGGCAAAGCGCTGTTCAACATCTTCCACAATCCCAACCAGCCCACGATGGACGATTACTACGAGCCGTGGACCTACGACTATCAGAACCTGTTCAACGCTCCTGAAGGGGCTGATCAGCCCACGGCCAAGCCGATCTCGATGGTCACCGGCGAATACATCAACGTGGAAGCAGGGCCGAACTGGGACGATGACCTGGGTGGCTCGCCAGTTTATGCCAAGAACGATCCCAACCTGGACCGTCTGACACCAGAGCAGCGCGAGCAGTTGTTTGCCACCGAACGACTGGTGTTCTTCTATTTTCCGCGTATTTGCAACCACTGCCTGAATCCGGCGTGCGTGGCCGCGTGCCCGTCAGGGGCGCTTTACAAGCGGGGAGAAGACGGCATTGTTTTGATCGACCAGAAGCGTTGTCGTGGATGGCGTGCCTGTGTGGCCGCGTGCCCGTATAAGAAGACTTACTTCAACTGGTCAACGGGCAAGTCGGAGAAGTGCATCCTGTGCTTCCCGCGGCTTGAGACCGGGCAAGCTCCGGCATGCTTTCACTCCTGCGTCGGGCGCATTCGCTATCTCGGCGTGTTGCTCTACGACGCGTCGCGCATTGAAGAAGTCGCCAAGCTGCCGGACGATCAGCTGATTGCAGGACAGCGGTCGCTGATTCTAGACCCCCACGATGCTCACGTGATCGCCGCGGCGAGGGCCAGCGGCGTACACGATTCCGTGATCGAGTCGGCCCAGAGGTCCCCTGTCTATCAATTCGTGAAGGTGTGGAAGCTGGCACTGCCGCCGCACCTGGAATATCGCACGTTCCCGATGCTGTTTTACGTGCCGCCCATGTCGCCGGTCATGGCGAGCAAGGACGGAGGCGTAATCGACCACGTTTCAGGCGATTTGTTCCACGACATCGAAGAGTCGCGTGTGCCGGTTGCTTACTTGGCCAAGTTGCTGGGTGCCGGTCAGGAAAACAAGGTGCGCTACGCGCTGCGAAAGCAGAAAGCCGTGCGCTGGTACCGGCGTGCGCTGACGGTGGGTGACGTCACCATGGAAACCGCCAGCCGCATGCTTGCCGAGGCGGACTGCTCGCCGGAAGAGGCCGACGCGATTTACCAACTTACGTCGCTCTGCACGTTTGAGGACCGTTTTGTGATTCCGCCCATGCATCGCGAAGAGGCGTTGCAGATGATGGAAGATCCGCTGGAGCACAAGGCGAGTGCTGGCTTTGGATTTGTCAGTGCGCCCCAAAGAGGCCTGTGATGCGGGATGCTGCCATATACGATGCTTTCGCGGGGCTGCTCACTTATCCCGAAGGGGACTACCCACAGCGGATCGCAGCCGGCCTGCGACTTGCTCCGGCCGAATGTCGTGAAGACCTGGAACAGTTTTTCCAACTTGTTCGAGAGTTGGCGACCGACCAAGCACAGGAGCTATTCACACGAACGTTCGATTTGAACCCGGTGTGTTCGCTCGAACTGGGCTGGCACCTGTTCGGAGAGAACTACGAGCGCGGGCTGTTGCTGGTCCGGATGCGGGAGGAACTGCGACGCTGTCGCCTGGGTGAATCGAGTGAACTGCCCGATCACCTCACCCACGCCTTGCGTCTGGTCGCGCAAATGGAAAACGAAGGTGCGAGTGATTTCGTTGGAGCGTGTGTGCTGCCGGCACTGGAAAAGATGCTTCAGGCAATGCGGGGCAAAGACAATCCCTTCGAGTATGTGCTGCTGGCGGCCCGAAATCTGCTGCACAACGACTTTCCCGAGTTGCCGCTGGTTTCCGCAGAGCATGAACCGTTGAAAGTTCTGGCTTGAGCGAGTTGGCGTGAAGGATGAAGTGATGACGAATCCGACCCTGAATCTGCTGCTTTTCGCCATGCTGCCTTACGTAGCGTTGTTCGTTTTCTTTATGGGAACGATCATGCGCTATCGCAAGGCGCCGTTTACGTACTCCAGCCTGTCATCACAGTTTCTGGAGAACAATCAGCACTTCTGGGGACTGACTGCCCTGCACTATGGAATCTTCGCCATTCTCCTGGGCCACTTAATGGGGCTGCTCATCCCCCGTGAGGTATTGCTGTGGAACAGCCGGCCTCTGCGGCTGTATGTGCTGGAGATCTTCAGCCTGGCCTTTGCACTGATGGCGCTGGTGGGGTTTGTGGGCGTCATGGAGCGGCGCATCCGCTACCCCAAGGCGAGGACGGTAACCACTCCCGCCGACTGGATGGTTGAGTCGTTGCTCATCTTGCAAGCCGCCGCGGGCATCTACGTGGCCATCTTTTATCCTTGGGGTACGTCCTGGTACTCGACCTCCGCCGCTCCTTATCTGCGATCGATCTTCTTCTTTCGGCCTGATATCAGCTACCTGACGACCATGCCCTTTATTGTGAAGTTCCACGTCGTCAATGGCTGGCTGATCGTCGGGTTCTTCCCCTTCACCCGGTTGGTACATGCGCTGGTGGCTCCGCTGCCGTACCTGTGGCGGAAACCACAACTGGTGCGCTGGTATGGAATCGGAATTCTGCCGGTGTGGCCGCGCCGACCGAGTGGTGCGAAAGGCTGAGGAATGAACTCGCCTGCTCTCAAACCGTCGCGCACGCAGCAGTACCTAGGCAGCCCCTTCGTAACGCTGGTGCTGCTGGTGGCGCTGGCCTTCAGCCTGATGATCCTGGTGCCCAAATTTAATGCTTACTCCCTGCCCGGCAATCAGAGGGGGTATGAGCCGGCCCAGCCGATTGCGTTTTCCCATCGTCTGCATGCTGGTGAATTACAGGTGCAGTGCTTGTACTGCCACTCGGGAGCAGAGAAGAGCCGGCACGCTGGGATTCCGGCGGCGAATGTCTGCATGAACTGTCATCGATTCGTCTCGGCGCCACTGGGAGCCATCCGTGCGGAAGACGAACTGGCAAAGAAAGAGAAGCGTGAGCCTGAGCGGGTGCTTTCGCCGGAGATTCACAAGCTCTACGACGCGTTGGCGCTGAGCGACAAGATGCAGCGCGACCCGGCAAGGGAAACCAAGCCAATCAGCTGGATCAAAGTGCATAACCTGCCGGACTTCGTTTATTTCGACCATCGCCCGCATGTCAATGCGGGCGTGGCCTGCCAGAAATGCCACGGTCCCGTCGAAACCATGGAGCGTGTTCGCCAAGTCGAGGATCTGAGCATGGGCTGGTGTGTGAATTGTCACCGCAGCGTGGATAAGGCGGGGCTCGACGGTAACGGCAATTTCACCAGCGCTCCCGCACCGGCTGCGCAAGGGCCTGCTCCGGCGACACGCCGCGTATATGCCTCGATTGATTGTTCCACTTGTCACTATTGAGGAGAAAAGGTGAGCCAGCGAAGAACCAAGAAACATGGGAAGAGCTTCGAGGAGCGGGATGCGACTCCCGACGCTCTGAAAGTGCTTGCCGCCGAGTTCCCGAAAGGCGGGCCGCGCCAGTTCCGGCGCCGCGATTTCCTGAAAGCGGCCGGTTTCAGCGTTGGAGCGGCATTTGCCACCGCTTGCAGCCGTGCTCCTGTCCAGCGGGCGGTTCCTCTCCTGACTCAGCCCGAGGAAATCGTGCCTGGCCGCTCGCTCTTCTACGCTTCGACCTGCGGTGGATGCAGCGCGGGTTGTGGCGTGCTGGCCAAAGTCCGCGACGGGCGGCCTATTAAGCTGGAAGGGAATCTCGAGCACCCGGTGTCCCGCGGCGGATTATGTGCCACTGGACAGGCGTCGATTCTCGGTCTTTACGATTCCGAGCGTTTGCAGCGTCCCTGGAAAGACGGGAAAGTCACAAGCTGGGTTGAGGCAGACCGCGAGATCACAGCTGAGCTCCAAACCATTGGTCGCGACCACGGTGCGGTCCGCTTCTTGAGCGGGACGGTTACCAGTCCGACCACACTCGCCGCCATCCGGGACTTCCTCAAGGGCTTTTCTGACGCGCGGCATGTGATCTATGAACCGCTATCGAATTCCGCCGTGCTCGATGCTCACCAGAAGGCTCACGGGGTGCGGGTGCTGCCACGGCTTCGCTTCGACAGAGCTGAAGTGATTGTCAGCTTTGACGCCGATTTCCTTGGCACGTGGATCTCGCCCGTGGAATACACCGCTGACTATCGGGCGGGCCGAAATCTGGAGGCAAAGCGGGTCTCCTATCACGTGCAGCTCGAGCCGCGCATGAGCGTTACCGGGAGCAAGGCCGACCAGCGGTTTGCGGTTGCTCCAGGAGAGCTGGGGCTTCTGCTCACCCACCTGGCGCAGCGGATTGCGCATAAGGCTGGAGTGCCGTTCGCCGCTGGCGAGGTGGATACCCCTTCCCTGAAAGTTGCCGTTCTGGATGACTTGGCCGAGCGTCTCTGGCAGGCCCGCGGACGAAGCCTGGTCGTGTGCGGCACGAATGAGGTGCAGCAGCAAGCACTCACCAACTATGTGAACCACCTGCTGGGAAACTATGGTTCGACACTTGATCTTGAGGCGCCATCACGACAGGTGCAGGGAAGCGATCGAGAGTTAGAAATGCTTCTCGGCGAATTGCGAAGCGGAGTGGTCAGGGCGCTATTCATTCACGGCGTGAATCCGGTGTTCGATCTGCCGGGCGGAGAAGAGCTTCGCAGTACGCTCCGCAAGGTTCCGCTATTGGTGAGCTTCGCGCAACGCATGGACGAGACGGCGTCCGTCGCCAGTTACGTTCTACCCGAACCGCACTACCTGGAAACCTGGACCGATGGCGAGGCGGTGACCGGAGTCGTGAGCCTTTCGCAACCTGCCGTTCATCGCTTGGGCAAGACGCGTTCGCTTTTGGAGACCATCGCGGCCTGGAGCGGGAAACTCAAACCTGCGTATGACATCGTTCGCGAATCCTGGAAAGCCAACATATTCCCGCGCCAGAAAAAGGAACCGGACTTTGAAGCCTTCTGGGAGCGGACGCTGCATGACGGGTATGCCGAAGTTGCGGCTGCTGCGATTCGTTCCCAACCCTTTGCTGCGCACTCCGTCCAGCCCATCTTGCACGCGCAGGGCCTAGACGCGAACTCATTTGGTCTGGTGCTTTATTCCTCGGTCGCGATGCTCGATGGCCGGAATGCCTATAATGCCTGGCTCCACGAACTTCCTGATCCCATCACCAAGGTGACATGGGACAACTGCGTCTCGCTTGCTCCCTCTGCAGCACAACGTCTGGGGATTAGCGACGGTGATGTGCTTCGCGTGGAGACGACTGCGGCTGCGATCGAACTCCCGGCATGTATCCAACCGGGACAGCACGATCAAACGCTCGCCGTCGCTTTGGGTTATGGCAGCAGGCTAAGCGCTCGCTTCGCGAACGTGGGACCGCAATGGATCGATGCCCGGCTGAGCGTTGGAGACAAGGGCGTCGTCGGCGCAAATGCCGCTCCTTTCCTGAGCTTGAGAGACGGCGGCTTGCACTATGGCACGGCAGTGGTTAGGCTCCGGCGCACCGGCAAACAGCGCCAATTGGCCTGCACGCAGACGCACAACACGCTCACCGTTCCTAACAAGCTCGCGCCAAAGGGCAGCGGGCCCCGACCGGTCCTCGAGGAGACAACGCTCGCGGCGTATCTCCAAGACCCGCATTCCGGTGTGGAGGACCACGCAGAAAAGGAAGACTTGTGGCCGACGGACCATCCTTACCTGGGTCCGCGCTGGGGCATGGTGATTGATCAGAACGCCTGCACGGGTTGTTCATCTTGTGTGATTGCCTGCCAGGTTGAAAACAATATTCCGGTCGTCGGCAGAGACGAGATTCGCCGCAACCGGGAGATGCACTGGCTGCGCATCGATCGCTATTACTCGGAAACCGCATCGGGTCAGATTGAAGTTGCCTATGAGCCGCTGATGTGTCAGCAGTGCGAGAACGCGCCGTGCGAAACGGTCTGCCCGGTACTGGCCACCGTGCACAGCGAAGACGGACTGAACCAGCAGGTCTACAACCGTTGCATCGGCACTCGCTATTGCGCCAACAACTGCCCTTACAAAGCCCGGCGCTTCAACTGGTTCAACTACGCGCATGACGACCAACTGCAGAACCTCGTGCTCAATCCCGATGTTGCCGTGCGGTCGCGCGGCGTGATGGAGAAATGCACCTTCTGCGTGCAGCGCATTCAGGAAGCCAAGATCGAAGCTAAACGACGGGGCGAGAAGGTGTCGGATGGGGCCGTCGAGACTGCCTGCCAGCAGTCCTGTCCGGCGCACGCCATTTCCTTCGGCGATCTCAACGATCCTAACAGTCAGGCCAGCCAGATGATGGCGAATCCCCGGCGCTACCGGGTGCTGGAGGAGCTCAACGTCCGGCCAGCGGTCGGATACCTCACCGTCGTGCGCAACCGCGCGCAAGAAGGAATGGAAGGGAGCATCGAAGAACACCATGGCTGAGGCCGCAATAGCCCTGCGTCCGCCTCTGATCGAGGGCAACAAGTCGATCGCGCAAGTCACGCATGACGTGTGCGCTCCCATGGAGGCGCGTCCCACGGTCCTGTGGTGGGCGGCGTTGCTGGTTTCGTTCTCCCTGCTGGTTTTGGGAGCGGTGGCCATTGCGTACCAGGTTGCCGTGGGTGTTGGTACGTGGGGACTGAACCGCACAGTGGGCTGGGCTTTCGACATCACCAACTTCGTGTTCTGGATCGGCATTGGGCATGCGGGCACCTTGATCTCCGCCATCCTTTTTCTCTTTCGTCAGCGGTGGCGCACCTCCGTCAATCGTGCCGCGGAGGCCATGACCATCTTTGCCGTGATGTGCGCAGGCATTTTTCCCGTGATTCACACCGGACGCCCGTGGTTTGCCTACTGGATGTTCCCGTATCCCAACACGCGCGGGTCCCTGTGGGTGAACTTCCGCTCCCCGCTGGTCTGGGATTTCTTCGCCATCTCGACCTATTTCACGGTGTCGGCGATGTTCTGGTTTGTTGGCCTGCTTCCGGACCTGGCGACCATTCGCGATCGCGCGACCGCGACGTGGCGACGCCAACTCGCGGGAGTGCTGAGCCTGGGTTGGAATGGCTCGTACCGCGCCTGGCAGCGCTATGAGGTTGTGTACCTGATGTTGGCGGGCCTGGGCACGCCGCTGGTGATCTCGGTCCATACCATCGTGAGTTGGGACTTTGCCACCGCCGTGCTTCCCGGCTGGCACGCCACCATCTTCCCGCCGTACTTCGTCGCCGGCGCCATCTTTTCCGGCATGGCGATGGTGCTCACCCTGATGATCATCGCGCGAAGGTTAATGCACTTGCAGCAGTACATCACCCTGCGTCACATCGATCGCATGTGCAAACTGGTGATCACCACCAGCGGAATCGTGGGGCTTGCCTACGGGACAGAATTCTTCACCGCGCTTTACTCCGGAAGTTCATATGAACAGTTTGTGTTTCTAAACCGTGCTCTAGGCCCTCTGTTTTGGGGGTACTGGACCATGGTCGGCTGCAACGTCTTTGTCCCGCAATTGCTCTGGTTCCGCAGGGTACGAGCGAATGTTCCGGCCGTATTTCTGATCTGTGTGCTGGTAAACGTGGGGATGTGGTTCGAGCGCTTCATCATCATCGTTACCTCGCTGTCGCGCGACTTCCTCCCGGCCAACTGGTTCCACTATGCGCCGACTCGCGTGGAGGTGGCCACACTCCTGGGCAGCTTTGGATTGTTCTTCACCTTGTTCCTGTTGTTCTGCCGGTTCGTCCCCGTGATTGCCGTGGCTGAGGTGAAGGGAGTTTTGAACATTGGCAAGCCTGGGCAGGAGGCTGCGCATGAGTAAACGTCTGTTGGTTGGAGTATTTGATAACGAAGACGACACGCTGGCCGCTATCCGGGTCTCCCGCCGGCAGGGCTTCAAGGTCGTGGACGTTTACGCGCCCTACGCCGTTCACGGTATCGACGAGGCCATGGGACTGTCGCCGTCGCGTCTGCCCTGGTTGGTTTTTGCCGTGGGCCTGCTGGGGGCGATTCTCAAAGTCTGGTTTGAGTTCTGGACCACAGCCGTGGACTGGCCGGTCAACGTGGGTGGCAAGCCCTTCAACTCGTTGCCGGCATTCGTCCCGGTGACCTTCGAAGTGATGGTGCTCTTCGCCGCCCTGGGTGCGGTGTTCTCGTTCTTCGTGGTCTGTCGGCTCTTTCCCGGGAAACGGGCGGTGCTACCGGTAGCGGGAGTCACGGACAATCGCTTCGCGATCGTCCTCGAACAAACCGACTCGACCTTCGAAGCGCCCGCAGTTCGGAAGCTGTTCGAAAAACTCCATGCCGTGCATGTGGAAGAGCAGATCACCGGGGAGGTCGCGTGATGGGACGTGTAGCGTTGAACACGCTCCTGCTGCTGACTGTGATCGTGTCGGTCGCGGCCAGTTGGATCTTGAGTGCCGATCCCGCCAAGCCGAATTTTGAGTTCCTACCGCAGATGGCGCACTCGCCGCGCTACAACGCGTTTGCCCCGAATCCGAATTTTGCCGATGGCAGCACGCTACAGCCGCCCGAGCCAGGAACCATTCCGCGGGGCTATATGCCGCAGCCCTATGCAGAGACTCCACAGGATGCGCTAGGTGCGGCAGATGAACGGAAGAGCCCGGTTGATCCGCAAAGCGCTCAGGCCCGGCAGCGCGGAGAATTCGTCTTCGCCACCTTCTGCGCGGTTTGCCATGGAGCAGGCGGAAGCGGGAACGGCCCGGTTCCCCAGCGCGGTTATCCTGCGCCGCCTTCTTTGCTCGTGGAACACGCCCTCAAGATGAAAGACGGACAGATGTTCCAGGTGCTCACCTTTGGCCAGAACAACATGCCCTCCTACGCCAGTCAGCTTTCGCGCGCGGACCGCTGGAATGTGATCCTTTACGTGCGAGCCATGCAGCTTGCGGTTCCTGCGCCTCCCCCACCGGGTACACCTTTGAATGCACCCTTGAAGACTGCCCAGGCAAGCGGGGCACTCTCGGGAGGGCAGCCATGAACGCCCAAGATTTCAGTTTCGAACCACAAGCGAAGGTCATCGGACGATTTCGGGGGTTGGCTGCGATCGGTGTTGCCACGCTGGTCGCAGGGCTATTCTTCGCGCCACAAAGAATCTGGCCCAATCTTCTCTTAGTGAGTTACTACCTGCTAGGACTGGCGCTCGCCGGGATGGCATGGATCGCAATCCAATATGTCAGCGGCGCCCACTGGAGCACAGCACTGCGGCGCGTGCCCGAAGCAATGGCTGGCGCGCTGCCGCTTGCGGCCCTGGGCGTGCTAGGCATTCTGGCATTCCAGCCATCGATCTACTCCTGGACCAAGGGCCTCCACCTTGAGGGTGATGCTCCAGGATTCAAACAGATGTGGTTGAGCCTGCCTTTCTTCCGTATTCGAGCCGTCGTCTACTTGCTGGGCTGGCTGGGATTCTCATGGGCAACGCGGAACATTTCCCGCCAGCAGGATGCTGATGGTGACCCCAGCCACACCCGCCGAAGCACCGCATTGGCGGCGCTGTTTCTGGTGTTCTTTGGGATTACGTTCTGGCTGGCGAGTTTTGACTGGATCATGTCGCTTGAGCCGGAGTGGTACAGCACGATTTTCGGTTTCTACAACTTTGCCGGCGCATTCCTTAGCGGTTTGGCTGTACTCACCCTGCTGTTGATATGGCTGCAACAGAACAGTCCACTCAAGAATGTGATTCGCGAACAGCACCTCCACGACTTGGGGAAACTGCTGTTCGCGTTCAGCACGTTCTGGGCTTACTTGTGGTTCAGCCAATACATGCTGATCTGGTACGCGAATCTTCCCGAAGAGACCGTGTACTACGTGCGCCGACTGCACGGACTCTGGCAACCACTGTTTGTGCTCAACCTGTTCTTGAACTGGGTCGTGCCCTTTTTTGCACTGCTGCCGAGGATGAACAAGCAGCGCATCGGAATTCTAGTGCGGGTGAGCGTCGTGTTGCTGGCTGGGCGCTGGCTCGACCTCTACCTGATGATTGTGCCGCCCTTCTCAGGAGGGAAGCCGCGAATCGGTATTTGGGAAATTGGTTTGGCAGCAGGACTGGTGGGCGGCTTCGGCCTGAGTGTTCTTGCAGCCCTGCGTCGTGCACCACTGGTCCCCATCGGCGATCCACATTTGGCGGAGAGTCTGCACTATCACGCCTGACACGCACAAAATCGCAGGGCAACCGGGCTGGCAACCGTAATCATGAGAGCAATCGGACTGGAAAGCGGAGACTCAACGACCACGACGACCTGCTGTGCAGAAGCCACATCGTCGATTCAGATTCCGCTGCGCGTAGCGATCTTCGATGCAGTCAAGCATCTGCATCCGGCCTACTTTGCCATGGTTATGGCAACTGGGATCGTGGCCATTGCTTGTCAACTGACCGGTTTGCGACCGCTCGCGCTCGGCCTTTCGTGGTTGAACCTTGTCGTCTTCGTTGTGCTCTGGGCGTTCACGCTGGCCCGCGTCCTTCTGTTCTCCAAGGATTTCTTGCGTGACTTGATCGATCACAAGCGCGGGCCGGGCTTCTTCACCATCGTTGCAGGGACCAGCGTGCTGGGGCGCCAACAAATCATCATTTTTGGCCATTATGGCGTGGCCACGGCCATGTGGTTTCTGGCCTTGCCTCTGTGGGCCGGCTTTACCTATGCGATCTTCACCGGGTTCACCGTCAAGGAAGACAAGCCTGCGCTCGCGGAAGGCATTCACGGCGGCTGGCTCATTGCAGTCGTGGCCACCCAGGCTGTCTCTAGCCTCGGTACCCTCCTAGCACGACAGTTCCCAGCCCGCGAAACCGAGATGCTCTTCTTCTCCCTCTGCATGTGGCTGTGCGGCGGCATGCTCTACATCTGGGTGATTTCCCTGATCTTCTACCGCTACACCTTCTTTCGTTTTCTGCCGTCGGACCTCATGCCTCCCTATTGGATCAACATGGGGGCGATGGCGATTTCGACGCTTGCCGGAGCCAATCTGATCCTCAGTGCCTCGCGGGCGCAATTCCTCGTGGCCCTGTTGCCCTTCTTGAAGGGATTTACGGTTTTCTTCTGGGCAACTGCCACCTGGTGGATTCCCATGCTGGTGACGCTTGCCATCTGGCGGCACGTTTACAAGCGGTTCCGGTTGGCGTACGACCCACTCTATTGGGGCGCCGTGTTCCCACTGGGCATGTACACCGTAAGCACGTTTCAGCTGTCCCAGGCTTTAGACCTGCCCTTCCTGCTGTGGATTCCGCATTCCTTCATATACATCGCCGTTACGGCGTGGATGGCCACGTTTGCTGGGCTGCTTTGCAGCGCGAAGAATTTGACGGTCGCCCAGAAAGGAACCAAACCGTGACTCAACGCAAAGGGACACCCGGCAGCAGCCTGTTCGCAGCGACCCTGGGATTCGCTGCCGGATTCGCGGCCGTCGCCCTGTTCGGACCGACCGCCAGCAGATTCCAGCAGGTGATGCATCTCTCGCCGATCATGGTGGGATTCCTGGTATCGGCGCCGGCCTTGTCTGGGTCACTGCTCCGCATTCCTTTTTCGGCGTGGGTTGACACCACGGGAGGGAGGAAACCGTTTCTGGTTTTGCTGACTCTCTCTCTGCTAGGAATGGCTGGCCTGCTCGGAGTGATTGCTGCGCTCTACCCCGATCACCTCTCCCACAATCTTTACCCTCTTCTTCTATTGCTGGGCATTCTCTGCGGCTGCGGCATCGCCACCTTCTCGGTTGGGATCAGTCAAGTTTCCTACTGGTTTCCTCAGGCCAAACAGGGTCGCGCGCTGGCCATCTACGGGGGGGTTGGCAACCTGGCTCCGGGATTGTTTTCCTTCCTGCTGCCGGTCGCGCTTGCCAGCCTGGGGTTGGCCAAGTCCTACGGGGCGTGGTTCCTGTTCCTGCTGTCGGGCACCATTCTCTACGCTCTGCTTGGCCGCAATGCACCCTTCTTCCAACTACTGCAGCAAGGCGTGAACCCAGATGAAGCCCGCAGGCTGGCACGGGCCAGCGGACAGTCCTTATTTCCCGCGGGAAGTCTGGTCCAGAGCCTGAAAGTTTCGGCGCGCGCCTGGAAGACCTGGGCGCTGGTGTGGGTCTATTTCACAACTTTCGGTGGCTTCATCGCTCTAACGGCGTGGTTCCCAACCTATTGGCAATCCTATTTCGGTGTAAGTGCGGTGAAAGCCGGATTACTGACCGGACTCTATTCTGTGTTGACCTCGGCGATTCGTATTGGCGGCGGCATGCTCTCAGACCGCCTGCGGGAAGGCGGAGAGAATACCGCGATCCTTGCCCTGCTGATCATGGCAAACGGCGCCATCATCATGACCAGTGCCACGCAATTGGAACTCGCGCTGCCCGGTGAAATCCTGCTGGCCATTGGTATGGGGGTGTGCAACGCGGCGGTGTTCAAACTGGTTCCACAGGAGGTGCCCCAGGCGGTGGGAGGGGCGGTGGGTTGGGTCGGCGGCTTGGGAGCGCTCGGCGGCTTTGTCATCCCGCCAGTGCTGGGTTTTGCGGTGCACGATCTGGGCCAGCGTGGCTACGCCATCGGCTTCATCGTGTTCGTCTTCCTGGCGATGTTCGGGCTTGGTGTGGTGTGGGTATTGAAGTACACGCGTGAAGAAGCTGTACCTCCAGCTTCCACAACGGTTTCAGCAGAAAGCCAAATTCATGAAGAGTTGCACAGGACCCGCTAGCGGCCAGGAGGATGCGGGCTCTGAGAATTTGCTTCTTTTGGAGGAAGATGTGAGATACCCGACTATCGTTCTAGTTCTTTTCTTAGGTCTGCTACATGTGCCCGCTTGGACGCAATCCGGTTCCTCGCAGTCTTCGAGTGACGGCTTCATAAGCGACTGGTTTCAACACTCATCACGCGCCGAGTCCGAGCAACCTCACTGGGCAGCCCCCATGTTTACGGTGACTCCCCGGCTGGTACAGCAATTTCGCTACGACCTGGGTTGGCAGTCGAACAAGGGCTTCACCACCGCCAACTATGGCAGCGGCAAGGGGCTCGAACTGATTCCCTTGGACCGGATCGAGCTATATGTGAGCGCTCCGCCCTACATCACGCACACCAAACCAGGGCTCAACGACGGCATAGGTGACATGACGTTCCTGTTCAAGTATCGGGCTGCGGCCGGCAACCCCGAGAACGGCAACTATGTGGTGACCGCGATGCTCGTGGCTACTGTGCCGACTGGCACATACTCGAACGGCTCCACGGATGCTTCGGTCTCGCCGACGCTGGCGTTGGGCAAGGGTTGGGGAAACTTTGACTTGCAGGGCACCGCCGGTGTCACGGTCCCCACGGGTGATAGGAACGTGCTGGGGACTCCTGTCGTCCTCAACGCCACTGCACAGTACCACCTACTGAAGTACTTCTGGCCCGAGGTCGAGGTTAATTCGACGATGTGGGCCAATGGCAAGAACGATGGGAAAAAGCAGGTATATCTGTCGCCCGGCTTGGTCGTGGGCAAGCTGCACTTGTGGAAGCGGCTGGGCTTCGCCGTCGGGGGAGGTGTGCAGATCGCGGCTACTCAGTTTCATACCTACGAGCACAACTGGGTCACGTCGGTGCGGTTTCCCTTCTGAGAAACGCCAGGCGAGTACAAACGGATCATATCCATCGCCAGCATCGCGGTTGCCCGCTGGAGGGACTCATGCGATTCACGGCTGTTCTGCGTTTCGTCCTTTTCTGTTCCTATGCCGCCGCTCAGACTGGAGTCTCTGGGGACGGACAGGCGTGCCTAGATTGCCACAGCCATAGCACTCCAGGCATCGTAGAACAGTGGCGGGACAGCGCCCACGCCAAAAAGAATGTTGACTGCTATTCGTGCCATCGGGCCAGTGATAAAGATCCGGCAACCTTCGAGCATTACGGCCATCGGATCGCCGTCATTGTGACCCCAAACTACTGCGCCCGCTGTCATAGCCATGAAGTGGAACAATTCGAAAAGAGCCATCACGCTCAGGCTGCACAGTTCATCGGGTCCCTGGACAACATGCTGGGAGAGTTTGTCGAGGGCGGTCCAGCTGCGGTCAACGGATGCCGCCAGTGCCACGGCAGCGAAGTCAGGTATGTACAGGACGGGAAATTTGATGCCGACACTTGGCCGAATAGCGGTATCGGGCGCGTCAATCCAGATGGCAGCCGAGGCACTTGCGCGGCTTGTCACGGACGGCACTCCTTCAGCTCGGCGCTGGCGCGTCAGCCGGAGAATTGCGGAAAGTGCCATCTGGGCCCCGACCATCCGCAGATTGAGATCTACAACGAATCGAAGCACGGCATTCAGTTCCGGGCCAACATCGCCAAGATGAACCTGGATTCCAAGTCGTGGGTCTTAGGCAAGGACTATTCTGCGGCGCCCACCTGCGCTACCTGCCACATGAGCGCGACCAGCAATCAGCCGGTGACCCACGATGTGGGCGACCGCATCAGCATCACATTGCGGCCGGTGGTCAGCATCAAGCTGGAGAACTGGGAGAAGCGCCGCGCCGCCATGCAGGATGTCTGCTCCAACTGCCACGCGACCGGCTGGGTGGAGAACTTCTACAAGCAGTACGAGAACACCGTGGATCTGTATAACGAGAAATTTGCCAAGCCAGCCAAGGCGATCATGGATAAGCTTTATGCCGCCAACAAGCTAACCAAAACTCCGTTCGATGAAAAGATCGAGTGGACCTATTACGAGCTTTGGCACCATCAGGGGCGGCGCGCCCGCATGGGCACGGCCATGATGGGCCCAGACTACACGCAGTGGCATGGCTTCTACGAGGTCGCCAAGACGTTCTACACGGAATTCATTCCCCAGGCGGAGGTACTTCTGCCAGGGGTGACCGCTGATGTTATGAACAGCCCTTACCATCAGTGGACCAAGGGCCTGACCAAGGAACAGCTGCAGCAGCAGCTCGACTTTTACAAAAAGCGGTACAACCAGTGAAGCATGTTCCGCTAGCGTGACAAAGCTGCTTCCGTGAAGGGAGCGAAGATGGGACCGATTACAAAGGTTATCGTTTACGAAAAGCCGACGTGAACCAAGTGTCGCGAGGTCAAGAGTATCTTGACCGCGAAAAGCATCGAGTTCGAGACAGTGGACTACACGAAGGGAAGGTCTCTCACGGTGGCTGAATTGAGGCAGCTGTTGCATCGCGCCGGACTGAAGCCGCAAGATGCGCTGCGGAAGAACGAAACCGCGTACGGAGAACATGTGGCGGGCAAGAATCTCAGCGACCAGCAACTGGTCCGTGTCATGGTCGAGCATCCAGAACTCATTCAGCGGCCGATCGTCGTGCGAGGAAACAAGGCCGTGCTCGCAAGGCCGGTCGACAAACTTGAGGAACTCGGCATCAAGTGATGGGTATGGAGGCTTAAGTGGGGAAGGCCGGAAATCCTTGGGGCTTCTGCCCGAGTGGTTCGGCATGGGAAGAGGGGCTGCGCGAATCTGACAGGCGTGTCACGGTCTACTACGGTTCCCTGAATTCTGCCCAGGAGCCGGTCTTTCCGTAGTACAGGCGCAAGTTGCACTGCTTCGGTGCAACGTGGGCAAACGAGACCGTAAGCTCGGGTGCCGGTTGGCCGAGTTCTCCAACGTTCATTGGGATACGCAAGAGATCCTGGGTTTCATCGTATGTGGCGCCCTCGATGAGATTCTTGTTCACGATCAGCGTCCACTTATCGTGCCCGGGAATGACGAACAGGCTGAAGGCACCGACCGGAATCGAGAAGTTGCCAACCGTAAGTGCCACCGGGGTAAACAAGAAGAGGGAACCACGAACCGGCCACGGTCTGCCATTGGGAAGCTCCTCGCTGTGAACGACAGGCCGCCGCTGGTAGCGGACACTCATCTGATTCCCGTCCACAAAACTGCACACAGCCGCCGGGGCGGCGACAGGCTCCATCGTGCTGGTTTCTATCTGCTCAACCCGGTCCTTCGTTTTGTCCTGTGCCCAGATGGACACAGCGAAGAGCACAACCGCAGTGAATGGGACCACCACTTTGCTCATTGTTGCTCCTCCAACAACCCCATCTCTCTAGACCTCAAGTCTTTTTGCTTGCCCTGCGCTGCCTTGCGCTTCTCGCAGGGGGCAAGGCAACAGAGATGCTGATTCGCACTCCATGGCGCCCTTTGTATAGTGTATCGTGTTGCGATATAACCTACAAGGGTGGCCTGGAATTTATCTTTCCCTAGCGATGCATGGGACCTGAGGTGCGCTTCGGGATTGCATACGGCATTCTGGAGATCCTCATTTCCCGGGGGCGTGCGGTGCGTCCCACAGGCTGGTTGGCTGGGCTCGAGTTTTGGTTCGTCACTATAGCCGTGATGACGTGGGCCATCGTGGCGGAGGATCCCCGAATGTGAAACCAGGTGGCGGTTGCGCGTGCGTCAAACCGGTACATCCCACCCTGAAGCGGGCCGCGCTGGGATCGATTGTTCGCGTCACGTATCTCCAACCTTAGGCCCGTTTTTCCAAAACCAAGCAACTGCAGAACCACAGATTTGCGAGATTCTTGAGTCGATTGTCGATTGATTACATCGAAATGACTAGAGCTAAGGAAAGCCAGGCCTGACGTTGCCGGAGTGGAGAACCAGCGTTGGCTTTGGGTGAGTATGGCGAATAGCAGAGAAATTGTGAGCTCCGAAGCATACGCGACGGCTGCAGACTTCGAGCAGATTTTCATCGAGGACATGAGGGTTCTCTATCTGCTGTCGTTTCTCTTGACAGGAGACCGGGACAAGGCAGAGGAGTGCTTTGTCGCTGGCATCGAAGAGTCCACAAAAAGCGACCGCGTATTCAAGGAGTGGGCGCGGTCCTGGGCTCGGCGCAGCATCATCCAGAGCGCGATCCGCTTGATCGCGCCTGGTGAGAGCGCTGCGGGTGCCAGGCGAGAGCCTGCTTTCTCGCGAGACGTGGATGAGAAGGTGCCATTGTTCTTACGGGCCGAGGTCTATGCGATGCTTGAGCTCCCACGCTTCGAGCGCTTTGTTTTCGTCCTGTCGAGTCTCGAACGCTACTCCGATCAGGACTGTTCCATTCTTCTGGGCTGCGCGCGGAGGGACATAGCCCCGGCGCGAGCTCGCGCACTGCGGGAACTGGCGAGGCTGCTGAGGTTCCAGCCTACGAAACAAGGAGATTTCAGTTCAGAGAAGTCGACTCTCGTGGGGAACTCTGGGCCGGTCATGGAGCTGATGATCGCTGGACATTTCGCAACGTCAAGATGGAACATTTCTCCATGACACCCTCAGGATTCACAATGAGACTTTCCTTTGTCCAACTGCTGGGCCTTGGCGAGTTTCTTTGCCCGAGTGATGGCAGGCTTCTACTCCTGCTTGTACGTCCGGGCCGCACCGCCAGGAGCCCACTGGTCCCATCATCCAGCAACTCCCGTGTTCCTGGGTAGAGTCTGGTGCCGAGGCAGGACCGACGTCCAAGCAGCAATTGTCATTAGCGATTCCTTCGGCTTATCGGCTGGAACTGCCGGTTCGGAGCGACTTTTGTGGCGCATGTAGTTTGTGGATTCAAGGGCATTGGTCGGCACGAAGCACGGCGAACGACAAGAGAGGCGTTCATTCGAGGGAGTTGGATTCACCTGGTAGGAGGCCGCTATGGGGTCGCGCAAAATTGATACGGTTATTGTGGGTGGTGGTCAGGCTGGACTCGCAATCAGCTATTACCTGAGTCGGGAAGGACGGGAGCATGTTGTGCTGGAGCGAGCGCTGGCCGTCGCAAATGCTTGGCGCAACCAGCGTTGGGATTCGTTCACTCTGGTGACGCCCAACTTTCAGGTGCGAATGCCTGGGGCGGAGTACAACGGGAACGATCCCTATGGCTTCATGTCGTTGGCGGAAGTCGTTAGGTACTTCGACGACTATGTCGAACGCTTTGACCTGCCGCTGCATTACGGAGTCGAGGTCATGAGCGTTGAAAACAGTGTCGAGGGATACCTTGTCCGCACCAGCGAAGGGGAATACCAGGCCGAGAATGTTGTGATGGCAACTGGCCTCTACCAATCACCCAGGATTCCGCAGTTCAGCGCCAGCATTCCAGGGAATATTCTGCAAATTCATTCGATGGAGTACAAGAATCCGGGATCGCTGCCGGACGGGGCAGTGCTGGTGGTCGGAACCGGCCAGTCCGGCGCCCAAATTGCCGAAGAGCTCTACCAGAGCGGAAGGAAGGTCTACCTTTCCATCGGGAGCGCCGGGCGGGTGCCTCGACGGTATCGTGGCAATGACATTAATGACTGGTTCACCCGCATGGGCCTGTTCGACGCCAAGGTCGAGGAACTGAAATCGCCCCAGGCGAAGTTTTCTCCGCACCCGCAGATTTCGGGCAAGAACGGCGGCGAAAGCTTAAACCTTCACCAATTCGCCCGCGACGGTGTGGTCTTGTTAGGTCATGTTCGCGATGTTCGGGACGGTAAGCTGATGGTCGCTCCAGACTTGAAGCAGACGCTTGCGAAAGCGGATCAGTTCGAGATCGACACGCTCAAGATGGTGGATACCTACATTGCTCGCATGGGCTTGACCGCTCCTATGGAGCACATTCCCCGGTTACACGATGGCTACGAGCAGGAAGTGATCACAGAGCTGAACTTGCAGGCCTCGGCAATCTCCACCGTGATCTGGGCAACCGGCTACGCCTTCGATTTCAGCTTAGTGAAACTGCCTGTGGTTGATGCAGATGGTTATCCCATCCAGAAACGCGGAGTGACCGAGTACGACGGCTGGTATTTCCTGGGAATGCCCTGGCTGTACACCCGCAAATCCGGGATCTTGTTCGGCGTGGGAGATGACGCTGCCTACGTTGCAGCCCAGATAGCGGCGCGAGACAGGCAACCAGTAGAGGTTGCCGTCTGGAGTGCAAAGAGCCACCTGACGGACAGCGCAGCACCACCAACGCTCGATGCTTCGGGTTTACTCTGCGTTCTTGGAGTCAGACCCAAAACGGACACCGTATTTCTTGCCTAGTGCCCCATGTGCAGATTCGTCTCTACCCAGCTGTGCCGATTCGCGCCAGAATCGTTCGAAGCCGGCAGGAGTCACCATAATCAACGCCTTCGCCACAGCCGGAGTCTGATTGGAAGCGCTGTGGGGAACACCTCGCGGTCCAAATAGGTAGTCGCCCGCATGCGGCATAGATGGTCTGACTGCCGACCTGAAACGAACCGGGGGTTACGTTGGTTCATGTACCCAGCCGGATTCCCGGCCGTGGGAGGTATATTGGTTCTATCTGGCCAAAACCCATTGTCCTGGAGATAGCGAAGATGCTTTCTTTGTTGCGACAGTCTGTTCGTGTAGCGACTGCGTTTGTTCTGGCCGTGGCTTTCGCAATCCCTCAGAGCCTGGTGGCCCAAGCTCATGTCGTCAGCCCCGCTGACCTGCAGAACGCCATGGTGGCTGCTACAGAGAGACGCGAGCGGAATGTTGAGACCATCCGCCAGTTCCTGTCGATGCCGGCTGCCGAAAAAGCCTTGAAATCGGCGCACATGGACCCGGCTCAGGTGAAGCAGGCAGTGTCCAGCCTGAGCGATCAGGAACTCTCGCAACTGGCTTCGCGCGCCCAAAAGGCACAGGCGGATTTCGCAGCCGGCAATCTCGACGAACGGGACTTGCTGATCATTCTCGTAGCGGTAGCGGTGATCATCCTGATCATCGTGGCGGTGAGGTAGGCCGCAGGGCAGGAGTCGTAGACCGGCTTAACCGGGATCTGCCATGCCGGTCAAGACTTCTGCAAAGTAGACGTCTGCAGCCAAGCCGTTGCGCTCAGGGGTAGATCGCGGCAGCCCTCCTCCGGAGTCTCCCAAGAAGAGGTAGTTCCGACCTCCTAACCAAGGTGCCTCTCTTGCAGATTGCAACGCCACATCAGATTGGCCACAATACAGGCGTTTCCCCGGATCTCCCCTTGTCGTGCAAAAACTGACATCCATCCTTGTCTGGTCGGCGGTAGCGTTGGCTGGAGCACTGGCGGTCGCCACCATCGCGCTGCACCGCGGCGAGCAAATCAGCGCGATGTGGTTGGTGGTGGCCGCGGTGTGCTGTTACGCGCTTGGCTACCGCTTCTACAGCAGGTTCATTGCCACCAGGATGCTGACGCTGGATGAACTGCGTGCCACCCCGGCCGAGCGCCTCGAGAACGGGCGGGACTTCGTCTGTACCAATAAATGGGTGGTGTTCGGACACCACTTTGCCGCGATTGCTGGCCCTGGCCCTCTGGTCGGCCCCGTCCTCGCAGCCCAGTTCGGTTATCTGCCCGGAACGCTATGGATCCTGGCCGGGGCGGTGTTCGGCGGCTGCGTCCAGGACTTCGTGATCCTCCTGTTCTCGGTTCGGCGCGACGGAAAGTCGCTGACCGAGATGGCCAAAAGCGAGGTCGGGAAGCTGGGCGGAGTGATTGCCTACGTGGCTGTCATCAGCATCATGGTCATCCTGCTGGGTGTGGTGGCGCTGGTGGTGGTGAATGCGCTGAAGTCCAGCCCCTGGGGGACCTTCACCCTGGCGATGACCATTCCCATCGCCCTGCTGATGGGTATTTACCTCCGGCGCCTGCGGCCTGGGAAGGTGATCGAGGCGTCGGCTCTGGGTTTCGTGTTGGTGCTGGCCTCGATTCTTGCCGGGCCATGGGTCTCGCACAGCGCTCTGGGTCCCTATTTCACCCTGAGTGCGACCACTCTTTCGGCGCTGATTATTGTTTATAGCTTCGCCGCTTCCGCCCTGCCTGTGTGGCTTCTGCTGGCCCCGCGCGATTACCTGAGCACCTTTGTAAAGCTGGGCACCATTGGGCTGCTGGCGGCAGGCATCATTGCCGTCCGGCCCGCGCTGCACATGCCGGCGTTGACTCGCTTCACCGACGGCACCGGGCCCGTGTTTGCTGGAAAGGTGTTTCCCTTCGCTTTTATCACGATTGCGTGCGGAGCCATCAGCGGATTCCATTCCCTCATCTCCAGCGGAACTACGCCCAAACTCATCACCCGTGAGACCGAGACTCGCATGGTCGGCTACGGGGCCATGCTGGCTGAGTCCATGGTCGGCATTATGGCCACTGTCGCAGCCTGCGCGTTGCAACCCGGGACCTATTTCGCCATCAACAGTCCAGCAGGAATCGTGGGGCAAACCCCCGACCTGGCCTCCGCCACCATTTCGAGTTGGGGATTTCCGGTCACTGCCCCCGACATGCATGCCCTCGCCCTGGCGGTCGGGGAGCAGACCCTCTACAACCGCACGGGCGGGGCCCCCGCATTTGCCGTGGGCATGGCCAGCATCTTCGCGCACAGCCTGGGCGGACAGGCGGTCATGGCCATCTGGTATCACTTCGCCATCATGTTTGAAGCGCTGTTTATTCTGACCATCCTCGACGCCGGAACCCGTGTCGGCCGTTTCATGGTCCAGGATGCGCTCGGGCACCTGTGGAAGCCGCTGGGACGGACCAGTTGGTATCCCAGCATCCTGCTGAACAGCGCCTTGATGGTGGGGGCTTGGGGATATTTTCTCTGGCAAGGCGTGAAGGATCCCCTGGGCGGGATCAATTCCCTCTGGCCGCTGTTCGGCATCGCCAACCAGTTGTTGGCGATCGTCGCCCTGTGCGTGGCTACCACCATCGTCATCAAGATGAGCCGAGTGCGATATGCCTTTGTAACCCTGACCCCTCTGCTCTGGCTGGTCGCGGTGACGTTCACCGCCTCGTATCACAAGGTATTTGATGCCGACCCGCGCCTTGGATTCCTGGCGCACGCGCGGCAGCTGCAATGGGCAGGACCCATGTCCTCAGCCACAGCGCGCCTCGTTTTTAACGACCGCATGGATGCCGCCGTGACCGGCGTGCTCGTCATCATGGTCGCGATGATCCTGGTAGAGTCCGGACTAGATTGGCTGCGCGTGCTGACCGGCCGCAAGCCAGCTCAGGTGCGGGAAGCGCCCTTCGTCCTGACGCGCTTCGCCGAGGAGCAGGGATGAAGCGTTTCTGGCAAAACCTGCTCGCAGTGTTCCACGAGATCTTCGATGAGGCCTCCTACGCGCGCTTTCTCCAGCGCCAGGGTGTGGAGTCGTCGCAGGACGCCTACTGGGCCTTTCTCGAGGAAAGTGAGGACATGCGTACACGGCGGCCCCGGTGCTGCTAGACATCATCTTGGTGACAGCGTGCCATGCCTAACCAACGAAGCTTGCCCAAACCGACACGAGGAGGAATCCCCAGAGAGGCAGTCGAGGGGAATCTAGGAGAATCGTCCCGCCCAGAACAGGGGCGTGGCCCAAACCGGCCTGGCGATGATAGGCTTCCTCTCCGAATGAATTGCATCCTGCGAATCAGCCGTGTAGCCTTGCGGATGCCGCCAAGCGCCGTTCGCTTTCTGCCCGGCGCGCTCCTACTGGTTTTGAGCACGACACTCCTCAGCTGTGGACCTAATCAGCCCGACCCGTCAGGAGTCCCCGGCTTCACGGATCGAGCCCTGAGCCAGGAAAAAGACGGTGTCGTGGTGCGCGTAGCCGTACCCACTCCCGCCGAAAGCCGACGTTTCTTCGGCGCCGCAACGGACTCCGTCGAGGTCCAGCCCCTCTGGCTGCGAATCGAAAACAATACCGACGTCTTTCTTCGCTATCTCCCGATCGTGACCGACCCCACCTATTTCGCCCCTTTGGAAGTCGCTCATCGCCTCCACGGCTGGTTCTCCAGCTCCACCAACGATGCCATCGATGCCGTTTGCGAGCGCAACGCCATTCTCAACTTCATTCCTGCCCATCAATCGGTCTCGGGATTCGTTTACACCCATCGCGACGCTGGACTGAAGTTTGTTAACGTGGGACTGGTCGGCGGCGGCCAGGTTCACCTGTTCCGCTTCATCGTTCCCATCACCGGCGTGCAATACCAGGTGCAAAGCGTCGACTTCCACAAGCTGTACCCGGCTGGCGAGATCGAAGATCTCAACCTCGCGGACCTCCGCAAGAAACTCGAGGGCCTGCCATGCTGCGTCACCAACAAGAACGGTAGCGCCAAGGGCGATCCTCTCAACCTGGTGATTGTCAGTGACGGCGTGGATGGCATCTTCCCCTTCACGCAACGCGGGTGGCAGCTCAACGAACCCGTCAGCGCTGGCAGTTCCTTCCGCATGGCCAAAGCCTTCGTGCTGGGCTCCCAATATGACACGGCTCCCGTCAGCCCGCTGTATCTCTTCGGCCGCTATCAAGACCTCGCCCTTCAGAAGGCGCGCGCCACGGTCAGCCAACGGAATCACATGCGTCTCTGGATGGCGCCGTTCACGGTCGAGGGGGAGAAAGTCTGGATCGGCCAGATCAGCCGCGATATTGGCATCAAGCTCACCACCAAAGCGTGGTCGCTCACGACTCACCGCATCGGTCCCTATGTCGATCAGGAACGTGACTACCTCCTGCAGGATCTGCTCCTAACCGGATTCGTCGATCGTGTGGGTTATGTGAAAGGCGTGGGTGAGTCCATACCGGAACAGCCCCGCAAAAACCTGACCGACGACCCTTATTACACGGACGGGCTGCGGGTCGTGATCTTCCTCGGTTCCAAGCTCCGCTCACCCACGCAGATCGAGGGCCTGGAGTGGGAACGCCCGCTGGCTGCTCACTGATCTGGGGGTCAAGGGTACCCGATTTCAAGGTCGAGACGTGAGGTTGGCGGCCATTGCCATATGCGACAAATGGCGCTATCATAGGCGACAGAATGGTAAATGAACTCAGAGCCGTGGTTCGGGAGTTAGGTGGTGAACACACGCTGGGACGTACTCTGTCCAGCGACCGGGACCTGCGCGACGCAATCCGGGAGGGGTTCCCGCCGGCCGTGGTGGAGGAGCTGATGCGAACCTCCGGTCTAACGCTGAAAGAGCTGGCTGCCGCGCTGGATCTCTCTCCGAGAAGCTTGCAACGCCGTCGCCGAAGCGGGCGGCTAGCGCGCTACGAATCTGACCGCCTTTACCGTCTGGCTCGCATCGTGGCGCTTGCCCATGAAAGCCTCGGCGACCGTGAGCGCGCCATGCGCTGGTTGAAGCACCCGAACCGCGCCCTGGGCGGCATCGCCCCGGTCAAAGCGATTGACACCGAGCTCGGCGCACGCCAAGTAGAAAACCTTCTTGGTCGAATTGCATACGGCGGGATCAGTTGAGTCGCGTCTATCGGGTGCTCCGCGGCAAGTATGCGCGCACTCCCTTCGATGGGGAGGGCGCCTACCGCTACGGCGGGCGATGGTCGAGCCCCGGTGTCCGCCTCAGTTACACTTCCGAGCATCAGTCGCTAGCGATGCTGGAGTACTTTGTCCATCTGGACAAAGACGATCCGCCACGCGATCTCGTCCTAGCCATGGCAGAAACTCCTGACGACCTGTCACGGGAAAAAATGGAGGTCAGCGAGCTACCTGCAAATTGGCGAGATGCCGCAGCGCCTCCCGAACTCAGCCACTTTGGAGATGAATTCGCCGAGAAGGCAGAACATCCCCTGTTGTTCGTGCCCTCGGTTCTCTCACCTGGCGAAAACAATTGCCTGATCAATCCCGCACATCCAGATTACAAGAGAATTAAGGTGCTCCCATGGGAGCCGCTCCGGTATGATCCGCGAATGTTCGCTACAGGCCGCGGCCGGCGGCGGCGGCGCAGCTAAAGCCTAGAAATTCTCCATGTCCCATGGTAAGAGCGGAAAGGCGATCATTCGGTGCCAGTTCGTGCCTCACTGCGAGATCGAAACACATCGTTAGACCTGGACTCGGTTCCATCGCGCACGACGTCATTCGCCTTCCCCTCATCGACTCCCTTGTCTCTCGTCACGTATGCCAGTTGTGTCGGCGCCGCAAACCCAGTCCCGGAAGCTTCCACGATTTCAGCAATCTCTAGTATGACATCCTGGCGAATTGCGGTGAACTTTGTCCAGTCGCCAGTCTTGGCATAGGCGAAGAGCTCCAATTGAAAAGCAGCACCCGCAAAACTCATGACCCGAACTCTGGAGGTTTCGGGTTCGATCGCAGGATGTTGGTCCAGCATGCTCTGTATGCGATCCAGCACACAGCGTAATTGTTCGGCACGGGTTTCAATTCGCAAGGCGAAGGTTTGGTTGATCAGCAATTTGCCGCGACGCGCCATGTTTTGGAATTGCATTTGCGCCAGCGATCCGTTAGGTACTACCGACAGATTCTGGTCGAGCGTACGCAATTTCAGGGAACGCAGCCCGATATCTTCCACCGTGCCCAGTTGATTCCCGATCTGGCAAAAATCACCGACATGTATGGCTTTGTCCATCAGCAACGAGACCCCGCCGATGAGATTCTCCAGGGTTTTTTGCGCGGCCAATGCTATCGCCAGTCCTCCAATTCCCAAGCCAGCCAGCGTCGTCTTGACGTTCAGCCCAAATATGGCCAATGCAGCCACCACTGCGATGGTCAGCAGCACGATGCGGTTGAGCCGCTGCATCAGGATGAGGATAGACTCCCCACCTTTGTGTTGCGTTCGCATCCGGTTCAGGACATGTTCAAAGCCTCGGTCAAGGGTTGCGCCGAGGAGCCACAGGCAACAACCCACGAGCAGAGCAGTGAGGAAGCGAAAATAGTAGATGCGATACAGAAGGGGAGGCGCCAGGAGGTAGACGAATAGGCTGTGTATCAAGATCGCAAGGATGCACTTGAGAGGCATGCCCATTGGTGTCTGCCAGACCGATCGCGTAGGAAGCTTTTGCAGCTTGTATCGGATCTGCGCGGGCACACTCAGCAGGAACGCCAAAAGCCAAGCCAAGAACCACGAAAACGGGATTGAAAGAAGCCACTCTAGCCACTGCGCGAGTGACATCCCCAGAAGCCGCCGACTGGTCAATGCGGCCGGCATGATTCGATCAGCGAAGGTCGGCGCTTGGCTCTCCAATTGGGCGTAGAGTATCGGGATACTAGCCACTGTCTCTCTCGAAAGAAGCCAAATTTTCCCCGCCGCCGGATCATCGACCCGCACCAGGATGACGGCCGCCGTGGTCCCGCCCACCGTAAGCTCGCCGGCACGAACTTGGTCGGGGGGAAGTCCCGGTTCAACGACACCCCGGGGATCATCGGGCAACAGGAGAACGTTACCGCGGAACTTTGGGTACAGAGCCTGGAGTTGCTTGGCCAGCTGGGTCAGGTTAGTGTCTTCCCCTGGCGCCGGCTGAAGGTAACGAGCGGCGGTCTCGTAGTCCTCTCGCTCGGTGCATCTCAGGAAGCCCATCATCGAGCTGCGCGGAGTTTCGCGTCCCAGCAGATCGATGGGCATTGTAGGTTCAGTTTTGGCAGGCGAGGGCGCGGCCGGGCTCGGAAGCTGGGCTTGGACAGGGGCGGCTGAACCCAGCAGGATGAAAATAGCGACCGCGAAGTCGAGACTGTGGGTCCAACGGAGCAACCGTCGTGTCCAGTCTGGTGCTCCGTATGGAATCACGAATGACCCGTCCTTCACACTCTTGATCCTGAGCTTCGTGAAACTTTATTTCTTCATATCCTCAACACGGCAGCCCTCGAATTCAGTCAAGCGACCTGTTTATCCGCCGTCGGTTCTTTCTTGGCAAATGCACTCGTTCGGCCAGCCGCCAGAAATTGCTCTCCGTCGATGCGGCCGAAGAGTTCAATCAGCTTGGCTACGACACCAGTCCAGCCGGTCTGGTGGCTGGCCCCGAGGCCGGCGCCGTTGTCACCGTGGAAGTACTCGTAGAACAGAATGTAGTCCTTCCAGTTAGGATCGGTCTGGAATTTCTCCGTACCGCCATAGACGGGCCGCCGCCCGGATTCGTCGCGCAAGAAGATGCGAGTCAACCGATTGGCGATTTCCCGCGCTACCTCGAATAGATTCATCCATTTGCCCGAGCCCGTCGGACACTCGACCTTGAAGTTGTTGCCGTGATACCCGTAGAACGACAACAGAGCACGGATCAGTAATCCGTTCACCGGCATCCATATGGGACCACGCCAGTTGGAGTTTCCTCCAAACATCCCCGTGTCGGATTCGGCGGGAAGATAATTGACCCGGTATTCCTGGCCCCCCACATGAAAGATGTAGGGATGCTCCGCATGATAGCGGGACAGTGCCCGTATCCCATAGGGGCTGAGGAACTCCTTCTCATCGAGCATGCGCGACAGAATTCGACGCAACCGTTCTGGGCTGACCAGGGCAGCGATGCCGCGCTCGCCATACCCCAGATGACCCGGCCCGGTAGGATGAATGCTCTTAAGCAGTTGGGGCATGCGTCGCAAGCGTTCCGCCAGAACCGCGGGCACTCGCGGCACCCGTTCCCGCTGCCAGGGCTCAATAACGGTCGTGGCGCAGAGGGGCAACAGGCCCACCATGGAGCGAACCTTGAGCCGCGTCGCGCTACCGTCGGGTAGGCGCAGGACGTCATAGTAGAACCCGTCCTCTTCATCCCACATGCCATCCGGTCCCATCTGATTCATGGCGTGGGCGATCAAAAGGAAATGGTCCGCAAACTTGATGGCCATGTCTTCGAAGAAAGAGTCGTGGGCGGCTAGCTCGACGCTGATCTCAAGCATGTTCTGGCAGAACAGTGACACCCACGCCGTGCCGTCCGCCTGCTCCAGGTGTCCGCCGGTAGGTAGCGGAGCGCTGCGGTCGAAGACACCAATGTTATCCAGTCCCAGAAATCCACCTTCGAAGACGTTCTTGCCAAAGCGGTCTTTGCGGTTCACCCACCAGCTGAAGTTCAGCATCAGCTTGGCAAAAGAGCGCTTGAGAAATTCGAGGTCGCCTTGGCCGCGTAGGGCCTGCTCCGTCCGGTACAGGAAGATCGTGGCCCAGGCGTGCACTGGCGGATTGACGTCACTGAAATTCCATTCGTACGCCGGAATCTGACCGGTTGGATGTAGGAAGTATTCCTGCAGCATCAGATCGAGTTGCTCCTTCGCGAAATCCACATCGACGGTGGAAAGGGCGATGGTGTGGAAGGCCAAATCCCACGCCGCATACCAGGGGTATTCCCACTTGTCCGGCATGGAGATGACATGTTCATTCACCATGTGAAACCATTCGCTGTTGCGCATCTGTTGGCCACGCGGTTTCATCGGATCCAGACCATGTTCCACCAGCCATTTGTCCACGTCGAAACCGAAATACTGCTTGCTCCATAGCATCCCGGCCAGGGCCTGCCGCATGACCCGGGCTTCATCTTCTCCAACCCGTGCCGGCGTGATGGCCCGATAAAACTCGTCCGCCTCCCGCCGCCGAGCCTGCATGATCTCGGTAAAGTTCTTGAAGGGATCAGCGATGGCAGCAGGCGCACGGCTGCTGAGGCGGAGGCGGATGGTCGCGGGTGCAGCCGGATCAATGGTGACGATGGAGTGGGCTGCAGCTTTGGTTCCCCTGTGCTCGGGGTTGACGGCATCCTGCTTCCCGTGAATCACATAGTTGTGGATTGCATCCTTGACGTACGGGCTGGCATTGGGCGTGCCGAAGATGCGCTCATTGTTCGTCTCGTTCTCGGTGAACAACAGAGGAGCCTGCCCCTCGCAGTACAGATAGCGATCGCCCAGATCACTATGGGACGCGCGGACCACGGGGACGTTTTGCTTGCCAGAAACCTGCTTCAGGGACGGCTTCTTCGTGTCCGGCCACCACGTCCAGGTATTGCGGAACCACAGCGTGGGCAAAACGTGGAGCGTCGCTGGCTCAGGCCCGCGGTTCCAAACACTGATCTGGATAAGAATGTCCTCGGGTGTCTCCTTGGCATACTCCACAAAGACATCGAAGTAGCGATCGCTGTTGAAAATGCCGGTGTCCAACAGTTCATATTCCATCTCGCCCCGGTTGCGTCGTTTACTGGTGGCGACCAAGTCATCATAGGGAAACGCACTCTGCGGGTATTTGTACAGGTACTTCATGTAGGAATGGGTCGGCGTGCTATCGAGATAGAAGTAGTACTCTTTGACGTCCTCACCGTGATTGCTCTCGCTGTTGGTGAGTCCGAAGAGACGCTCCTTGAGTATCGGATCCTTGCCATTCCACAGACCCACGCTGAAGCAGAGCAACTGCTTGTCATCGCTGATGCCGGCAAGGCCGTCCTCACCCCAGTGATACGCCCGCGATCGGGCCTGGTCGTGGCTGAAGTAGTCCCAGGCATTTCCATCATGGCTGTAGTCCTCACGCACCGTGCCCCACTGCCGCTCACTGAGATACGGCCCCCACTTTCGCCAGGGAATTTTGTTATTATGGCTGTCTTGTAGTCTGACGGTTTCTGGATTGCTCATATCTGACCTCCTGTCTGATCTGCTACTGCGCACGCTGCGTGGGCCAAAGGGTGTGGGTAGCATTGTATACCCGTGAGCCTGCTCGCAACGTTCTGCAACGATTTTCATGTGGAGCGACCCCAATCGATGGGCCCTTACATTCTGCAGGGCGAGCCGGTAGGAAGGATCCTTGCGAATATGTTAACCCACTTCGCAGAAATCCCGCGGCACACCTGGTTGGCATCGTGTTTGCTGATGCTACCGTTGTTGTCTGGCTGTAACAAACGGCAAGTGGCTCCGTCGCAGGCAGGTCAGGCATCGGTCGCTTCCTCTTCGGAGGACGAACCACCCTCGCCGTCCACCACCGTGCGGTTGCCGGCACACTTCGATCACTACACCGGGGACCTGGATGAAATGGTGAAGAGGAGAAACATCCGAGCCCTGGTCATCCTCAACCGTATCGGATTCTTCTACGATCGCGGGCAGCCCCGCGGTGCCCTGTATGAGGCTTTGGAGGACTTTCAGCGCTTCGCGAACAAGAAGCTGAAGACGGGGAAGCTGGGAGTGAGAGTCACGTTCCTGCCAATCACCCCGGGCCAGGCTGAGTCCGCTCTAACCGAGGGCATGGGAGACTTGATAGGCAATGCCATCGTCATCACCCCTGAGCGCGAAAAGCGAGTTGCGTTTTCCAGTCCGGTGGTGACCGGCGTGACCCAGATCGTGGTGAGTGGGCCCGACTTCGGTCCGGTTTCCAGGATCGATGACCTGGCGGGCAAGGTGATCTACGTCAATCCGCTGACTACGTATTACGCGAACCTGCAGCAGGCCAACGTGGTGCTTCAGAAATCGGGGAAGAAGCCCATCGAGATCAAGGTTGCAGACAAGAACCTGAACGATGATGATCTCATCCAGATGGTACACGCTGGCCTCATCCCGGCCACGGTCACGATCACTCCCAGGGCAGAGCTCTGGTCCAAAGTGTTCGCCGACATTCAGCCGCATCCGGAAGTTCCCATTGCCAGCAAAGTCAGCATGGCCATGGTGATGCGCAAGAACAATCCCCAGCTCAAGGAGCTGTTGGATGAATACATTCCCACCCACGCGGTCGGAACATCCTTCGGGAACACGCTGCTTCGCCGTTACCTCGAAACCACCAAGTGGATCACGAATTCAACTTCGCAGAAGGAGATGGAAAAGTTTCTGGCGATGGTCCAACTATTCCAGAAGTACGCCGCAGAGTACGACTTTGACTACCTGATGCTGGCCGCGCAGGGTTACCAAGAATCCATGCTGGATCAGGATCGCCGGAGTCGGCGTGGCGCGGTGGGCATCATGCAGGTCTTGCCCAGATACGCCGCAGCGGCGCCGATCAGCATCGCCAACGTGAACACAGCGGACGCTAACATCCACGCGGGTGCCAAGATGCTGCGCAACATAGCCGATACCTATTTTAACGATCCCCAGCTAGACGCCATGAACCGCACGCTGCTGGTGTTTGCCAGTTATAACGCCGGCCCGAGCCGGGTCGTGCGGTTGCGCAAACAGGCAAGCGAAATGGGCCTGAATCCGAATGTCTGGTTTGGCAACGTGGAACTGGTCGCGGCCAAAGACATCGGGCAAGAGACGGTCACATACGTCGGCAATATCTATAAGTACTATGTCGCCTACACGCTGGCCCTGGAACAATATCAGCTCCGACAGAAGGCGAAGGCTGGCAGCGGCTCCTAAAGCAGAGTGCAACTGGACCTGATCTTTTCTTTCCCCCGAAAAGCTGAGTATGAATCTACGGCTGAACGGATCTCAGGCAATACAAGGGTTGCTGTCCGACCTCCCTCTCCTCGTCCATTAAAGGAGGTGGCTGAGCTGACAGTCATGAAGTTGGGATATAATTCGCGTCCATAATCGTTTGCCCCAATTCCAGGGCGCGATGCATTCCTCCAAGACCGCTCTTGGCTCGGAGCGATTTTGCCTACGAGCCTGAACCGGCGCACAGAATCTCGAACTACGACCCGCGGCATAAGACTGTGTGACAGGTCAGCGGAAGCGATACCATGGGGCCCCCTGTCTTTGAGGCTGGCTTGCTTCCTACAGGATCGAATCCACGATCGGCGAGGCGGGCAGGGGCGTGGTCTACCGTGGCACAGCCGAGCGCTGGGGCGAAGTGTAGCCAGCAAAGCGGTCCAGTCAGGAATTCACGCTCCGCAGGAGGCCCGTCACGCATCAGAACAGAGACGTGCCTTTTAAGAAGACAGAGAGTCCCACTGGTGTTCGCTCCGGCACCAGGCTTCGAAAGATCGCAGGGCTCTTTGTAATTGTGGGTCTTGTCGTCATCGTTGTTCTCGCGATCGTTGTACGCCATGCCGAACCGCTGCTGCGAGCCCGTGTGGTGGAAACCCTATCGGCTCGTTTCCGAAGCCGGGTTGAGCTCGACCAGTTGAAGGTTTCCGTGTATCGGGGTCTGCTGATATCCGCCAAAGGGTTGAGAGTCTACGGCCAGACTGACCCGAATATTCATGACGAAGGAATGCAACCCTTGATTGCGGTGGACGAGTTTCACTTTCGCACGGGAGTCTTAAGCATGTTGCGGACTCCTATGCATGTGGGGACGGTCTACATCAAGGGCCTCGATCTCAACATTCCGCCGAAAGGGGACCGCCAGCAACTCACTCGCCTGGCTCCCAAAGGCGAAAAGACGATAAAGATCAACGTCGGGGAATTTCGATTGGAGAAAGCACACCTGGTCATCAATACCAACCGACGCGACAAACTGCCGCTCGATTTTGATATTCAAGATCTCTCCATGCGCGATATCGGCCCCGACCAACCTCTTAGCTTCCGAGCAACCCTGGTGAATCCTAAACCGATTGGCAATATCGCATCCCATGGCGAGTTCGGACCTTTCGATTCCGAGGATCCACGCGAAACCCGGGTTGCCGGGGAATACACCTTCAGCAACGCCGACCTGGGAACCTTGAAGGGAATTGGCGGAATCCTTTCCTCGACGGGGCGCTACCAGGGAACGATTGGACGCATGGTTGTCGACGGTCAGACGGATACGCCTGACTTCCAGCTCAACCTCAGCGGCCGGCCCGTGCCGCTGAAGACGGTCTTCCATGCCGTAGTGGACGGCACCAGCGGCGATACCTACCTGCAACCCGTGAATGCCACGATTCTTTCCACTCCGCTCACCGCCTTCGGATTTGTCGTCAAGTCTGCTGACCCTCAAGGCCATCACATCCAACTTGATGCCACGATCTCTTCGGGCAAAATTGAGAACCTGCTGAAACTGGCGGTGCAGACCGATCCACCGGTCATGACCGGAACTGTGCGCCTCGAAGCCAGGATCGATCTGCCCGCCGGAACTCGTGATCTCTCCGACCGCTTACAGTTGAAAGGAAAATTCGAGGTTGCCGGAGGTCACTTCTCTAACGACAGGATTCAAAGCAAGGTGGATGCCCTCAGCAGGCGAAGCCAGGGAAAGCCACAGCTCGCCAGCGACGACGTCCCCGAAAACGTCAAATCCCGCTTTGGAGGCAACTTTGTCCTGAAGGATTCAGTCCTTAGTTTCCCTAACCTGGTGTTTCAAATGCCGGGCACCAGGGTAGACCTGGCGGGAACCTACAGCCTCGACGGAAAGCAGTTTGACTTCCACGGGCATGCCCGGTTCGAGGCCAGGCTGTCGCAAATGGTGGGCGGCTGGAAATCCATGTTCCTAAGACCGGTAAATCCATTCCTCAGCAAGAATGGCGCGGGTACGGAAGTTCCGATCAAGATTACGGGGACGAAATCCGAACCACATTTTGGGCTTGACCTTTTCAATGGCAAGAAGAAAAAGGCGGAGAAGGACACGTCCGGAGGCGGGAAATAAGAGGTCGTGCGCCACAACCCCAGCAGATCACTCAGGTTCCAATTCGGATTGTTGCCAACCTCCTAAAATGTATCACATATGAGAAGAGCGTCGATTCCCGACTTACGCTACGGTTCAAGAAGATCGAACGTTTGCTGCCCCAAGGCGAGGAGATGCAGATAACCAAACGGCGGCGCGTGATCGTGCGTCTGGTTCCCGTAAACACGGAATCCGCAGCTAAGATGCCAGACTTCCTAGCACGGCTGCAAGCCATCTACGGCGATGAGCTTCTTGAGGTCCCCGGAGCGGAACTGATTGCCCAGGATCGGAGCCGCGATTGAAAGGTCCACGTAGATGCCAGCTTCCTCATCTCCTTGTATAGGCTTGATTCGAACTCTGCGTCGGCGGCGGGCATCATGCGGTCTTCTAGGGGTTCTACTACATTATTAGGGAGGGAAAGCGCTACCGCAGGATCTGCAACCCCATCCAGTGCTCGAGTTTTGACAAAAGCTGACGTAAACTCAGCGGGCCAGTGTGGAGTTCCGTACAGAAGAGCGAGTCCGGGGACGAGACCTTTGCGTTGGAGAGTGGCTGTCCTAGTAAGCGCCGCGATTGCGATCAGCTATCTGGATCGCCAGACGTTGCCCGTTGCCATCAGCACCATCAGCAAGGATATTCCGCTTTCGAATGAACAGTTCTCAGCACTGCAGTCTGCCTTTTTGTTCTCCTATGCATTTATGTATGCTGGCGGCGGAAAACTGACCGATGTGCTGGGAACCCGACGCGGATTCATGCTGATTATGTTGGTTTGGTCGCTGGCTTGTACCAGCCACGCGCTGGCGCTGAGCTTCGCCATGCTGGCCGTGAGCAGGTTCCTGCTGGGAATGGGAGAAGGAGGCGGTTTTCCAGCAGCCACAAGAGCGGTCGCGGAATGGTTCCCAAGGCAAGAACGCTCTACTGCGATGGGCATCGTCAACGCAGGAACGGCGGTCGGAGCGGTTGCTGCTCCTCCCCTCATTGCCGTGATCCTGAGCTATCTGAGCTGGAGGTGGATCTTCTTGATCACCGGCGGAATCGGCCTGCTTTGGACGGCCTGGTGGTCGATGTGGTATTTCGCCCCGGAAGCAACCAGTCTGAATGGATCTCGCGCGCACGAGAAGAGCCCGCCCGCGGATTCGCCGGAGCAGGACATGCCCTTGCGCTGGGTTGAATTGTTACGAATTCGCGAGTCATGGGGATTGATTACCGCGAAATTTCTGAGCGACGCGGCATGGTATTTCTATTTGTTTTGGTTGCCAAAGTACCTGTACGATGCCCGCGGCTTCAACGTCAAAGCAGTCGGTGCCTTCGCCTGGATTCCTTACGCGGCGGCCGGGGTCGGCTGTCTGCTTGGGGGATGGTTCTCGAGTGAACTCATCCGACGCAAGGTTTCGGTCGGCACCGCCAGAAAGCTCGCCCTGGGTTTGAGCGCAGCGGTCATGCCTACGGTCATTTTGGTTCCGTACGTGCCGGTAGCTTGGGCGATCGTGATTTTCAGCTTGGCATATTTCGGGCAGCAATCCTGGTCCACGCTGGTTATGGTACTACCCACCGACCTGTTTCCCACCCGCGTCGTAGGCTCGGTCGCAGGGCTAGTCGGCTTCGGCGGGGCAATAGGCGGCATTGTCTTCGGACAACTGGTCGGCTACCTGCTGGACCATGGTTTTGGCTATGGCGTGGCTTTCGCCCTGGGAGGTAGTCTGCATCTGATTGCGTTTCTGGTGATCCTGATCGCCATTCCAGCGGTTCCGTCTCTCACCCTGGAACAGAAACTGTCGTATGAAGGAATTCAATGAAAATCAAGGAAGTGCGCGTGCGCGTAGCGAGATGGCGCGGCAAGACGGTGGCGTTACCAGCAAATTTTTGCACCAATCCCCTGGATCTGCTGGAACTACCCCATCCGTCCATGCGGAGGTTCACCTTTCACGACTGGCTCGTCGTCGAGGTTTTCACGGACGCCGGTTACGTCGGCATCGGCAACGCTGCCCTGGCACCGCAGCTTGCCAAGCAGGTGATTGACACGTACCTGAGGCCACTGCTGATCGGCCAGGACCCGTGGGACACGGAATTCTTATGGCAACTCATGTATCGCCAGACCTTGCCCTTCGGCCGCAAAGGCATTTGCCTGGTAGCGATCAGCGCGATTGATATCGCGCTCTGGGACCTGCTGGGTAAAGCCACCAACCAGCCCCTGTACCGGCTGCTTGGGGGCAAGACCAAGCCACGCATCCCTGTCTATGCTTCAAGGCTCTACAGTGTAGAATCGGGCGCCCTTGCGGCCGAGGCGAAGCGCTACAAGGACGAAGGCTACAGCGCAATGAAGATGCGCTTTGGATGGGGCCCTGGCGACGGGGCCGCCGGGATGCAGCGTAATCTCGAACTGGTGCGCACGGTACGTGAAGCGGTAGGGAATGAGATTGATCTGATGGCGGATGCCTATATGGGCTGGACCCTGGATTACGCCAAGCGAATGTTGCCGCTGTTGGAACCGCTTCATCTCCGGTGGCTCGAGGAGCCGGTCCTTGCGGACGACATCAGCGGTTATGTCGAACTGAAATCCTACGGAAGAGTGCCCATCGCCGGGGGAGAACACGAATTCACGCTCTACGGTTTTCGCGAACTCCTTCAGGCGCATGCTCTGGACTACATACAGTTCGATACCAATCGAGTTGGGGGCATCACGCAGGCGCGCAAAATCTCAGCCTTAGCCGAGGCGCACTCCGTGCCGGTCATTCCCCATGCTGGGCAGATGCACAACTACCACATCGTCATGGCGAGTCTGAATTCGCCCATGGCCGAGTACTTTCCCATGGTGGACGTTGAAGTCGGCAACGAGCTTTTCTGGTATATCTTTCGCGGTGAGCCAAAAGCAAAACACGGATGCATCGAGCTCGATGAGAACGCACCCGGCCTTGGGCTCGCCATCGATGAGACAGGGCTCGCGAATTTCGAAATCATGGAATAAGCGGGTTGGTTTTGGCTGATGATGCGACTGATTCAAATCCGGAAAGGAGAGATCCGGCGAGTCGCTCTCGTCGAGGAGCCGAATCTCCGGTTGCTCGATAGATGTTCGTCGATTTTCGAACTGGCAAAGCTGGCCTTGGCGGATGGCGTGACCCTGGGCGAATTGGTTCGGAAGCGGGTCACGGGGGAGGTTTTGCCCTATGACCCGGTCTATGCCGCGGGCTCGGAGTGGCGAATTCTGCCCGCCATCGATCACCCGCATGAGCCGGCTCGCTGCTTGGTTTCCGGCACAGGTCTGACCCATCTGGGGAGCGCTCGCGATCGACAGGCGATGCATGAAACGGGTGCTGAAGAACTTACCGACAGCATGCGGATGTTTCGCTGGGGACTGGAGGGAGGGCGGCCCGCTGCAGGCCGGGCCGGCACCGCTCCGGAGTGGTTTTATAAGGGCACGGGAACAATCTTGCGGGCCCACGGCGAACCGCTCGAAATTCCCTCCTATGCCGAAGACGGCGGTGAGGAGGCCGAGATCGCCGGTGTCTATATCATTGCACCGGATGGCCGACCCTGCCGCATTGGAATGGCAGCGGGAAACGAGTTTTCCGATCACCAGTTCGAACGGAAGAACTATCTTAACCTCGCGGGGTCCAAGCTTCGCACTTGCGCGCTTGGTCCTGAACTGGTGGTGGAACCCCGATTCGAATCGGTGCAGGTGGCGGTCAAGATCGAGCGTGCCGCCACCTTGCTCTGGTCGAGAACGTTCCGCAGCGGTGAGGCCGAAATGTGCCACAGCCTCCAGAACATTGAACATCACCATTTCAAGTTTGAAGTCCATCGCCGTCCCGACGATGTTCATGTTCACTTTTTGGGCACAGACTGCCTGAGTTTCAGCGAGGGAGTGCAGTTGCGGGAAGGTGATGTAATGGAGGTTCTTGCGGACGGTTTCGGGCGAGCTTTGCGCAACCCAGTCCATTTTGCGGGGAGAGAGACGACCTTGGTTCAGGTTGTCCCTTTAAGGGAGTGAGATCGTGGCAAAACCGCACGTGGCAATTCTAGGACTCGGAATTATGGGAGCAGGCATGGCCGCACGCCTGCTTTCGGCTGGTTTCCCCCTGTCGGTTTACAACCGAACTCGCGAGAAGGCTCTGCCGTTCTCTGCTGGCGGTGCCCGCGTGGCCAGTTCCCCGCGAGAGGCAGCGGCACGCGCCGAGATCGTGATCAGCATGGTGGCTGATGATTCGGCGTCGCGAAACGTCTGGTTGGGTAAAGATGGAGCCTTGGCCGAAGCCCAACCTGGCGCGGTGCTGATCGAATCCAGCACGCTGAGCGTGGCCTGGGTGAAAGAGCTGGCGCGCGCCGTCACCGGACATGATTGCAGATTCCTCGATGCTCCCGTCACCGGCACCAAGCCGCACGCGGCCTCGGGCGAATTGGTTTTTCTGGTTGGAGGTGCTCTTGAGGTGCTCGATTCCGTGCGTCCGGTTCTTTCCGTGCTCGGTCGCGAGGTGATTCACCTTGGTCCCGAAGGCAGCGGCGCGATGATGAAGCTGATCAACAACTTCACCTGTGGAGTCCAGGCGGCATCGTTTGCCGAAGCCCTGTCCATGATCAAAGCCTCCGGTCTTGACCCGGCAAAAGCGGTGTCGATCCTTACCGACGGCGCTCCCGGAAGCGGGATCTTGAAAAGAGTGGCAAGTCGCACAGCTGCCCAGGACTTCACTCCGAACTTCAGCGCACGCTTGATGACAAAAGACCTGGCGTATGCGGTCCATGAGGCTTCGGCGCGAGGCATCCGCCTCAAGACCGCGAGTGCGGCTTTAGAAGTATTCCAACAGGCGATTGCCGCCGGCCATGGCGACGAAGACTTTTCTGTGGTCACCAAAGCCCTGCAGCAAGGTTGACCAAGATCTTGGCCTGAGGGGGGGTGGGATGGCTCCTCGTCAGGATCGAGTAGGCGGTCCGGCTTCGCGGTTTTTTTCAACATTGCCGGTGCAAGGAACTCAAGCTGACACAGGTTATGGCGAAACTGCTGGGACGATCCATCATCGGATTTCGGGAAGGCGTCGAAGGCCCCGGGTGTTTCTATGGACTGGCTGCCGCAAGTGGACAACGCCTGCAGCCTGGTTTTTTTCCGGCGACACTCGGGGAGGT
This sequence comes from Terriglobales bacterium, assembly GCA_035623795.1. Classification (GTDB taxonomy): domain Bacteria; phylum Acidobacteriota; class Terriglobia; order Terriglobales; family Acidobacteriaceae; genus DASPST01. Next base: position 87,954 of record DASPST010000036.1, read on the forward strand.
TGAGTTAGCAGCGCAGCTTGCCTTCGAAGCGTTTGCCATTTACGGGCGCACGTCGGGCCGGGAAAAAGGGCGGTTTGTCCGGAAGATCGCAGACAACCTCGAAGGCCTCGCGGAGGATGTGATCGAACGGGCGCACCAGGAAACCGCCTTGCCCAAGGTTCGTCTCGAGGGGGAGATGGGGCGCACTTGCGGTCAGCTTCGTCTCTTTGCCCAGGTTGTGGAAGAAGGTTCGTGGGTTGGAGCGCGTATCGACCGGGCTGAACCTGCCCGGCAGCCGGTGCCGAAGCCTGACATTCGCTCGATGTTGCGTCCGCTCGGGCCGGTGGCCGTATTTGGCGCCAGCAACTTCCCCCTGGCATTTTCCGTTGCTGGAGGGGACACAGCCTCGGCTCTGGCTGGCGGTAATCCGGTGATCGTCAAAGCGCACCCCGCGCATCCCGGGACCAGTGAACTTGTGGGGCAGGCGGTTCGCGCCAGCGTACAGGCGTGTGGGCTTCCGGAAGGTACCTTCTCATTATTGTTCGACAGCGGAACTCAGGTTGCCGTGGCGTTGGTAACCCATCCTCGGCTGAAGGCCGTCGGGTTTACCGGTTCGCGCACTGCGGGTAGAGCCTTAATGAATCTGGCAGCGGCGCGTCCGGGGCCGATTCCGTTCTTCGGCGAGATGAGCAGCACGAACCCCGTGTTCGTGCTTCCAGGTGCGCTCGAAGGGCGGGGCGAGAGCATCGCGAGTGGACTGCATGCCTCCTTTACGCTAGGCGCCGGGCAGTTCTGCACCAAACCGGGGTTAGTCTTCGTGCCCCAGGGCCCGTCGGCGCAAGCGTTCGCGCAAAAGTTGCGGGAGTTGGTGCTCCAGCCCGCGGAATACCAGCTCTTGACACCAGCCATCCGGGCGTCTTTCCGTTCTGCGATTGGAGAGCGCAGGAAGGGGTTGGAAGTACTGGCAGAGCCGTCGCCGCCAAGGCCTGAGTCCTCCGATAGCGCAGTTGTGTTCGAAACAGACGCGCTCTCTTTCCTCGAGAACTCCGGACTCGAGGGCGAGATCTTCGGTCCGACAACCCTCCTGGTGCATCATTCGAGTCGCGATCAGTTGCTCGAAGTTGCCCGCAGGCTCGAAGGACACCTCACGGCTACAATCCATGGCACGGCCCAGGACCTGCGCGAGTGGGTTGACCTGATAAACATTCTGGAAAGCAAAGTAGGCCGTCTTATCTTCAATGGGTTTCCGACTGGAGTTGAGGTGAGCCACGCGATGGTGCACGGCGGGCCCTACCCCGCAACCTCGGATGGGCGCTCCACCTCGGTGGGAACCCGGGCTATCTTCCGATTTACCCGGCCCGTCTGTTATCAGGGTTTTCCTGACCAGGCGCTGCCTGAAGAACTGAAGGATGCCAACCCTCTCGGCATCTGGCGGCTGATCGACGGACAAATGACTCGTGGGGCGATCGCGTCCGTACCGGCCTCGCCAGCCCGGTCCGAGCATGCTAAATCTTCCGGCGGAGTGGACCGCGATGTCGACTCGTAAGCCGGCCTGGGTGGCGGCGACGCTCGACACGAAGCGGGACGAAGCTGAGTATGTTTGCGGCTTGCTTGAGGAGGCCGGACTTCCGGTCACACTGACCGATCTCTCTACCGGGGATCGTGCTAGCGACCAGGCTCTTCCTTTGTCGCCCCGTCGGAAACACATATCTGCAGCTGAGATTGCTCGGCATCATTCGCGGGGGGCGAACGCGGTCTTTTGTCGGGACCGTGGCGCGGCCATCGCAGCCATGACGCAAGCCTTTGAGCGTTTTGTCCAGGCACGACAAGAGGACATCGGGGGGCTGCTCGGTTTGGGCGGCTCGGGAGGCACGGCCATGATTACTCCCGCCATGCGAGCCCTGCCCGTCGGCGTGCCCAAAGTCATGGTTTCGACCATGGCCTCCGGCAATGTCGCGGGTTACGTCGGTGCTTCCGATATCGCGATGATCCACTCGGTCACCGACGTTGCGGGTCTGAACCGAATCTCTCGTTGCGTGCTGGGAAACGCCGCGCACGCGCTTGCGGGCATGATGCTGCACCCGCTCCCTCCGTCGGATCACGATCGCCCGGCGCTCGGACTCACCATGTTCGGAGTGACGACGCCCTGCGTGCAACAAATGGTCCGGTTGCTTGCTCCTCGCTTTGACTGCCTGGTGTTTCACGCCACCGGCACCGGCGGTCAGTCTATGGAGAAACTGCTGGAGGACAACCACCTCAGCGGAGTGCTCGACGTCACTACCACCGAAGTCTCGGATCACCTTTTCGGAGGGGTGCTTGCCTGTACCGAGGACCGCTTTGGTGCGGTGGTGCGCAGCCGCGCTCCCTACCTGGGATCATGTGGCGCGCTCGACATGGTGAATTTTGGCGCGCCCGAGACTGTGCCCCAACGCTACCGTGGCCGCAAGTTGTATCCTCATAATCCGCAGATTACGTTGATGCGAACCACCATCGAGGAAAACGTCCGGCAAGGCCGATGGATCGCGGAGAGGCTCAACCAGTGTGAAGGTGAGGTGAGGTTTCTGTTGCCGGTGGGAGGCGTCTCCGCGTTGGATGCGCCGGGCGAGCCATTCTGGGATCCGGCGGCGGATGCAGCCCTGTTCGACGCGTTGCAGACCGATCTGCGGCAGACCGACCGCCGGAGGCTGATGCGGTTGCCCTACCACATCAACGATCCGCGGTTTGCGGAGGCCGGCGTGGAGGAGTTCTTGAAAATTGCCGGTCGATGAACCCTGATGGACTAAGGAAATCATCCATGTCACGTTTTTCTCGGGAGGAACTGCGGGCAAAGTTTCAGCGGATGGTGCGCGAGCACCATCCCATCCTCGGTGGCGGTGCGGGAACCGGATTGTCTGCAAAGTGCGAGGAGGCCGGCGGAATCGATCTGATCGTGATCTACAATTCGGGCCGTTATCGAATGGCGGGGCGAGGTTCGCTGTCAGGCCTGTTGGCGTACGGCAATGCGAATGATGTGGTGATGGAGATGGCGAAGGAGGTTTTGCCCGTAGTCAAGAAAACGCCGGTGCTGGCCGGGGTGAACGGGACGGACCCGTTCTGCGTGTTCGACGTTTTTCTAAACCAGGTCGCCGCCGTCGGCTTCTCGGGGGTGCAGAACTTTCCCACCGTGGGGTTGATCGACGGGATGTTCCGCCAGAATCTGGAAGAAACTGGCATCAGCTACGCACTGGAAGTTGAGATGATCAAGCTTGCCCACGAGAAGGACCTCCTGACTACGCCTTATGTCTTCGATCCCCCCCAGGCAGAAGCCATGGCGCGGGCGGGCGCCGACCTCATCGTTGCCCACATGGGTCTGACCAAGGGCGGCACGATCGGCGCAGGAACGGCCCTTACCCTCGATGCATGCGTCCAAAGGATCGACGCCATGGCGCAGGCAGCGCTTGATGTGCGCAGCGATGTTATCGTGCTCTGCCACGGCGGTCCGATTGTCGAACCCCGGGATGCAGCCTGGGTACTGGGTAAAGCTCGCCACTGTCACGGTTTTTACGGCGCGAGTTCGCTGGAACGGCTGCCGACCGAAGAAGGCATCACGCGCCAAGTCCAGGACTTCAAGAGAGTCAGCTTCTAGCGCTATGAGGACCGAAATGAACCACACCGTGTACATCAGTCATGTCATCGATGCGCCTATCGAGAGAGTATGGAGTGTCATGCGCGACTTCAACGGTATGCCGTCCTATCACCCGGGCATCAAGAAGAGCGTCATCGAGGGCGACCGCCCCAGCGATCAGGTTGGATGCGTGCGCCGGTTGACGCTGGGAGAAGGCTATGTGCGGGAGCGTCTGCTGTGCCTGGACGACGGAAACTACGCGTTCACCTACGAAATTATCGAGGGCACGCTGCCCGTTCGTGGCTATGTGGCAGGAGTTAGACTGCATCGGGTGACTGATCGCAACCGAACCTTTGCGGAATGGTGGGCCAATTTCGACGTGGTGGGCGTCGACCGTGACGCAATGATTGCTCAGATCGGCAACAACGTGTTCGCGGCCGGATTCAGCGCCGTAGCAGCAAAGCTCGCCTGAGTGCGGGGGACGACATCTCCTCACATTAAGAGCTCGCCTACTCTTTACTCTAGCTTAGCGAATCAGCGAATTTCCAAAAACCGGTGCGATTCGTAATAGCGCGGGAACATCCTTCTGTCCTAACCGGAGAGACTTTTCCCTTGCGCTGCCTGAAGCGGACTGCCCCTTGGGAAAGGCAGGACCCAACACGGCGGAGTTGTGAGAGCAGAGGGGGCGGAAAAGAAGTCCTGTTGCAATCTCAAGGAGCCAACAGGTTACAACAGGCCCGTACGATAAAGCAGAGCATCCAGTCCATCCAACATTGCGTTCGCTTGCCGTACCACGTCTCCATGCGGAAGCGATGACAGCACTGCCTCCACCCGCTCCACCATCCCTGCCGGCAATTGTGGACAGAGCGCTTGTGCAAAATAGAGCAATCGTTTCTCCCCGGGATGCGGCTGTTCATTAACCGCGAACACAATGTCAAAATAACTGGCCAGTAGCGCAGCGACCCGGTGGTTCACACTCACCCCGTCGTGCCGCTCGAAAGCCAATTCGATCTGGTGCAAGTAGGAAGACATGTTGGTCCGCAGGATGGGATGATTCTTGGCTACAATTGCGCGTTTTAGCGCCGCCGGGTATGGTTGACCGGCTTTTTTCTGGATCGCCCGGAACCAACCGGCTCGATCAAACAACGACCGCGAATTTCGCACGTTATACCAGAAGCAGGTCGAATACCCTACCGAGGCCTCATGGCGGCGGAGCACGCGATCCAGTTGCTCCTCGATCCATGCGGTGGTACGAAACATTACGTCGACCCTGGTGCCGGTGGCGCTGTCGACCCACTCGTCGCCCGGTTCCCAGAACGAATTCCCGATTTCTGACCGCTGTGCCTTGCCGGCGATGCCGGCTCGCAGAGATTCCGGAATGATCCTGCTGGCGTACACGTACAAATCGACATCCGATCGCTGGTCGGCCAACGGAGACATGCGCGATCCCGCCATGGCCACGGCCTGCACCTCGCCGATCGCGGCAAACTCTTCCGCGACGCGTTGTGCAAGAACTAAAGCAGCCGATGGGTCGTCATTACGGGGAGGCATGGGTTGTTTAGGACGAGTATAGGCTCCAGACAGCGAAACCAACCACGGCAGTCTTTCCCTGGTAAGAAGCATTTACCATTCGCTTTGCTTGGCGAGCACGCCTGGTGCGCAGTGCCCAGGACTTCCAGATCTTTCGCAGGGTTCATTCACTGGGCCGAACCATCCTCGCCCTTGCGTGAGATGCCGCAACTGTTTATGGTTCTCCCATGAATTTTCCGCGGTCCAGCGGGGTTTTGCTGCATCCCACGTCTTTGCCGGGACCGCACGGCGTGGGCGATTTCGGACCCGAGGCTTATCGCTTCCTGGACTTCCTGCACTCGGCCGGACAGAGACTTTGGCAGGTTCTTCCCCTGAATCCGACGGGCTACGCCGACTCGCCCTTTCAGTGTTTCTCCGCCAGCGCCGGAAATCCCCTGCTCATCAGCCTCGAGCGGCTGGTAGAGCGTGGCGTGTTGAGCAAGAACGATCTGGACGGCGCCCCGGCATTCCCGGTTGACAAGGTGAACTACGGGGCGGTGATCGGTTTCAAGATACCCCGGTTGCAGAGGGCCGCGAGATGCTTCTTCGCCAACGTTTCATCGGCCGAGCGCCGGTGCTTTGAGGAATTCCTGCAAGCGAACGCAACCTGGCTGGATGACTTCGCGTTGTTCATGGCGGTAAAGGCTGCCCACGACCTGATCGCATGGACCGAGTGGCCCTCTGACATTGCGGTGCGCCAGAGTGAGGCGGTGAAGCACTGGTCGGAAAAGCTGGCGCGTTCCATCGAGGCGCAGAAATATCTCCAGTTCGAGTTTTTTCGGCAGTGGCAGGAGCTCCGCGATTACGGACGCGATCGCGGCATCCGCGTGATCGGAGACGTTCCCATCTACGTGGCGCAAGACAGCGTCGACGTCTGGTCGAATCGCCAGTTCTTTCTGCTCGACGAGGGTGGCCGTCCCCTGAAGATCGCCGGCGTGCCGCCCGACTATTTCAGCGCCACCGGGCAATGTTGGGGCAATCCCATTTACAACTGGCCCCTGCTCCGGCAGACCGGATATGCCTGGTGGATCGAGCGCCTGCGTTCGGCCCTTCGGCTCTATGACTTCATCCGCATCGACCACTTCAGAGGCTTCGAAGCCTATTGGGAAGTGCCCGCGGGGGAGACCACGGCCATCCACGGGCGCTGGACCAAGGGGCCGGGCGCGGACTTATTCTCCGTGCTTTGCCAGGAACTAGGGAATCTTCCGATCATCGCCGAGAATCTCGGCGTCATCACGCCCGAAGTCGAGGCGATTCGCCGGGAGTTCGGCTTTCCGGGTATGGCCATCCTGCAATTCGCTTTCGGCACCGACCCACAAGCGCCCACGTTTAAGCCGCATAATTACGTGCGGGATCTGGTCGCCTACACCGGGACGCACGACAACGACACCGTGGTCGGCTGGTGGACGAGCGGGGGCACGGGCGACAGCACGCGCACGCCTGAAGACGTGGTGCGAGAGCACGCCCATGCCCGTGCGTACCTCGGCTTCAAGGACGATCCGATACATTGGGTCATGATCCGCGGCATCCTGTCGTCGGTCGCGAACACGGCCATCACTCCCATGCAGGACCTACTGGGTCTCGGCAGCGAAGCGCGCATGAACCTGCCCGGCACGCCCAGCGGTTACTGGAAGTGGCGCATGAAGCCTGGGGCTGCCACCCGCGAGATCGCGGCAAGGCTCAAAGAGATGGTCACGCTCTACGACCGCTGAGTACGTTACCGCGTAGGTCAGGCGCGCACGGGGGTAATCTGCTGCCAAGCGTGAGGGCGGGAGTGAGGCACATGGAAAAGCCAACCAAATCTTTCTGGCAGATCTGGAACATGAGCTTCGGTTTCTTCGGCATTCAGTTTGGTTGGGGGCTCCAGATGGCGAACATGAGCGCCATTTACGAGTACTTGGGCGCCCGGGCCGATCAGATTCCCATTCTCTGGCTCGCCGCGCCGCTAACCGGGCTGATTGTCCAGCCCATCATTGGACACGCCAGCGACCACACCTGGGGACGCCTGGGCCGCCGCCGCCCCTACTTTCTGGCTGGCGCAATCCTCAGTTCGTTCGCTCTCATCATGATGCCGCGCTCGGCGGCGCTGTGGATGGCGGCCGGCCTGCTCTGGATTTTGGACGCTTCCATCAACATCAGCATGGAGCCCTTTCGCGCATTCGTTGCCGACCTGCTTCCCGAGCAGCAGCGAACCCGGGGCTTCGCCATGCAAAGCCTGTTCATCGGATTCGGCGCGGTGATCGCCTCTGCGCTGCCCTGGATGCTCCGCAACTGGCTTCACCTCGGAGCCGGGACGACCGGACACGCCATTCCCCTCACCGTCCGCCTGTCTTTCTACATGGGAGCAGCCGTATTCTTTGGAGCCGTGCTATGGACGATCGTCACCACCCAGGAATATCCGCCGGATGACATGGAGGCTTTTCGCCGCATGAAGGCCGAAAAGCGCAGCCTGGGCGCGCATGCCGCTGAGATTTTCGACTCGATCGCGAGGATGCCGAAGACCATGCAGCAGCTGGCTCCCGTGCAAATTCTGACCTGGCTGGGACTTTTCTGCATGTGGCTCTATTTCCCGGTTGCCGTCGCGCGCAACGTTTTCGGCGCTCCGGACACGGCTTCGCCTCTCTATGCAGCCGGCGTGGAGTGGGGAGGACTCTGCTTCGGTCTGTACTCGGCCGTGTGCTTTGTTTTCGCATTTTTTCTTCCGGGCATGGCTCGCGCTCTTGGGCGCCGACACACGCACAGCCTGTGCCTGATTGCCGGCGCGATTGGTCTGATCTCAGTCGCGTTCATCCACAACAAGTATGCCTTGCTGTTGACCATGGTAGGAGTGGGGATCGCGTGGGCCAGCACTCTTTCGATGCCGTATTCCGTGCTGGCGGGCTCGCTGCCCAAAGAAAAGACGGGCGTCTATATGGGGATCTTCAATTTCTTCATCGTGACACCCGAAATCATGGCGTCGTTGTTTTTCGGATGGGTGATGAACCATCTGCTGGGCAACAATCGGCTCACCGCGGTCGTGGCCGGCGGTTGCTTCATGCTGACCGCTGCGCTGCTTATGCAGCGGGTTCTCGATCCTGGAGAGGCGATGATTCGGACGGAGGAGCAGCGCGATGGTAAAAGCGCCGAAAGTGAGGCGGTAAAACCGGCGCTTTGATGGCGCCTGCAAGTTGAGGCGGCATGCCACTTTAACCGAGTCAGAACGCGATTCTTCGCCAGCTCCGGCGGAATCAGAATCGCAGTACCGGCCCCACGAAGACCTCGCCCTGAGAACTTACCGTGCCGCCCACGTGAACAATGCAACCCCCACCGCAAATGAAGGCCGCTTGCGGGTCCACCAGAACCGGCACCCATTCCGCCTGAATCTTGAACCCGAGGTGTCGACTTGGATAAAACCTTACCCCGCCGCCAATTCCGAAAGAGAAACGCGTGAAGTTGATGTCCGTGCTACTGGAAACATGCGTCCCGCCTACGCTAAGCAGCACGAACGGTCTTGCCCAGGGGCCCCACTCATCAACAATGTACTCGCGGCTGAAGTCCCCGTGAAACTGGTCAAGTATGACGCGCTGCCGGGGAACCACTGGATTGACATCTTGAGAGTGAACATAGGAGTCTTGCCTTGCCCAGCGTATTTCGACCAGGCCATCTTCTTCCAGGCGCACACCGAACGAAACGCCATAGCTCGGGCTGGCGTCGAGTACCACACTCGGGTTCGTCCCGGAGACATGGGGCTCAACGGGAAAGCTCATGCTGCTGCGATAACCGATGAAGGGGGTGACATCAAAACGCAGTGGTTTTGGCTCAGGCTGCTGCTGTGCGCTGAGAACCGGCGAGAGCAGCACAAAAAGCAGCGTCGCACCGACCAGAAGTCCATGGATTGTCTTCTTAGTCAAGGTTCCGCGTCTCCCATTCGGACTTGAGCAGTCTGATTCCCCGCGTCAGACAGCCAGCCGCGATTGCCAAGTTCCCCGCGTAGAACAGAATGGCAAAATCATGGACCTGCTTTCCGTCTTGGTTGTAAGCGAGGTGCCAGCGTTGTTTCTTGATGTAAGTCCCCACCGGTATGCTCCCTGACAAGGCAGGATCCACGGGCCTCGCGAGGTATGGAAAGGTCTGACCTCCCGGACTGCGAAAGAGGTATTCCGTCGCGTGTTGCCCTGGTGCTAAAGGCCAGGGGATATCCTGAGCCGAAATCACGGTTCCTTCAAGATCCGTTAGCAGATGTTTCCAGAGCATCTTGTAGCCGGCCCCCCAGAGAATCCAGAGTGCGAGCAAGAAGAAAATCCTCGGATTCGCACCCAGTTTGCGTAGCGCCAGACCCATACAAGCACAGCCCGGAAAACCGCTCTGCTCTGATATCCGTAGTATCTTCGAATTCCGTATGGTTGCCTGGTTACGAAGGTGCGGGAAAACTGATAACTTGCTCAGGGCAGGGACGTTGGCCTTTTGCTGCGGGCCTGGGTGACCGCCGTTACCAAACGAGTGTTGCCCGGTGGTTTCACGTGAGTTCACCTCGAGTCGCGCGCCAGAGCTGGGTAATCATGGCGGCATTCCGCCTGTGCGGGCGCGTCGGAGTCCAGGCCGGGGCGTCGCGGGAAGCAACTGAGCCATGGGACCGCTGATTCCTGCTTGAGGAACTCTGAGGTTCGAAAACAGGTACGTCTTCCCTTGAATGGTCCAAGCGCGATTGCCGCTCTTCGCTCGCCGTTCCTTCTGTTAGACTCTCCCCCTATGAGTGCAGCGTTCCCCAAGGATCTCGACCACTTGCTCGACCGGATCGATGAGTATCTGCATGGTACGGGCACCGGTGCTCTGGGCGCGGCGCCCTCGGCGGCGAAAGCGATCGTCGAGGCACTCGATCGCCTGGAAGAGAAGCTGAGCTTCCATGATATGGAACCGGATCAGACGGAAGTACCTCGGGCCCTGTACGCCGCGCGCGAACTCGAGAAGTACGTCAACGGCGAGAAGGGCAACATCCAGGGTCTGATTGCGGCTCGGGTTTACCTGCGTGCCCTGCGCTCCTATCTCGACGAACTGGCGGAACTGGACGGGGAACTGGGCTAGTTTTCGCTAGTGCTGGTCACAAGCTCAGGTGAGCGGGGTCACGGAGCGCCCCCCTGCCGGGTTGTAAGCTTACTGAGATTGATTTCTTCCACACTTGTATCCAGTTTCACCCAAGTAGCCCAGAAAGGTGCTCGTCGTGACCAGCCATCGTTATGACTCAGTTTCGGAAATCTGCGCCCGGGTTAAACATCTAGGCTATGCGGCTTTTCAACGGATAAGGATCTATGGAGAAGAGTTTGACGTGGTCTCGGACCCCTTTCCCGAGGCTAATGGCATCGCCATCCGCGTAAAGAAGATAGGAGAATCACGGATTCGAATACTGCAGCTGCCTGCCACCGTTCTGTATAGCGGGAGGGAACGGCAGCGCGCGAAGGCTGCCTGAAACCCTCAATTCGGTGGGCAGGGTTGGCGGTAAGGCTGCCAGCCAAATTCGTTTTTAAGACGGTTGTGCCTGAAAAGGCGTGGAGAAGCTGATCCCATCCGTTTGTGCTTCTCCGCAGGATAACCCTCCTTCGCCCGCCTGCCGATAGTCCGCAGAGGGCAGGCGCCCGCCAAAGCGAGCAACGCTCCGACAAGTTCTTGTATTCAGCAGACTTAACCCTGCTTCGCACCACCCATGGACTGCTGTGCGGACAACTGATGCGAAGGATGCCACAGGCGGGCGGAGCGGATGGAGTGGGGTGAATTCGCTTGACACCTTGAATTTTCAGGGTAGAGTGCGCAGGCACTCTCTCGTAGCCTTCACACCTTCCCTGCTACGACACGGCGCCGGTTTCTCCGGGAGAGACAACATGAACAAGCCTTTTTCCCTGGCAGTTTGCGCTGTCTGCCTGCTGAGCAGCTGCGGGGGATCGCCCACTGCGCTCTTGTTCGTTACGAGCCTGACCTTCTCCGACCAGGATGTCGGAACCACGAGTGCAGCGCAACCGATCACGTTGGGCAACGTCGGTTCGGCGACACTGAAAATCGACAATATCGCCACGACTGCCAACTTTGAGCAGAACAACACTTGTGGCTCGAGTGTCGCGAGTGGAGCAGGCTGCACGATCAATGTGACCTTCACGCCTTCAAGTACGGGCAACTTTACCGGTACACTTTCCATTACCGACAACGCAAGCGGAAGTCCACAGACTGTGTCGCTCAGTGGCACTGGGGTCCTACCACCTCCACCTCGCGGTTGCAGGACTGTGGGGCAGTTTTGCAACTTCAACTTTCATTGTTGCCCCGGATTGGTATGCAGAGCTGAGGTCGGCAGCCTTCCGCGGTGTGCAGCCTCTGGGGTTGCTAATCTTCCGTCGACGGACGGGCCCTAGGCCAATTCCGTTTCCGCGTGCAGGGCGATCCTGCAGGCAACAAGGTGAGGGACCCAGACCAGCCTTCAACCCGGTGTGTTTGCTCGAGCAACCCGCAGCCGGCGAATTGGGATCCGAGCCGGTCGCGCTTATCCTTATCCAACCTCACGGCGTGCCGCGCAACCCACTCATCGATGAAATGTCAATGCGGAAGAAGACAGGTTCGATCGACAGATCGCTAGCCCGTTCGCGCCGTTCCGCTAGCGGTGTCTGCCACCACTCTGAATATTCTGCGAGTCGCTCCCGTGCATGTTCCTTTTCGGCTGCGTACTGCGGTTCCCGCAATTCCAGATACGTCCCGGTTACAACCACACTGGTCCAATTGGAACGGTTTTCAATGTCGTCCGCTTGCAAACAGAGCTTGGGGTTTTGTCGCAGCCATTTAATCTTTTGCCCTAGGGTGGAGAACACATAGAGGTACTCAGGTTCGTAGGCAAAGCACACCGGAACCACGTAAGGTTGGTTTTCGAAGGAACAGGCCAGACGTCCGACTGCCACGCGGTTCAAAAGTTCTTTGCATTCGGCGTGCGAGAGTTCGACGATTCGCATTGATCCCTCCGACAACGCAAGTCTACACTGCGGGCTCCGCCAGAAAAAACCAGGAAACGTTTACACTCACACCCCGGCTCAGGACAGGTCGGAGTGGACACCTGTGGAGGTGGCTTTGAGAACTCTTCTCAGGAAAACAGTTTATCGTCTGTTCCCCTTAGCCATCGTGACCGTCATCATGGGCACATGTGACAAAGAAGGCATCCGTACTTGGCTCGCACGGGAGAGGTCTGCAATGAGGTAACTGACAGTTGTGGGATGAACCTTGCGGAGTGCTGGCCTTGCAGACATCTTCTACGCGGTCGACGTGGTTCTCTGTGCGGTGCTAGCTAACGCCTTCTGCCCCCTCCCATGCGAGCGCCTCCGTAACGGCGCATAGAGTTAAAGTTTTGAGTACGCTGCGCTCCCTGGGTACGCATCTGCTGCTGGTTCTCGAGCTTTGGTTCCGGCTTGTTGACGGGTTGCCATCCACCGCCGCTGTTGCTCGACCAACTCCCGCTGTCCCGGTTGTAGCGGTACACCGTTCCATCCTTGCCGGCGTAAACGTTGTTCTTTCCCGCAGCAATGCCGGCGTTGGTGTTGGTGTTGTACACGAACCCGCCGCGTCCGGCCGCGCCTTGGCCGGAGTAAATGTTGCCCACATAGCCGGCACCGCCCCCGGCCACGATGCCAGTGTTGGGATTGTAGGTGGCGCCACCGCGATACCCGGCGGTGTTCCCCGTGTAAATATTGGTGTTGTAACCCCGCCCCGCGACTGTAGTCCTGCCGGTTTGGGTATTGTGATAGGCACCGCGGGTCGCCGCACCGTAGTTGCCGGTGTAAGGATTCGCCCAGGCCGCGCCAGTGCGCGAATACGCTGTGTTACCCCAAACTCCGTACACGTTGGCGACGGCCGCACCACCCCATGCGCCCCATCCGTAGTAGGGATACCAGCAGCACCCGTAATACCCCATTGGTCCCCACCACGGGTAGTACCAGGGATAGTAACCATACCCGTAGCCGAAGCCGACGCTCCATCCGGACTCCGGAGTATGAGTGAATCCAGCTCCCACACCGTAGGTGTACGGCCAACCGTACCACACGGTCGGACCAATGTACGGCGGGTAATACCATCCGGTGCCGTAAACCACGGTCATCGTGCTGGCTGAAACCACCGTTCCGTAATACCCGGGTGTGTAGCCGACGTGCACCACGTCCGGAGAGGAACTGTAGACCTTCACGTACGTGACGTAGTACAGCGGTGAACTGGGTGGGATAGCATAGATTTCCTCCGCTACCGAGTCAGCCACGCTCCATGGCCCTTGCGGTGACGATGCCTTAAACCACACCCCCGCTTCGGCGCAGTAATAGTTGTCATCCGAAACCTTGATCACTGCCGCGCTGGTGTTCTTCGCGTACTGCATCGAGGTGCCCTCAATAAGGACGAAGGTCGCTTCGCCGTCATACTGCACGGTGAGTTTGGCCTCAGAGCGCGTGATGGTCGCGGTCTGGGGAATCGAGTTGGCAATGAGCGCTTCTTTGGATTCAGGTGTTCCGGGTACTGAGGCCAATACCGTTGCCTTGAGGTTGTCGGTCGGAATCTTGGCAAAGTCGGGCGGCATTTCTTTTCCGTCCACGAAGATCCACGGCCCATCGAGCGAGGCACCCTTAAACCAGCGGCCCGATATCAGGATGTAGTATTGTCCGTTAAGCCGGAAAATGTTCCCGTTGGTATTGCTCGCGTATTCCAGGCCGGTGCCGGGAATGGGGGTGTACTTAGCCTCTCCCTTGGTTTCAATCAACTCTGCCGGCCCGAAGACGACGTATACCACGGGAATCTCTGCCTTCTTGCCGGCTTCTTTCAGCGACGGCTGCTGCCGTGACTGCTCGCCTTGCGGGTCTTGCGCGAGGTTCTGGCTGACGAGAAACTCCTCGACCTTCTTCATGTCGTCAGGCAGTTTCTTGGCGTATTTCCAGGGGCCTTCGAGCTCCTCCGACTGCAACCACCAGTCCTCGACACGCAGGTAATAAAGTTTCTTGTCGGTCTCGAACAGAATGATGGACCTGGTGTTGATCACCCGCTGCAGTTTCGTTCCGGGGACCTCGCGCATCTGCGGCATGCCATCGACCAGAATGACCAGGGACGGCTTGGCTGCGATGATCACCTTGGGCGGGTCGTTCTTCACTTCGACTCCGGTCATCATTTCGTTATCGGCTTCGAGCGCAGACTCGAGCCGGTCGAGCGATATCGTCTTGGTCGCACCCGGCAGCTTCTTCTCCAACAATGCTATGAGTTCGGCCTCTTTTTCCGCGGCCACGGGGAACTTGACCTTCGTGACCCTGGTCTGGTCGAGCGTTACCAGCCGGTTGACCTTGTCCACTTCGGTGCGCGCCTGGAGCCAGACCACTCCGTATTCGGCGCTGGCATTTTTTCCCTTCCGCACCTCGACCGCGGAATAGAGATCAATAAGGTTGCCCTCCCACTTGTCCACCTGTGGCTGATAGATAGTAAAGATGTTGTCTCCGCTGGGGAAGGTGCGCGGCCAGGCACTCTCGGAGGGAGGGGTGCTCTGCGCCTTGGCCGTTTTCGCTGCGCTGGGAGCGTTGGGCAGTGGTTGCTGCGCACTCCCGGTCCTGACTAAAACGACTACGGCCAAAAATAAAATCAACCGGCTCGATCGGTTGCGCTTGGGTGCAGGCCAATAGATTTGCAAGATAGCACCTCCGGCGCACACCCTGTGCGCTTCACTTAGATGGCTCCCGGAGGCAGTTAACGCGGAGCTCTACGGCGCAAGCTCCGGAACCGCCTGGAGCCGGGAGAACTCGGTCGCAACCACCCAACATGGCGCAAGACGGGTGCTGGTCCGCCGCACACGAGTGGCTGAGGCGCGAGATTGTGGACCCGATCCTGGTGCCAGCGAGTCCGTAAGACTTGTTTCACCCATCCGTCTTTTCGTCAACCGTATCCATGGGCCGTATCCAGCAGCTTCGTCACGGGTTGATGGCGAAGTTCAGGGCGTTCGAAGTTCCTCCCACACAGTCCATTTTCACCGTGGTGGTTGCCGAGGAGGTGGTCGGAGCTGTTGTGCCAAGCGTGACGGGGCGCGACGGCGGAGGACTAAGAACCGTAACTGTCGCCACTGCAGGCATGGCGAGGTCAGCGGCTGCGATGGTGGCCGTCAGTTGATGACCGCTTACAAACGTGGTGGTTCGGGCCGCACCGTTCCACTGGATGGTTGAATTCCTCTGGAAATCGTTTCCGTTGACGACGAGCACAAGCTCCGTACTCCCGGCGGTCGCGCTGGTGGGAGCGATCGAAGCAATCGACGGTGTCTCAACACAATCCCCACAGGAGAAGCATCCCACGATGGCTAGGGCACACAGGCAATGCTGAAGGGCCGTGCGTGGGAACGACATGATGCACCTCCGGTTCTGGCCACTCTTGGCGTAAGGGTAGCGCTCTGGCCAAGGACGGCGTGGCCGCCCTTGGCGGTATAGGAGCCACGACCGCCTGTTTCTTGCCGGCGGCGGATACTTCTTCAGGAGCGTTTCCGCTCCAACGTTCTCTTTGCTCTTTGTCTGGCTTGGCTTTCTGTTTGCCTAATCGAGCACGCCCCTCTCTCAGTAGACCTTGAGTCCCTGGGCGCGAAACGGTGCGCAGGCCTGTTCGACCGCTTCAGGAGTCGGCGGGTGAACGTGGTCGAGCTTGTAGTCGAGTCGGAGCTCCTTCCATTTGAATCGGCCCATTTGGTGGAAGGGCAAGACGTCGACCCGTTCCACATTGCCCAGGCT
Organism: Terriglobales bacterium; assembly: GCA_035623795.1. GTDB lineage: Bacteria > Acidobacteriota > Terriglobia > Terriglobales > Acidobacteriaceae > DASPST01. The sequence continues at coordinate 103,839 of DASPST010000036.1, forward strand.
GGCCGCGAATCGGGCAATCTGGGCAACGTCCGCGGGATTGTCCGTGAATCCTGGGACCAGCACGAAGCGCACCCAAACCGGTCTGCGGCGGGCGGCCAAACGGCGCGCGAAATCCAGAACCGGACCAACCTCCATGCCCGTAAGCTGGCGGTGACGTTCCGGGTCCCAGCTCTTGATATCCAGCAACACCAGGTCGATTCTCTCCAGCTCCCGGTCGGTGAGCCGTTCACCCAGGCTGCCATTGGTGTCCAACGCCGTGTGAATCCCCATGGCTTGTGCGGCGCTAAGCAGCTTTACCGCGAACCGGTCCTGCATAAGAGGTTCGCCCCCGCTCAGGGTGAAGCCGCCTGCCATCACCTTCAGTCCACTCCGATACTTGCGCAGTTCAACCGTCGCCCGGTCGAGCGTGACCGGGATGCCGTTGCTCATGGTCCAGGTATCCGGGTTGTGGCAGTACAGGCAGCGAAACTGGCACCCCGTCGTCCACGCCACAACCCGAACCCCCGGCCCGTCGACGGTCGAGCCGGTGGTGAACGAATGAAGGAAACCCATGTCTCCAGTCGCCAGCGCCGTCCGGACATCGGATTCCGGGACGCTGCGGCCCAGATTCACCCGGAGTTCGAACGGACTTTTTGCTTCCAGCGGAAGTTTGGTCCCTTGTTCCTGTGCACTCATGGGGTTAGTTTCCGTGGAACGTGCGGTTGATGACGTCCATTTGCTGCTCGCGGGTCAGGCGCACGAAGTTTACGGCGTATCCTGAGACGCGAATCGTCAGCTGCGGGTACTTCTCCGGATGGTCCATCGCATCCAGGAGCATGTCGCGATTCAGCACATTCACGTTCATGTGATAACCCGTGACCCCGAAGAAGGCGTCGAGCATGCCGCGCAGATTCGCGACTCGGTCCTGCGCAACCCGACCCAAACCCTCGGGGATCAAGGTGGACGTCAGGGAAATGCCGTCGGCGGCGTCGCGATAGGGAATCTTGGCGACGGATGCGGCCGAGGCATGGATGCCATGGGTGTCTCGCCCGTGCATCGGATTGGCGCCGGGTGCGAAGGGCTCTCCACGCCGACGGCCATCCGGAGTATTGCCGGTGCCCTTTCCGTACACCACGTTGGAAGTGATGGTCAGGATCGATTGCGTGTGTACGGCGTTGCGATACGTGGGATATTTGCGCAGCTTGCTCATGAAGGTGCTGACGACCCACGAGGCAAGCTGGTCCACCCGATTGTCGTTGTTGCCAAACTGAGGGAAAACCCCTTCCGTCTGATAGTCGGTCACCAGCCCGGTCTCGTCGCGGATGACCCGCACTCTGGCGAAGCAGATCGCCGACAGGCTGTCGGCAACAACCGACATTCCGGCCATGCCGAAAGCCATGGTTCGCAAGGGGCCGTAGTCGTGCAGCGCCATCTCAAGACGTTCATAGGCATACTTGTCGTGCATGTAATGGATGATGTTCATGGCATTCACGTAGACGTCGGCGAGCCAGTCCATCATCTTTTCGAACTTGGCGAGGACGTCGTCGAACTCCAGGTATTCGCCCTGGACAGCGCCGTTCCGAGGGCCAACCTGCTCGCCCGTGATCTCGTCCCTCCCCCCGTTGATGGCGTAAAGCAGGCATTTCGCCAGGTTGGCGCGAGCGCCAAAGAACTGCATCTGTTTCCCTACCAGCATGGGGGACACGCAACAGGCGATAGCCCCGTCATCGCCCCAGGAGCGGCGCATGATCTCGTCGCTTTCGAATTGAATGGAACTGGTCTCGATGGCCACTTTCGCAACGAAATCGCGAAACCCGTCGGGCAGCCGGGGGGAATACCAGATGGTTAGATTTGGCTCGGGGGCAGGGCCCAGGTTGTAAAGCGTCTGCAGAAAGCGAAAGCTGGTTTTGGTCACCAGGGTCCGCCCGTCGTCTCCCATCCCGCCAATCGACTCCGTCACCCAGGTGGGATCACCCGCAAAGAGCTCGTCGTACTCCGGGGTGCGCAGAAAACGCACGATGCGCAGCTTCATCACGAAGTCATCGATGATCTCCTGGGCCTGCTCCTCGGTCATCAACCCCGCGGCCAAGTCGCGCTCGAAATAGATGTCCAGGAAGGTCGAAGTCCGACCCAGGGACATGGCAGCACCGTTTTGTTCCTTTACCGCCGCCAGGTAACCGAAGTAAAGCCACTGCACAGCCTCCCGCGCGTTTTGCGCCGGAACCGAGATGTCGAACCCATAGCGGGAGGCCATCTGCTGCAGTTCCTTAAGCGCGCGAATCTGTTCGCTGAGTTCCTCCCGGTCGCGAATGATGTCTTCGGTGGACATGGCCGAATCGAGACTGCGCTTCTCTTCCTGCTTGCGCTCCAAGAGGCGTGCCACTCCGTAGAGAGCCACGCGGCGATAGTCACCGATAATGCGGCCGCGCCCATAGGCGTCAGGAAGGCCGGTCAGGACGTGAGAGCTGCGGCACCGCCTTACGTCGGCGGTGTAGGCATCGAAGACCGCGTCGTTATGCGTCTTCCGGTACTTGGTAAAGGTCTCGACGACGTAGGGGTCCGGCTCGTACCCATACGTCTTGAGCGCATTCACCACCATGCGCAGGCCGCCATTCGGCATGATGGCCCGCTTGAGCGGCGCGTCGGTTTGCAGGCCAACAATGACCTCATTCTCTCGATCGATGTAGCCCGGACCATGGGCCGTGATGGAACTGGGAATCTGGGAGACGTCGAGCACGCCTTTCTTTCGTTCTTCCACAAACAGTTCGTTCAACCGATTCCACAGCTTCTTGGTGCGCTCTGTCGCGGGTGCAAGGAAGGACTCGTTTCCTTCATAGGGCTCGTAGTTCTGCTGGATGAAGTCGCGAACATTGATTTCCTTCTGCCAGAGACCCGTCTTGAATCCCCGCCATGGGGTGACTGCTTCCTCTGGCGCCGTGTGATGTACTGAAGCCATAGCCATTGTGATTCTCCTGCTTCCGAATGTATGAACCGGCTTATCTCAATCCCAGCAGCGACCCGGTGTGACGCGCGATCATCAGTTCCTCGTTGGTCGGAATCACCCAGGTCGAAACCTTGCTCCGCGAGGTCGAGATCCGCGGCCCGCGTCTGCTGTTCGCTTGTGCGTCCAGGTCCACGCCTAACCAGGAAGAGGCTTCGCAGATTCGACGACGGATCTCCGGCGAGTTCTCGCCGATGCCCGCGGTGAACACGAGTCCGTCGATGCCACCCAGGACCGCAGCCAAAGCGCCGATCTCCTTGGCCGCGCGAAATACGAAGTAATCCACCGCCAGGCGGGCCTCTGGTTCACTTCTGCCAAGCAGCTCGCGCATGTCATTGCTGATGCCGGAGATGCCCAGCAATCCCGATTGCTTGTAAAGCATGGTCTCCACTTGCTTAGCGGTGAGTCCGAGGTTCTGAAAGAGGTACAAAACCACACCCGGGTCGAGTGCTCCCGGCCGGGTACCCATGCACAGTCCGTCGAGGGCGGTGAAGCCCAGAGTGTTGTCGACGCTTTTGCCGTCTCGCACGGCGCACAGACTGGCGCCGCTGCCAAGATGCGCGATGATGACTCGACTCTTGGCGATCTCCGGGGCCACCTCCGGCAACAGGGAAGAGACATATTCGTAGGAAAGGCCGTGAAACCCATAGCGCTGCAGACCCGATTTACAAATATCCCTGGGCAACGGTATGAGCTCGGCCACCGCTGAACGTCCGAGATGAAAGCTCGTGTCGAAGCATGCGACCTGGGGTACGTCAGGCAACCGCTCGAAGACGGCCTCAATGGCTGCCAGATTGTAGGGCTGATGCAACGGAGCCAGCGGAACCAGTGCTTTTAGCTCTGCCAGAACCTGCGGTGTCATCCGTACTGGCCGGTCATACCGAGCTCCGCCATGAACCACACGGTGACCGACAGCTACCACTCGCGATCCGCCGTATTGGGAGCGAAACCAGTCAGCCAGTCGATCGATGGCAGCATGTCCGTCGCGAACCGCGACATCCAGATCGTTGTCTACCAGGACTTCGCCATCCGCGTCCTTGGCGGAGAGCCGTGGCGACGTCCCGATGCCCTCAATCTGGCCACGGGCGGCGATTTGCCAGTTCTTCTGTTCTGGCCGCCGGAAGACCGAAAACTTAAGGCTCGATGAGCCTGCATTGAGCACAAGAGCGTAGTCGTCCATACATCGTCTCTAGGGCTTTTTTCGGCGTGCATGAGCCGCCAGCATCGCGACGGCACAACTGGCAATCCGCGACCGCACGCTGTCAGCCCGGCTGGTCAGGATGATCGGCACCCTCGCCCCCAGCACCAGCCCGGCGCTATCGGCATTGGCCAGGAAGCTGAGTTGCTTGGCGAGGATGTTCCCGGCTTCGAGATCCGGCGCCACCAGGATATCCGGATCGCCCGCGACCTCCGAGTGGATGCCCTTGGTCTCCGCCGCCTGCTTGCTAATCGCGTTGTCAAACGCCAGGGGTCCATCGAGGACGGCACCCGTGATCTGTTTCCGCTCCGCCATCTTGCAGAGGGCCGCAGCCTCGATGGTAGCCGGCATCTTCGAAGTCACGGTTTCGACGGCCGCCAGGATGGCGACTTTGGGCCTCTCCAGACCGAGGGAAATGGCGAGATCAATGGCGTTCTGGCAGATATCCACCTTGTCTTCTAAAGTGGGAGCGATGTTGATGGCACCGTCCGTGATGATCAGCACTTTGTGATACGTGGGAACGTCCATGACAAAGACATGACTTATGCGCCGGCCGGTGCGCAACCCACCCTCGCGCGAGACCACCGCAGCCATCAGTTCGTCGGTGTGCAGACTGCCTTTCATCAACAGTTCGGCCTGGGCCTGGCGCAGCAACTCGACGGCTTTTGCCGCAGACGCGTTGCTGTGCGGAGTGTCCACGATGGGAAAGCGGCTGAGATCGATATGCGCCGACTTGGCGACGGAGGCTATCTTGTCTCGCGGCCCAACCAGGATGGGTGCGATCAAACCCTGGTTGGCGGCCTCGACTGCCCCGGACAGCGCAGTCTCCTCGCACGGGTGTGCTACCGCGGTTGGAATTGGCTCCAGATTCTTGCACCTGGCCAGCAGCCGCTCGTATTTTCCAGTTCCGGTTTCTTGACCAATTGCTATACCCATGACTACACCTCTTGCTCCAACCCGGAAGCCCGGCTTCGGACTCCTGGGCCTGTCTCCTTCAACAGAAGTGTGAGAGCGATCGCCATCGCGACGCCCAATAACAACGGCGCAAACGCCATCTGGTAGTGTTGCAGTCGGATTTGTCCAGCGCCGGACAAGTGCGCAAGCATCCATCCGAACACCGGACCTAACAAAGCACTGAAGGTAAAATTCAGAAAGTTGATCACCCCGGCCGTCGTCCCGCTAAACTGCGCAGGGTTCGCTTCCTTAATCACCGTATACGGCAGCATCGCCGCTCCCGAAGCCACTCCCGCCACCAGGCCGATCAGGTACGGAGGTAAGACACCTCTACGGCCAAAGAGAATCCAGGCCAGGCAAATGAGAAGGACCACGGCACCGCCGATGATCACCGGCTTGCGGCGTCCCAGCCGGTCCGAGAGGAAGCCGAGCAAGGGGCAGCCAATGATCCACCCCAGGGGAACCATGGCGGATCGCATCACCGCCGAGGCGAAATCGAAGCCGTGTGCTTCCTGGAGATAGCGCACGCCCCAAATCATGTCGAAGATGGTGGTGGGAATGAACAGCAGCCCTGCGATCATGCCGCACAAAATCGATTGCGGATTCTTAAACACGACGCGGAGAGCTGAGGCCGAACTCGTCAACCAGTTGTCAGGCGGTGCAGTTTTGTGGTCCGGTGGCAGGAGAAGCAGGAGAAGAGCACCCATGACCAGGCCGGCAATGCCCATGCCAATCCAGAACCGGTTCCAGGCGAGCCCGCCACCAATCATGGGCCCGACCGCAAACTGCCCGGCCGCGCCACCGGCCATTCCGAACATCTGGGTGGCACCGATCAGGGTGGCGGCCCGGGAAGCGGGAAAGCTTTTCGTGGCGATGTAGATGGCTCCCACCAGGGCAAAGACCCCCCCGGCTCCCTGCAGCAGTCTGCCCACACTCGCCACGTCGCTGCGGCCGGTAGCAAATAACAGCGCCCCGACACCAACCCCGGCTGCAGCAATCGGGAGAACCCTGCGCGGTCCCAGTCGGTCCATGGCGGCGCCGGCCACCAGACTGAATGGGGAATACCCGTAGTAGAACAGGCCCACGATCGAGGCCACGCCCAGCGCACTGAGTCCGAATGCTTCGGACAGCTGCGGCATCATCACCGACGGCGCCGAGCGGAGGGCGTACTGATAGAAGTAGTAGACGGCCGCCAGCAGCCAAGCCGCGACCGCCATCCTGCTACCCTTGCCGGTATCGTGCCCGCTCGCGGGTTGTGCGCTGGTCAGCGGCATACCGTCGAAGTTTTTCGTCACCCTAGTCCTAACAGAGCACCAGAGACACCGCTAAGCCGCCCTCGGACGTCTCTTTGTACTTTGCGTTCATTTCCTTGGCCGTGAGCGCCATCGCCGCGATGGTCGTATCCAGATCAACCCGGCGTTCTTGCGGATTCTCCTCGCTGGCGATGCAGTAACCGGTCCAGGCTTTAACCGCTCCGTACGCGCAGCGTTCGATACACGGGATCTGTACGTATCCAGCGACCGGATCGCAGGTCATGCCCAGGTGGTGTTCGAGGGCAGACTCGGCGGCGTTGGAGACTACTTTTGGACCTGCACCCATAGCCTGGGCAATCATGGCCGCGCCCATGGAAGAGCCGACACCGACTTCCGCCTGGCAGCCGCCTTCAGCGCCCGACAGGGTAGCGTTGTGCTTGCAGAGGTAACCAATGGCTGCTGCCGCCAGGAACCCATCCTGAATCTTGTCGGTCGGTGTCTTGACATCGCGCAGGGATTTGACGACCGCCGGTATGATTCCTGCCGAACCGGCAGTCGGAGCCGTCACGATGATGTGGCCGCGGGCATTTTCCTCGCCCATGGCAAAGCCGTAGGAAGCTACCTGAGTGACCGCGCGGGCAGCTTCCCCCTTGGCGGTGGTCTTGAGGTTGCGATGCATCTCGGCAGCCTTGCTGTGCAGCTTGATAGGGCCGGGAAGGACACTGTCCACGCTCAATCCAGTGTCTACACCACGCACCATGACCTCAGACACCTGATCGAGAAACTCCCGGATATCTTTCTCGCTCTTTCCCGAGATGGCCATCTCATTTTCCAGCAGCAGCCTGGGCAGGGGGATCTTGTCGTCGATGAGATACTTTTTCAGCTCTTGTGCGTGCTGGTAGGGATACTTGGGCTGTCCTTTATCCGGAGGCTTGTAGCCCTTCCACTCGATGAACCCGCCACCCACCGAGTAGTATTCCAACTGGTAGAGTGTCTCGTTGCCCGCGAGGAGCACACCCGTCATCGTGTTGGGATGAGGGAAGTCGCCTTTGGTGGCATCGAAAATGATGTCTTTCAAGGTGAGATTAAGAGTTGTGGGGCCGATCGTAACCTTGTGCGCCTCGTCGGGATTGGTGGCCAGGCCATCCAGGAATTGCGGGGGACAGGTGGCAGGAGCTTTTCCGAGCAAGCCGGCGAGCGAGGCTCTGTCGGTGCCGTGACCCTTCCCGGTCGCACTCAGGCTGCCGAATAAATGGACCTTCAAGGCGGTGGCCCGCTTGAGTTGATCTTCCGGAAGCTTGGAGACCCGCTGGAAGAAATCGTAGGTGATTCTCATCGGACCCATGGTGTGGGAACTCGATGGTCCCGGGCCTATCTTGTAGAACTCTTCGAGCGTGGTCATGATGGGGCCCTTCGATTCCTTGACCACTTCGAGATCCGGCGACAGCGCCGGAACTGGGGGCGCCGGTTGGCTGGCTTGTTCGGTGGGCTTTTGTTCGGAGCATCCGGCGAGTAGTGTGCCGGCGGATGCGACCAGGGCGGCATAGCCAAATTCCCGGCGGCTGAGAGGTGCCTTACTCAGGGGCGGAGTGGGTGCACAGGTTCCGCATCCCGTCGAACTGCAAGTGCCACACGTGCTTCCCGAGTTCCCGATGATCTTGAGTGACTTTTCCATTACGCTTGCTCCTTTCGAGCGGACTGCTCCCAGACTTCTCGCCTGGCCGCAGCGAGGAGGCCAGACTTCCCTCCGTCAGAATTCGAACGTCTTCTTCCAGTCGTACTTGAACGAAAGCTGGGCACGATAATCGTTGACGCTGAAGCCGTCGCTGAAGTTCACCCGCCGCCCAAACTGGAACTCACCGCCGAGCGTGACGCTCGGAACGGGGTGGAAAAGCAGATTGGTGAGGGCATAGTGACCTTGATGGAAATCGGATGGCCTTTGCGCGTCGGAGTTCTCGATGTTCAG
>DASPST010000064.1:0-47522 GCA_035623795.1 Terriglobales bacterium
CGATTCGCGCCCACGCCAGTAACGGCTCAGAAGCCAATGCCGTGGTGAACCAGTTCAACGCCTTGAGCCAGTCCGACGCCCAGGACCTGCTCAACTTTCTCCGCTCGCTCTAAACCCTCACCCCGTGGATCGCGGGGGGCCGAGAGGCCCTCCGCACCCGCGGGGCCCTCCCGCAGAACATTCCGGATACGCCAGGTTTAACCCCACCGATGGGTTTCCGGTTCGATGCGAACTGCAGCGCAACCGCACGACACTCGTTGCCGCGAACCAGCGGCAAAGTTTATCTTGGTGCGACAACTGCGGAGCAGGGAAGCCTGCATGAACGTACTGGTGGTGAATTCGGGAAGCTCCAGCTTGAAGTTTCAGGTGATTGCGACCGACCTGGACCGGATCAAGCAATACAAGGACGAGCGTCTTTGCCGGGGCGAGGTTGAGGGCATTGGCGGCGAAGCCATCATCCGGTTCCAACACAAGGACGCGCCCCGGCAGACTCTCACGGCTGCGCTGGGCGACGTCTCGGCAACGCTGGACTACCTGGTCCGCTACATCGCATCAGAAGGATCAGGCGTATCCGAAATCAAGACTACGGCCGACATTCACGCCGTCGGACACCGCGTGGTCCACGGTGGGGAGTTGTTCAAGCAATCCGTCCGCATTGATGACGCGGTCCTGAAGGGAATCGAGGACTGCATTGATCTCGCTCCCCTTCACAATCCGAACAACCTCAAAGGCATTCTGGCCGCTCGCGAGCTTTTTGGTTCGAGCGTTCCCCAGGTGGCCGTCTTTGATACCTCCTTCCATCAATCGATTCCTGAGCAGGCCTATCTGTACGCCATTCCTTACCATCTATACCGCCGTCATCGGATCCGGCGGTACGGGTTCCACGGAACTTCCCATCGCTACGTGGCATTCCGCTATCGCGCGATCCAAGGGTGCACGCGCGAGCAAACTAACATCATCACGCTTCACTTGGGGAACGGGTGTTCCGCGGCTGCCATCAAGGGAGGGTCTCCGGTGGATACGTCCATGGGGCTGACACCGCTGGAAGGGCTGGTTATGGGCACCCGCTCGGGCGACCTCGACCCTGCCATCGTCAACGTAATCGGCGGGAAGGAAGGCCTGTCGCCGCCGGAGGTGGACGCGTTGCTCAACACCCAGTCGGGTTTGCTCGGCATCTCCGGGCTCACCCACGACATGCGCGAGTTGCAGGCAGAACTGAACGAGCACGACGACCGCCGCGTCCGTCTCGCCATCGAGATCTTCTGCTACCGTGCGCGAAAATACATCGGCGCGTTTCTGGCGTCGATGGGCGGGGCCGACGCTGTAGTGTTCACCGGCGGCATCGGCGAAAACTCGCCAGATATCCGCGCCCGGATTTGCGTCGGAATGGAGTGGGCCGGCCTTCGCCTCGACACGGCCAGAAATCAGCAGACCGTCGGTCGCGAAGGCAAGATCAGCAGGGAAGATTCCAGGTTGCCGGCCTTTGCCATTCCAACCGACGAGGAACTCCTCATTGCCCGGGACACGGTGCGAGTCATCCTGGGCGAGCCCCCCTTGTGAACGGTCGCGCCGGTCACGGCCGGCTTAATAGGGCCATGTCCACTCGGCGGCTTCCGGCAGGTCGACGCCGTACTGGTGAGCGTAATTCCGGCATTCGATCTGCTGGTTCAGGAATCTCTCCTTGGCGTGTCCGCCGATCTTCTGTAAGCGGGGAACGCGGTCGACTACGTCCATCGCCAGGCTAAAGCGGTCAATGTTGTTGTTGATGGCCAGTTCCAGCGGCGTATTGATGTTGCCCTTCTCCTTGTAGCCACGGACATGAATGTTGGCGTGGTTGGCGCGGCGATAGGCAAGGCGGTGGATCAGTTGCGGATAACCATGAAAATTGAACATCACCGGCTTGTCCACCGTGAACAGCGAATCGAAATCCCGATCCGAGAGCCCATGGGGATGTTCCGTACTCGGCTGCAGTTTGAACAGGTCGACTACATTGATGAACCTGATCTTGATGTCGGGAAACTCTTCGCGCAACAGCACGGTGGCAGCCAGAGCCTCCTGAGTGGGAATATCGCCAGCGGAAGCCATCACCACGTCCGGCTCACCGCCTTCATCATTGCTGGCCCAATCCCAGATACCGATGCCCTTGGTGCAATGGATGATGGCCGCGCCCATGTCCAGGTATTGCAGGTGTTTCTGCTTGTCGCACACGATCACGTTCACGTAGTTCTGGCTGCGCAGACAGTGGTCGGCGACCGAGAGCAGCGAGTTCACATCGGGAGGAAGGTAAATGCGCGTGACGTTCGCGCTCTTGTTGACGACCACATCCAGAAAACCTGGATCCTGGTGGGTGAACCCGTTGTGATCCTGACGCCACACCGTGGAAGTGATCAGGAGATTGAGGGAAGCAATGGCCTGGCGCCAGGACTGGTGACTGCAAATCTCCAGCCATTTGGCGTGTTGGTTGAACATAGAATCAATGACGTGGACGAACGATTCATAGGAAGACAAAAACCCGTGCCGCCCGGTGAGGAGATAGCCTTCCAGCATTCCCTCCATGGTGTGTTCGCTCAGCATCTCCATCACCCGGCCGTCGGTGGCGAGTTCTCCCCCGTCCTTGTCTTCGGGAAAGAATTCCTCGATCCAGAATTTCTTGCTCACGGCATAAATCGCGTCCAGCTTGTTCGAAGTGTTTTCGTCGGGGCCGAAGACCCGGAAGTTGTTGCGGTTGAGCTGCATCACGTCGCGCAGGAAAATCCCCAGCGGGCGGGTATTTTCTGCTTGCGCGCGGCCCGGCTTTTCGACCTTGAGACCGTATTCGCAGAAATCAGGCATGCGCAGTGCCTTCTTGAGGCGTCCTCCATTGGCGTGAGGATTCGCACTCATTCGTCGGCTGCCGGCTGGCGCCAGCTCGGTGAACAGTGGAGCCAGCATGCCGTTTCCGTCGAAGAAGGATTCGGGCTTCTGCGAGCGCATCCATTTCTCGAGGGTCCGCAGTTGTTCGGGGTCTTTCTTTGCCTCGGGTAGCGGTACCTGGTGAGCCCGCCAGAAGCCTTCCAAGAGATGGCCTTCGATCTCGCGGGGGGCGGTCCAGCCCTTCGGCGATCGCAACACGATCATTGGCCAGCGCGGCCGGCTGCCCATACCCTGCTGACGGGCTGTCCGCTGATGCTCCCGGATCTCGAGAATGCACTGGTCGGCCGTCGCCGCCATGGCTTGATGCATGCTATCGGGCTCATGGCCCTCCACGAAGTAGGGCGTCCAACCGTAACCCCGGAGCAGGCTTTCCAGTTCCTCATGCGGGATGCGCGCAAGCAGCGTCGGATTATTGATCTTGTAGCCGTTCAGATGGAGGATGGGGAGAACGGCGCCGTCGCGCGTGGGATTCAGGAATTTGTTGATATGCCAGGAAGTCGCCAGCGGCCCGGTCTCGGACTCCCCGTCGCCCACCACCGCGGCCACGATCAGCTCAGGATTGTCGAAAGCCGCCCCGCAGGCATGAGAGAGCACGTAGCCGAGCTCTCCACCTTCGTGGATCGATCCCGGTGTCTCCGGTGTGCAGTGGCTTCCGATACCTCCCGGGAAGGAGAACTGCTTGAAGAACTCACGCAAGCCATCTTCGTCCAGGCTCTTCTCGGGATAGATCTCGGAGTAGGTTCCTTCCAGATACCCGGGACCGAGAACGCCGGGGGCGCCATGTCCGGGGCCGGCAAGAAAAATCATGTCGAGGTCGTGCTTCTTGATGAGCCGGTTCAGGTGCACGTAGATGAAGGACAGGCCGGGACTGGATCCCCAGTGCCCCAGCAACCGGTTCTTGATGTTTTCCTGCCGCAGCGGCTCCTTGAGCAAGGGGTTGTCCAGCAGATAGATCATGCCCAAGCTGAGGTAATTGCAGGCTCGCCAGTAGGCGTCCGTCTTACGAAGCTCCTCGGCGCTGAGGGGTGTTCCTCGGACCGAGGATCGTGTCTCGCCATATGGACTGATTTCAAGAATTTCGCTGGGGGCGGTCAGATCGAGAGTGCTCATAGGGAATAACTCCTTCGAAATAGGCTATGCCTCACCGACGTGGATGACAAATCCACTCGAGCGCATGGGGTCACAAATCGGACCAACGGAAGAAAATTCCGGAGACAGCTTACTCCCCCACTGTTAATGCCGGGTTAAGGTCAGTCAGACCGCGCCAGGGCGGCTGCGCTTGCGATTGTCTCGCCGAGCCAGTCGACTTGTGATTTACTGGCAATCCGGATGAATTGAGCAGACATCATGCGAGAAGGCTCTGGAACCTCGGCTGTGATTCTGGCGGCCGGCATATCAACCCGGATGGGGGAGGTGAAACAGTTGCTGCAGGTCGACGGGCGCCCGCTGCTGCAACATGTGCTGGACCATGTTCGCGCCTCCGAGATCAGCGAAATCATTCTCGTTCTCGGTCATGCGGCGGACGCGATCCGGCGAGAGCTGGACCTCGAACCGATCAAGCTGGTGGTGAATGAGGATTATCGAGGGGGAATGGGCTGCTCCCTGAAAGCCGGTCTCTCCGCCGTCGACCCTCAAGCCAAAGCGGCGATTGTAGTTCTGGCAGACCAGCCCTTTGTCCGCCCTTTTACCTTGGATCGGTTGATCAGGGAACATGCGCGCTCTGGCGCCCAGATCGTGATTCCCACCTACCACGGTTTCCGGGGCAACCCCGTGCTGCTGGATCGCCGTGTGTTTCCGGAAGTAATGGGCATCGGCGGAGACGTGGGCTGCCGGGCGATCTTCGGCGACCACGCGGAGGGAATCGTAAAGGTGCCCGTCGAAGACGTTGGTATCCTGCTCGATATCGACCGGCCAGGGGACTACGAGAAACTCCGTAGCGCCGAAGGCCGGGCTCAGATGCTGCCGCTTGCGGCTCTGGAGGTACGACCGACCTCGATGGGTCCGGCTCCTGCTCGAGCACGGCCGGAACTGGTCATCGTGGGGAGGGATACGCTGGCGATGACGCTGGCAAAGCTGGCGCAGCCAATGCACTTTACGGTCACGCTGGTAGATCCTCTGCTCAACCGCAGCGAGGTGCCGGAAGCCGACCGGATTCTTCACGTTCTGGATTTTTCCCTTCTCGACCCCAGCTCGGATCGCCATGTTGTGGTGGCGAGTCGCGGCGCCTGCGATGAGGAGGCCATCGAACAGGCTCTAAGGGCGAACAGCTCGTATGCCGGCCTGGTCGCCAACCGCAAGCGAGGAGAAGAGGTGTTGCGTAGCCTGGGGAAGAAGGGAATCGCCCCGCAAAAACTGGCCGGTGTGCGAGTCCCGGCCGGTCTTGCAATTGGCGCAGGCAACGCTGAGGAGATCGCTTTAAGCATCCTGGCTGAGATTGTTGCGGAGAGGCGAAAGAGGCCGAAGGCGGATCAGCGCCCGGGCGCGTCTCAGAGGTCCGAGCCAATCATTCCGAATGCCCCGTGTCACATCGACTGATAACCCGGTCGGGGGATTGGTGCGTCAGCTCCGAACCCGCTTCCTTCAACTGCAACGGTTTCCCCGAACCGCCGCGGCGCAGGGCCACAATCTGGCTCATGATGCTCAGAGCGATCTCTTCCGGAGTAGCTGCTCCCAGGTCGAGGCCGGCTGGCGCGTAAATTCTCGCTATGGTCTCTGCCGGAATTCCTTCCGCGGCAAGGTAGTCGAGGACCAGCCGGGCGCGGTGCTGGCTGGCCACCAGCGCCACATAGGCGGCCTTGCCTTCGAGCGCTCGTTGCAGCCAAAGGTGGTCATTCTTGTGTTGCGTGGCGATGACCACGAAGGTGTTGGAGCCAATCGGAGACTGGGTGAGCTCGAAATCTTGGGCAATCACCCGCTCGGCTTGGGGAAAGGATGACGGCTCCGCGGCCGGATCATTCACCGTGACGCGGAACCCGACGAGGTGCGCGAAGCTGGCCAGCGTTTCGGCAATCCGACCGTGTCCGGCAATCAGCAGCTCGGGCCCGGGCAGGACCGGCTCGATATAGACATCCATCTTGCCTCCACAGGGCATCCCCACCCCCAGGAACTCCTCCGTCATGTCCAAAGTCAAAACCAGGGACACTCCCTGCGCGATCGAGTGCAGCGCTTCGCTGCGGACGGCGCTCTCGGCACACCCGCCGCCCACCCATCCCAGCAACAACCTTCCCTGCGCATCGATGATCGCCTTGGAGCCGCACCGCGCCGAGGACGAGCCTTCCACGCGAACGACCGTGGCAACAGCAAAGGGTTGGCCTTGCGCGGCGAGTTCAGCGGCCTTGGCGTAGAGTTCCGAGGACATTCAATGACGTATGATAGTTCTCCCGCGCGCGGGAATTCAATCAGGACGGGGAATTCGGCCGTGTACAGCGAACTGCTTCGCGCCCACTACGCCCAACCACGTAACGTAGGCAGCATTGCGGAACCTTCCGGCCAGGCAATCGTGAGAAGCCCGGTGGACAGCGACACCGTGCTCATCACCCTGCGAATCGACAACGGCATGATCGAGGACGTGAAGTTCAAGTGCATGGGGTGTGCGGTTGCCATCGCCTGCTCCTCCATGGCCACAGAAATGGTTCTCGGCAAATCTGTGGAACAGGCCTCTCAGATATCGGAGCAGGCGGTGGCTGACGCCCTGGGGGGCATTCCGCCATACAAGATGCGCTGCAGCAATCTGGCTCCGGAAGCGATCCGCAAGGCAATCGACGATTGGAAATCGCACAAGTCTCGGCGGGCAGGCGACGCATCGGGCTGAGTTCCACTCTCCGAGCGGCCCTGGGACCGCCAGGAGACGCGACCTGGGTTTCGCGAAACACGCGCCGTGTGGTAACGTACTAGCCCGCGTCTGCGGTCCGATCATCCCACACTTCCACTCACGCGGTACAACTCCGGGACGCCGAGGGGGGAGACGATGATTCCGCCGTCCTTCGAATATCTCAGACCCAAAACCATTCCTGAGGCCATCGCGCTCCTCCAGCAGTATGGGGACGAGGCCAAGATTCTCAGCGGGGGACAGAGCCTCATTCCCATGATGAAGCTGCGACTGGCCCGCCCCGCTTATCTGGTCGATCTCAATCGCATCCCAGGGTTGTCCTACATCAAGGAAGAGGGGGACTTTCTCAAGATCGGCGGTCTGACTCGTGAAGCCGAGTTGGAAGCCTCACCGCTCATTCACTCGAAGTACCCCATCATCCTGGATACGGCGCATGTGATCGCCGATCCGCAGGTGCGCAATCTGGCCACCGTGGCGGGAAATCTGGCGCACGGAGATCCTGCCAACGATCATCCCGCGACCATGCTGGCTCTGGGCGCCCAGCTAGTGGCATCCGGACCGCGCGGGGAGAGAGTCATCCCCATTGCGGACTTCTTCCTTTCCGTGTTCAGCACGGCTTTGCAGCCGGGAGAGATCCTGACGGAAATTCGTATACCCGTGCCCCCGGCACGCAGCGGAGGCGCGTATTTCAAGCTGGAGCGCAAGGTGGGAGACTTTGCAACGGCGGCCGTGGCCGCCCAACTCACGGTCGACGACCAGGGCACGGCTCAGAAAGTGGGAATCGGGCTCACCAACGTCGGACCGACGCCGATCAAGGCCAGGAAAGCGGAAGACTTCCTGCGCGGGAAAAAGGTCGACACAGGAAATATCGGGCAGGCAGCCCAGCTGGCGGCGGGGGAATCCCAGCCGAGCGCGGATCTGCGTGGGCCAGCCGAATACAAGAAGGGGCTGGTGGGGGAACTCGCCCGGCGGGCTTTGTCGCGCGCTCTGGAGAGAGCGGCCCACTAGATCCGGAAACTCAACCGAGGAGCTGGCGATGGCAACGAAACAGCTGGTTCGTGTGAAGGTCAATGGCCGGGAGCGGGAGGCGGAGGTTGAACCCCGGCTGTTGCTGGTTCACTTGATCCGCGAAGTCCTCGAACTGACAGGTACTCACATAGGCTGCGACACGAGCCACTGCGGCGCGTGCACTGTTCTGCTGAACGGAAAGACCGTCAAGTCGTGCACCATGTTCGCCGTGCAGGCCGACGGCGGCGAGATTCTGACCGTGGAAGGGCTGATCAAGGACGGGCAGCTGCATCCGCTGCAGGAAGGCTTCAAAGAGGAGCATGGCCTGCAGTGCGGTTTCTGTACTCCCGGGATGCTGATGTCGTCCTATGCACTGCTCCAGAACCACCCCAACCCCAGCGAGGAGGATATCCGCTGGGGAATCTCGGGCAACCTGTGCCGCTGTACTGGATATCAGAACATCGTCAAGGCGGTGCAGTTCGCGGCGGGCAAAATGGCGCAAGGAGGGGCAAAGTGATCCAGCAAACATCGCCTGAAGTGGGCGGCATGGGCCATCCCATCAAGCGCAAAGAGGATCTGCGTTTCATCCAGGGTAAGGGCAATTATGTGGACGATGTGCATCTTCCCGGGATGGTCTATGGGCATATGGTGCGCAGTCCCTACGCCCACGCTCGCCTCAAGAGCGTGAAGACGGAGAAGGCCAAGAAACTGCCCGGCGTGCTGGCGGTGATCACGGGAGAAGATCTGGCCAAAGCGAACCTGGCATGGATGCCGACTCTTTCCTACGACAAGCAGATGGTGCTGGCGACCGGGAAAGTGCTGTTTCAGTCGCAGGAAGTTGCGTTTGTGGTGGCCGAGGACCGCTACACGGCCGCCGACGCCGCTGAGCTGGTCGAAGTCGAGTACGAAGAACTGCCCGTGCTGGTAGATCCGAATAAGGCGCTCGACCCGGGAGCACCCGTTTTGCGCGAAGACCGCGAACAGAAGAACAACCACATTTTCCACTGGGAAGTCGGCGACAAGCAGGGGACGGATCAGGTTTTCCAAAAGGCGGCCGTGAAGGCCAAAGTGCGCGCCTTCTTCCCGCGCTGTCATCCCGCGCCGCTCGAGACCTGTGGCTGCGTGGCCGACTTTAATCGGGCAACCAATAAGTTGACGGTTTATATGACCTCGCAGGCGCCGCACGCCCACCGCACCGTCTTTGCCCTGGTTGGAGGGATTCCCGAGCAGAACATCCGGGTCATCTCCCCCGACATCGGCGGCGGCTTCGGCAACAAGGTTCCGGTGTATCCGGGATACGTGTGTGCGATTGTGGCATCGCTGACCCTGGGTGTGCCGGTAAAGTGGATCGAGACGCGCTCCGAGAACCTGCAGTCGACCGGCTTCGCCCGTGACTATCACATGACAGCCGAGATCGCGGCCGATCGCGACGGCAAAATGCAGGCTCTGCGGGTGAAGACGCTGGCCGACCACGGAGCCTTCAACGCCGCAGCTCAGCCGACCAAGTTTCCCGCCGGGTTGTTCAGCATCTGCACCGGCTCTTACGAGCTGCCCACGGCCTTTTGCGAGGTTGATGGCGTCTACACCAACAAGGCTCCCGGCGGCATTGCCTATCGCTGCTCGTTTCGCGTCACCGAGGCAGCGTATCTGATCGAAAGGGTGGTTGACGTCCTGGCGCAAGAACTAAAAATCGATCCTGCCGAACTCCGGCGCAGAAATTTCATCCCCGCCGCGAAATTTCCCTACCAGTCCCCCTTGGGCTGGACCTACGACAGCGGCAACTACGAAGCCGCAATGAAACTCGCGCTGGACAAGATCGGCTACCCGCAACTCCGCCGGGAACAGGAAGAGAAACGCAAGAAAGGCGAGTTGATGGGAATCGGCATCTCCAGCTTCACCGAAATCGTGGGTGCGGGCCCAGCGCACACCTTCGACATCCTCGGCATCAAGATGTTTGACAGCTGCGAGATTCGCATTCACCCCACCGGCAAGGCCATCACCCGCATGGGAACCAAGAGCCAGGGACAGGGACACGAAACCACCTATGCCCAAATCGTTGCCCAGGAACTGGGAATTCCCGCCGCTGACGTGACGGTGGAGGAGGGAGACACCGACACCGCGCCCTACGGCCTGGGAACGTACGCCAGTCGAAGCACTCCGACCTCGGGCGCAGCGACGGCCATCGCCGCCCGCAAGATCAGGGAGAAGGCCAAGAAGATCGCGGCCTACCTGCTGGAGTGCAGCGAGAACGATCTGGAATGGGAACCGGGCAAGTTCTACGTCAAAGGAACTCCCAGCAAGGCCAAGACCATCCAGGAAATCGCCTTTGCCGCATACACAAACATTCCGCCGGGACTCGAGGCAGGCCTGGAAGCAGTGGACTACTACGATCCGCCCAACCTCACCTTCCCGTTCGGCACCTACGTTTGTGTCGTCGATCTTGACAAGGGAACGGGTGAAGTGAAGGTCCGGCGCTTTGTCGCCGTGGACGATTGCGGCAACATCATCAATCCCATGATCGTCGAGGGCCAGATTCACGGCGGGCTGACGGAGGGCCTGGCCATTGCGTTTATGCAACAGATTGACTACGACGAGAGCGGCAACGTGCAGGGCGGAAGCTTCATGGACTACCTGCTGCCCACGGCTGTGGAAACGCCCCACTGGGAGACCGACAAGACCTGCACCCCATCCCCCCACCATCCCTTTGGGGCCAAGGGTGTGGGCGAGTCACCCAACGTGGGTTCACCGGCAGCGTTTGTCAACGCCGTGGTCGACGCGCTCTCGCACCTCGGTGTGCGGCACATCGATATGCCGATTACGCCGTGGAAGGTCTGGAACATCCTCAAGGAGAAGGGCGTTACGGGCTGACTCCGATGGCCTTGAAGATTGAAAAGACGTTCCAGGTGCAGGAACCGATCGAGCAAGTGTGGGAGTTCCTGAGCGACCCCCGCAAAGTGGCCGTCTGCGTTCCGGGTGCGAAAATCACCGAGCAGGTGGACGAGAAGACCTACAAAGGCGCTATCCGCGTCAAAGTGGGGCCCAGCATCACCGACTACACAGGCGAAGTGCAGATCGTGCGTTCCGACGCGCAGAGCCACGAGATCGAGATCCTGGGCAAAGGGCAGGACGTGCGCGGGCGCGGCAGCGCATCCATGAACATGACGGGCAAGCTGCAGGCCCTCAGCAACGGCGGAACCGAAGTCACGAGCGTTTCCGAAGTCAACGTCGTGGGCATTTTGGCGCAGATGGGATCGCGCGTGATCAGCGAGGTCTCGAACATCATGTTCGAGGAGTTCGCCAGGAATTTTCAGGTGCGGCTGAAACAGCCGACGGCGCCAGCGCAAGCCCAGGAAGGCACTGCCGGGGAGCCCAAACCTATCAGTGCCACGTCGCTGGCCTGGGAGGCGACGAAGGGATTATTTCGGGGAGGGTCCTGAGCCCAGCTCAGCCTGGTAGCATGCGATCGACGTTCAACTCATGGGAATGACTGGAATCGTCTCTTCTGGTGCGGGCAGCCCGGGCGTTGATGCCATCGTCTCCGGCTTCGAGCGGCTGGGATATGTTACCGAACGCCCCCTGGCCACCGCGATCTACCTGGTTACGCAACTCCGCAAACCGCTTCTGGTCGAAGGGCATGCCGGCTTGGGGAAAACCGAGGTGGCCAAAGTCTTGGCCGCCTTCCTGGGCGCGCGCCTCATCCGGCTGCAGTGCTACGAAGGGCTGGATGTCAACTCTGCTGTCTACGAGTGGAATTACCAGAAGCAATTGCTGGCCATCAAGATTCAGGAACGATCCGAGGAGACGGTGGAACAGAAGGAGAAGCACATCTTCAACCGGGAGTTTCTGCTCGAGCGCCCCCTGCTCGAGTCGATTCTTGTGGAAGCCGGCTCACCGGTGTTGCTGATCGACGAAATTGACCGCGCCGACGAAGCCTTCGAGGCGTTCCTGCTCGAATTACTCTCTGATTTTCAGATTAGCATCCCGGAGTTGGGCACGATCCGAGCGAAGCATGTGCCCTATGTCATCCTGACCTCCAACCGCAGCCGCGAACTAAGCGACGCGCTCAAGCGCAGGTGCCTCTACCAGTGGATCGATTATCCCAGCCTGGAGAAAGAAATGAGGATCGTACGTACCCGCCTGCCGGGCATCGAAGCGGAATTGGCGGGGCAAGTCGTTCGATATGTTCAGGGCGTGAGAAAACTCAACCTCAGCAAGCCGCCGGGGGTAGCCGAGACCCTGGATTGTGCCCAGGCGCTGATCGCGCTGGACAGGCACCGTCTGGACCTGGAAGCGGTCGAGGAGACACTGGGTTGCATCGCAAAGTCAGTGGAAGACACCGATAAAATCAGAACCGCGGGGGTGGGCCCCATGCTCGCCTCGGCAGCGGGACCGTAACGCAGCAAATATCGGGACTGGTCATGGAGCATTCAGCGGGCGGGGGAGGGACGATCGTCGAGTTCTGCCGATTTGCCCGCGAGCAGGGTCTGGCGGGCGGTGTGCAGAAAACCCTCGGAGCGCTGCGTGCAGCGGCTTGCCTCGGCGTCAGCAACCGGGAGGACCTGAAGTCAGGGCTGCGTTCGGTGCTGTGTTCGTCCCAAGACGAGTGGGAGATGTTCGACACGATCTTCGACGCGTTCTGGAGCGAGACGCCACCCAGGTTCTCGCCCCGCGAGAATCCCCGTCGACGCTCAGCCGAGCCGGTTGCGCGCGGGCAGAACTCAATCAGGGCTAAGGCCATGTCAGGTGCCGTTGCCGGTGACGCCCCCGAGGAAGGGGGCAGCCAGGCGGTTGCCGGGGCCAGCACCCGCGAGTCGCTTCGGCAAGCCGATTTTTCAACGTTGCGGCAGGATGACCTGGCCGCCCTGGACGAGCTTTCGCTGCGGCTGCTGAAGCAACTGAGCCGACGGCTCTCGCGCAGGCGACACATCGCGACCGCCAGGGGAAGAGTCGACCTGAGAAGAACGATCCGCAGCAGCATAAGTCGCGGTGGAGATGCGATCGACCTGCGCTATCAGGACCGCAGACCTCGGCCGAACCGGCTGGTGATCCTGCTTGACATCAGTGGCTCGATGAGCCCGTATTGCCTTTTTCTGGTGCGGTTCGTGTATGCGCTGCAAAACCACTTTAAGCGCCTGGACGCGTTTCTATTCAGCACGGATGTGGTCGAGATCACCCACCTTCTCGAGGGCCGCCGCTTGGCCGACGCCCTCCGAGCCCTGTCGCAGCTGGCGGCGGGGTGGTCTGGCGGCACCAGGATCGGCCGGTCCCTCAGGGAGTTCAACCTGCTTTATCGCAGGAGGCTCCGGTCCAGCGATACCTGGTTCATGATACTGAGTGACGGGTGGGACACGGGCGAACCCGAAGCGCTCGCAGCGGAGCTGGCAGCTGTCAAACGCCGCGTGCACAAGCTCATCTGGCTGAACCCTCTCCTCGGATTGGCCGACTACCAGCCGATTACGAGGGGCATGAGCGCTGCCCTGCCTTACCTGGACGTGTTTGCTCCCGCGCACAATCTCGAAAGTCTTCTGCAGCTGGAAAAATATCTCTAGCGCATCGAGTGCACGACAATGATGTTCGACGAGTTCGTGAACCACGCGGTCGAACTGCTGGCGAAGGGCGAGCCGTTCGTCACGGCCTGGGTGGTGCGCTTTCAGGCTCCCATCTCGGGAAAACCCGGGGACAAGGCGATCATCTTGTCCGATGGCACGATGTGGGGCTGGATCGGGGGCGGTTGTGCGCAGCCGGTGGTCCTGAAGGAAGCGTTAAAGGCACTCGCGGACGGTAAGCCACGGCTGGTCCGCATCAGCCCCACGGCGGCGCCGGAAGACGGGATCGTGGATTACGGCATGACCTGCCATAGCGGAGGAACCTTGGATATCTACATCGAGCCCGTCCTGCCCAAGCCACACATCGTCATCCTGGGTCGCTCCCCCGTCGCCCAAACCTTGGCCCAGCTTGGCCGAGCCATTCATTACCGCATTTCCGTGGCGGCCCCTGGCGCCGAGGATCAGCAGTTTCCCGGCGTGGATCTGCTGCAACCGGAACTGGACCTGCGGCGGCTCGCCATTACCCCGGAGACATTCATCGTCGTCTCCACCCAGGGCGAGGCAGACGAGGAAGCCCTGGAACAAGCGGCAAGGACAGGCGCGAGATACGTGGCCTTTGTGGCGAGCAAAATCAAAGGCCAGAAGATTCTCGAATACCTCCGGGGTGCTGGACTTCCCCCGGAGCGGATAAATCGGGTGCGGGCGCCCGCCGGTCTCGACATTCAAGCCGCCACGCCGGAAGAAATCGCGGTCAGCATTCTCGCCGAGATCATTCAGCTGCGCCGTCGCCGCGCCGGACCTGAGTTCGAGCCGGGAAAAACGGCGGTTCCGACTCTGGGCAAGGAGGCCCGAGACCCGGTTTGCGGCATGTCAGTCGATGTTGCTAGGGCGAAACACAGGTCCGAACACCAGGGAAGGACGGTCTACTTTTGCTGCGGCGGGTGCAAGCAGGCTTTTGACCAACAGCCCGAGAAGTTCCTTGCTTCGAGCGTGGTACCATCGCCATGACCGGTATCAGCGGGAACGAGTAAATCAAAATGCAAAGCCGCATTCCTCGAGCCTCACCCACGGCACGTCCAGACGCGCCCGGCTTATGGGAATTGGCGTCAAGCGCAACTCCCTGTCATCAACTCAGCCCCGCCTGCTTCCTCAGGAGACCGACCGGCATTTACTGGCTGACGGAAGAGCCGGACACCTCGAATATCTCGGGAGGATCAAAAAAGCATTGATGCCAAAGGTCCGAGTCCGACAAATCTCCCGTTTCCCACCGCTTCAGCGTAGCCGTGGTGACAGCAATCATGCCTCCATCGGCGGCGTCGAATATGAGAACCACTCCCTCAACCTCCGGTGAAGCCTTAGCGAGGCGGGGGTAGGTTTCGTCCAACAGGGATTTTACGAATTCCAGTTTGATCTCACGACCGCTGTCCTTCGCGCTTTCATCGATCTTCTGTACGGAAATGATCTTGACCGTCTTGCCGCGGAGCGGTTCCCAATCTCCTGGAAAAGGAGCATTTTCTTCCCGGGTCACGTGAAAGAGTGGCGGAGGTGTGGTTGACTCGGGTTGATCGCTGCCGGGGACGTTCTCCGGCATTTCGACGCTGTCACGCCAGATCCATCCCCGCGATAAGCCGGAGACGCGCACGTGGACCCAAGCGACATCAAAGTTCAACATTTCGAACTCATCGTGTGCACTCGCATAAAACAGAGGCTTGGCACTCGGATCCGGAGCGGCGAACACAGGCGTACCGCCTTTTTTCACGGCCACCAGGTTTTCGGGACGACTCTGGTTCTTGAGGAGCTCCGACAACTCCTTGGCTTCCGCTTCTAGTTGCAGTTCTTGCTCCGCCGGTTTTCTTCTGGCGGCCCGCAACGCCGCCTGTTCTTCGGCAGGCAGACCCTCAGTCAAAGAGGTTGAGAACCCAGGAGGGTTGTTCTGTACTTGGGGTAAAGGGGCAGAGGGGACGGGTTGTACGGGTGCAGGGTTCGGTTGCTTTTCTGCTTTGGGATCCGCAACGTCCTGTCTCGCGTGGCTCGCTTTGGACAGTTGATCTTCGAGCTGATCCAGGAGATCGGACTCGAGTCGACCATTCGAGGTCAACGTCTGATAGCCGGAGCGCGATGGAACCGAATCGGTGTACCAGGCTGTGATCTTCACCTGCACTCGAACCAGCGTTTCTCCAGAAGTAGTCGAAGTCGCCTGCAGGGTCGCCTGGTAGTAGCCGTGCTGGTAGTGACCCAGGGCCTGGTCCGAGGTGGCGAATCCCTCAAGGGTCGGGAGCCGACCCGATAAGGAGGGTTGAATCTCGTGAATGGCCCTTTGGATGGCAGCCTTTGGTTGCTGGAAAACACGTTCTCGTGGGCTGGCCTGGGCAGCACCGCCCGTGACCCACAAGAACAAAATATAGGCCCATACCCACAGGTCGAGCGTCAGCTGACGCCAGCAACTCACGGTAGCTGCTCCAACTGATCGCGGGGCAACCAGCCGTGCTGTCCTTCGTGCGTTTCCACTCCGTACCAGTAAGGACTGGTGATTACGATCAGGACCTCGGTGCCGCTGGGTAAGGTTGTCAGCGTGCTGGCAGAGGAGAACGGGGCAGATTTTAGGGGCGCGCCCGGCGTCTTGACCAGGCGCTCGGCCTGCCGCCGCAGTTCGTGCACGTATTCCTCCAGGCTCTGGCCCGGAGCTTGCTCTGGAACTGCCTGAGAGGAAGCATGGACGTGGCTGGGCAAGAACCCCGTCATCTTCTCCTCGGCCACCGGATTGCCGGTTTCAGCGCGTAGTTTTTTCCGAGCCTGTTCGCGTTGGACTTTCTGCGCTTCCGCCGTCTCCTTCTTCATCAAGGCAAGCGCCTCGAGATGTTCCTGGATGTCCCGGTATTCGCTGCTCTCCACCGATCCGTTGGAGGCGTGCACGACGTGGCGAAAATCTTCCACGAAGATTGCGTCGATTCGCAGTACGGTGTTGCGCTGACCCTGATCCATCACGACGTAGCGAACCGCGAGAGTCCCGACGTCGCTACTGTCCTTGAAGTTCCGGGGGTCGATGGCGTGGGTTCGAATCTTGTAGAACACTTTTCCGCCACCTGTCCAAGGGGGGAAAAGGCGCGAGCCGCTTGCCGGCACGGCACCGCTAACATATTCGTCTTTGTTGTATTCCTTCGTGCCCCGGATAATCCCATTCGCAGCCACTTCCTCGACCGCCTGCGATACCTCGCTTTCCGACATTTCCAGGTTGACCGTCAGTCCGGTGCCGTAGTCCATAGCGTCTTGATTACTGGCCTGGACGGGGAAAACGCCGAGCCATAGCAACAGCAGGCTGGCCAGAGTCCGGAACACGCAAGCGAACCAGAGACGCACAGTTATGACTCCGTTCGGCAACTGGCTTACGGGATCCATGCCAGAAACCGCCCTGGCACTGCGGATTTGGCCGATTTTGCCCGTGGCGACTGACTATTACTCCGAGACCGGGGAGCTGTCAACAGCGACCCGCGCATAAAGCCGCCGGCCACTTGTCACGGTCTTGTAAAAAAAATGTCAAGAACCGGTTGCGCGGCTATAGTACTTGTAGTAGTATCACGGGCCGCAATTCTTCCTCACTTTTAGATCGTAAGACGATCTATTTCGCACCACGTCAGCCGTAATGGCTACTCCGTCCGTGGGGCATGGAGTTACAACTGGAAACCGATTTGAGGAGCGCAGCATGTGCACACCCAGGTGGCCTCATTGTGCTCGGAAGTCTGGCAGTACAGCGTCTCTCCTGACAGTTCTGCTTCTGGTCCTAGTGAGTGTCGGCAGCGCCCTGCCGGCTCATGCTATCCCTGCTTTTGCGCGGAAATACGGCCTGCGGTGTTCGGCATGCCATGAATCATGGCCGATGCTCAACTACTTCGGTCAGAAGTTCAAGGACAACGGCTACCAGTTGATGAACGACCGGGACGCCCCTATCTGGCAGAATCCCTCGTACTGGCCGGTGACATTCCGCATCCTCCCCATCTGGCATCGGGTGAGCACAGGAAAAGAGTTCGTGGACTCGGCCGAGGGACAAAACGCTGCGGTTCAGCGCATCACTTCTACCGGCTTTGATCTGAGCGGTCTTGACTTCCACACCGGTGGCACCCTGGAGAGGAACATCTCATTTTACGTGCTGCCCTCCTCAGACTCGACCGGGGCGTTTCATTTCGAGACGGTGATGGCGCGCTTCGACAACCTTTTCGGTAGTTCCTGGCTGAACGTGAAGACAGGAAAGTTCGAACTGGACAACCTGCTATCGGAAAAGCGCATATTGACCCTAACCGGCAACGGCGGCATCTATCAGCTCTATCACTTCATTCCGGTCGGGGACAACAATATCTTCGGTCAAATCGGAGACAACCAACTGGGACTGGAGGTCATGGGGCACTCCGCCAATGACCGTACGCGATATACGGCGGCGTTATTGAGTTCGAACGATGGCAACGTGGGTTTGGTCACCGGCGCCAACTCCTATACCGGGTTCTTTACCGCCAGTCAGGCCTTTGACACAGGTAAATGGGGGGTGCAACGGGTCGGGGGTTACGCGATGGTGGGAGAGGCGGCTACGAGTTACCTCACGACAGCAGGTGCCCCAATCCCCGGCTCCGGAGCGGGCAATAAGGGTTTCCATCGCGAAGGATTTGTTGGGCAATTCTATTTCGGGCCTCACTTCGACGTTCAGGTGGTTACGCAGCATGGGTGGGATGATGCCTGGTTCGGTCAGGGCTATGGCAATGCGGTAAATCCAGACAATGGCACACCGGGATCGCCGTTGCCCAACAATACGCCGGGCACCACCTTGCCCCCGGGCTCAAAAGCGCCGACGTGGAATGGTGTCCTGGTCGAGCCGCACTACGTCTACAGTCCGCAGCTGATCTTCATCGGTCGATTCGAGACCATCCGCATGTCACAGCAAGCCACGCCGGGCACGCCGTCGAACCTGGGGAACATTACAACCTACACGCTGGGTTGTCGTTACAACCCATTCATGTCAAGCCGGGCTGGAATGGCTTTACACTCCGAGTACAACTGGCTGCATCAGGACGGCACCGGGCCAACCAGCGGTCCGCAGCTGGTCAACATCAATACCAGCGAGTTGCTGTTTGGGGTGGATTTCGACTTCTGAGGGGAGGGCAGCAATGCGGATCAAGTTCCTGGCGTCGTCATGGTTGACATGCGTCCTGGCTGTTCTCGTTTCGTCCGCCTCATTCGCACAGGTCACCGAATTTCAGCAGCAGCAATGGCTGAACAGCCCCGCCGCCACCAGCCACATCGGCAACCTGACGGGACGGGCGAAGGTAGCTGGCGATCCGGTAAGCGGCGATTATCGCAGGTACTGCCTGGTCTGCCACGGCGAACTGGGCGACGGCAACGGGGAGACCGCGCCCTGGCTGGATCCCAGACCACGAGATTTCACACTGGCAGTTTTCAAGTGCCGGTCCACGCCGACCGGCACCTTGCCCACGGACGAAGATCTTTACGACACCATTGCGCGCGGCTTGGACCGCTCGAACATGCCCCCCTGGAATACTTTCACCAAGCAAGAGCGTGCGGACTTGGTAGCCTGGATCAAACACTTCTCCCCGCGTTGGCAAACCGAAAAACCCGGGGTTCCGATCCAAATACCTCCGGAGCCAGAAGTCACGGCGGAAAGGGTCAAAGCCGGGGAGGATGTGTTCAGCCGGGTGCAATGCTGGAAATGTCATGGCGTGGAAGGAAAAGCCAATGGCCCTTCGGCTTCGACCTTGCAAGACGACCTCGGTCGTCCCATCTTGGCCTACAACTTCGCCGAGGGCGGCCGCTTCAAATGCGGCTCTACGGACCAGGACCTCTACCGGATCTTTATGACCGGCCTCGACGGCACACCCATGCCGTCGTTTGCCGACAACCTCAAACCGGATGAAGCCTGGGACCTGGTGTTCTACTTGCGCACGCTGCAACCCTTTCCGTCGAAGGCCAAGGAAATCGCCAAACAACTCGGACTAAAGCCCGTCAACCCCAACCCGACGGGCCCTTAGGCCGAAAAACATCCAGCCGCGGGAGAAAGTCCATGACAAGTCAGTTCAGGCAGAAATTGGCAGCGGTGGTAAGCGCGCTCATGCTGATTGCTGTTGGAGCTTTGCTTTTAGGCCGGAATGTCATCGCTGCAGGGGAAGGGTCGATTACCGGCGCTGTCAAACTGAGTGGCACTGCTCCACACATGAAGGGGATCGACATGTCGAAGGATCCCTACTGTGTAAAGCAAAACGCAAACAGCCCGGTCAAAATGGAGAATGTGATTGTAGGGTCCGATGGCGGTCTTGAGAATGTGGTTCTCTACCTTTCCGAGGGTTTGGCGGGGGCTGCCGCCAGTGCGGTTCCCTCGCAGGAACCCACGGTCGACCAACATAATTGCGTGTATGTTCCCCACGTGTTGGCGATGGACGTCGAGCAGAAGTTCAAGGTGACGACCAGCGACCAGACTACGCACAACATTCACCCCTTGCCTGCACCCGGCAGCAGCAATATTGGCTGGAACAAGTCTCAGCCTCCTGGGGCTCCGCCCATCGAGACAAGCTGGAAGGCACCAGAGGCCATCAGCGTAAAGTGCAATATTCATCCCTGGATGCATGGCTGGCACGTGGTGGTCAAAGGGCCATATGCAATCACCGACGAGAAGGGACTTTACACCCTCAAGAACGTGCCCCCGGGATCGTACACGGTTACCGCTTGGCAGGAGGAATACGGTACCCAGACGGAGAAAGTCAACGTGGCTGCCGGACAGGCAGCCAAGGCCGACTTCACCTTTAAGGCCAAGTAGAAGTCATGGGCAGCGAGACAGCACCATGGCGGCTACAGAGGTAGCACGAGGGGCGACATGGCAAAATTCTTCGCTGTTACCATCATCCTGATTGCGATCATTTCCGCGATTCCCATCTTGCGCCATACTTGGTGGTTGGCGCCGGACATCTCCACCCATGGAGCTCCGATTGATGACCAGACGTCGGAGACCATGGCTGAGGCCGGAATCTCCTTCCTGGTATCGCAGATCCTGCTGGCCATCTTCGTCTGGAAGTTTTCCCAGTCCAAGCCGGGCGAGCGAATCAGAACCTTCCCCGGTGGGGCAAAAACCATGGTCATTGCAGCCTTCCTGCTGGTGGGAACCGAAGTCCTCGCCCTGGGAGTCTTCGGTGCCAGGGCCTGGGCCAATATATATTTCACGCCGCCCGCGGCCGATGCCATGGCGGTTCAGGTCCAGGCTGGACAATTTGCCTTCTATTTCCGCTACCCCGGTCCGGATGGGAAGTTCGGGCCCATTCACCCCGATCTCATTAGCGAGGCAAATCAGAATTTCTTTGGACTGGATGTGGACCATGATGCGGACTCGAAAGATGACATCGTGACCGCCGAAATGGCAGTCCCGGTGAATCGCGAAATACATCTGCTGATGCATTCGAAAGACGTTGGACATTCATTTTTTGTCCCGGAGCTGCGGGTCCAGCAGGATTTTGTTCCCGGCTTGGATCTCTCGATTCATTTCACGGCAACCAAAACCGGCAGATATGAAGTTGTGTGCACGCAGCTTTGCGGTCTGGGGCATTACAACATGAAGGCTTATCTTTCGGTCTTGTCGCAGGAAGACTTTGACAACTGGTTGAAGAAGCAGGCGGCATTGCAGTAATGAGCATGCTGGTCCAAGGCAGGGCAACCCCAGTCTCGAGGTGAGCTTATGCACGACCCGTCAGCACACACCCACGTGGCCCATCACGCGCCTCCGACGAGTTTCCTTCGGAAGCATGTTTTCAGCTTGGACCATAAGGTTATCGGAAAGCAGTACTACGGGTTGGCCTTGGTGGCGGTCCTCGTCGGCATGTTTCTCTCCTGGTTGATGCGCATCCATCTGGGATGGACAAATTTCCCTATCCCGGGACTCCATTTCCTCTCCAGCAACGGCGCGCCGGGAAATGTGATGACGCCAGAGTACTACCTGCAATTGATGACCATGCACGCGACCATCATGGTTTTCTTCGTGCTGACCACCGCCCCTTTCGCCGCTTTCGGCAATTACTTCTTACCGATCCAAGTGGGCGCTGAGGATATGCCCTTCCCCCGTTTCAACATGATGTCCTTCTGGGTCACGTTCGCAGCCTTCCTGGTCCTGGTTTCCTCATTCTTTGTGGGGGACGGTCCGACCCTGGGGGGCTGGACGCAGTACGCTCCCCTCAGCGCGGTTGGCTCGGTAGGCGGTCCCGGGGAGGGGACCGGCGTAGTGCTCTGGGCCATCGCCATCGGCCTTTTCTGTATCGGGCAGCTGTTGGGCAGCTTGAACTTCATCACCACGACTCTCGACATGCGAACCAAAGGCATGAGTCTGTGGCGGTTGCCGTTAACCACTTGGGGCTGGTTTATCACTTCCATGATGGGTCTTACCGCGTTTGCAGTCCTGATGCCGGCCTGTGTGCTGCTCATCCTGGATCATGTAGCGGGAACCAGCTTCTTCGTCCCTTCCAATCTTGTCATCAACGACCAGCTGCAACCTCACTCCGGAGGATCGACACTTCTCTGGCAGCACCTCTTCTGGTTCTTCGGACACCCGGAGGTGTATATCGCAATCGTGCCCGGAATGGGGATCGTCTCCCATATTCTGGTCACGAATATGCGCAAGCCCATGCTCAGCCATCGAACCCTGGTTTACTCCTTTGCTGCCCTGGCCGTCCTCAGCTACATGGTGTACGGGCACCATATGTTTGTCAGTGGGATGAATCCGGTTTCGGCGATTGCGTTTTCCTTCCCCACACTGATCATTACGATTCCTTCGACAATCGTGGTGCTGATCTGGCTGGGGAGCCTGTATGGCTCGAAGTTGCGCATCAACACGGCTTCCCTGTTCGCGCTGGGCTTCATCTCCATGTTCATTAGTGGCGGAGTAAGTGGTTTCTTCCTGGCTCAGCCATCGATTGACATCATGCTGCATGCCACCTACTTCGTGGTGGGACATTTCCATATGGTGATGGGTGTGGCGGCCATGTTCGGCATCTTTGCCGGAACCTACTTCTGGTTTCCCAAGATGTTCGGACGCATGATGGATGAGAGGCTGGGCAAGGTCCACTTCTGGCTGACGTTTGTCGGCACGTACTGCATCTTTATGCCTTTTCATTACTTGGGATTAGCAGGCAACGTACGCCGGTATCCGGCCTTTGCGCCGGACTACATGCAACCACTGGTCCCGGTTCACAAGTTCATTACGATATGTGCTCTCCTCACCGGCGCCGCGCAGCTTATCTTTGTATACAACCTGATTTACAGCCGGTTCCGGGGGACTCCCGCGCCTGAGAACCCGTGGCAGGCCACGTCGCTGGAGTGGAGCACGCCCTCTTCGCCACCGCCCTTCGATAACTTCGGGGGTAAGCTCCCGGTGGTCTACCACGACCCGCACCAGTACGGGGTTGAGGCTTCGAGTGGCGATTATCTTATGCAGGCGTCTCCGCAACAAATTCCCAGTTTGCAGGAAGAGGCGTAGCCAGAGAAGAGGGAAAGGGCACATCCGACAATGGCAACAACAGTTCATGAGCCGCCTCGGATCGAAGAAGGCGTCGATCCATCGCGTCTCCCGCCCGATTCTGGGGGAGGCGGTGGTTGGCGCAACCTGGTGCCTCCGGACGGGGAACAGCATTCGGTGCAGGAATACGCCCCACCCCCAGCCTCGACCGGAATCTGGGTAGCGCTGGCAGCCATAAGTATGACGTTTGCGGCTCTCACCAGCGCGCTGGTGGTTCGTAAAGGCGGAGCGTCAGACTGGCGCCATTTTAGCTTGCCTACGGTTCTTTACCTGAATACTCTCGTGCTGCTTTCTAGCAGTGTGACTCTCGAGATCTCGCGCCGCCGGGTGGCGGCTTTCATGGGTGGCCTGAAAAGCCGGGTGGCCCCCCCGGCACGCTGGCTCTATGTCACGCTGTCACTTGGATTGCTGTTCGTCGCCGGCCAGTATGCCGGCTGGCGGCAATTGAGTGCGCAGGGCCTTTATCTCGCGACCAACCCGAGTAGCTCTTTCTTTTACGTGTTCACGGCCGCGCATGCGCTGCACGTGCTAGGGGGGCTGGGCGGACTGGTTCTGGTGATTGTGAGACTGAACAGGTTTGTTCTGCGGCGGAGTACCTTGGACGCGACTTCCCGCTACTGGCACTTTATGGACGTTCTCTGGGTGTACCTGCTCGCGCTGCTGTGGATGAAACTCTGAGGCATTGGATAGGAGGTCCCTTGAGCCAAGCGGATTTGATGATGCACGGACATCCGCCCGGTTTGACCACGGGAATACCGCCGTTTTCCGTGCCCGCCAAAAAAATAGCAATGTGGCTCTTCATCATCGCGGACACCGCGACTTTTGCTGCCTGCCTGGTGGCTTACGGGTTCATTCGCAACGCCAGTCCCAACTGGCCAAGACCGTTGCACAGCATCAGCAACGTCGCTTTGATGACCTTCATTCTCATTACCAGCAGCCTGACGATGATGCTTGCAGTCCAGGCAGCCAAAACCGGTAATAAGGCATCCGGCCTGCGCTTGACCTTGGCGACCGCCGGTCTCGGCCTGGCTTTCGCCCTCCTGCATGTTCGTGAATGGTTCGCTTTGATTGGCGAAGGCATGACCATGTTCCACAATCCCTGGGGAACGGGATTGTTCGGTGCAACTTTTTTCAGCATCACCGGTTTGCATCTCACCCACGTCACGGCTGGGGTTGTCGCTCTGATTGCCGTGGGTCTGCGCTACAACTCCGGTCGCTACCAGGCGGATGACCTCGAAGTTCTTGGCCTTTACTGGCACTTCGTTGATCTGGTTTGGATGTTCGTCGTGCCCATGGTTTATCTCTTGAATCTGGCGCATTAAGATGGAGGTGGCTGCCCCATGACTCCCGTCGCAGAACAGAAGCGCAACGAAACCGGCAAGGACTTGGTGGTCTACTTTTGCATATTGGCCTTGGCAGGACTTCAATTTGTCATCGCCTATAAAAGTATCGACATCACGCAGATGTTTGTACGCATGCTGATTGTCGCTCTGGTTGAGGCCGGGCTGTCGCTCCTGTTCTTTATGCATCTGTGGTCAGAAAAACGCTCCCTTATGTGGTCGGCTGGGATCTTCACAACTTTTGTGCTGTTGGCCATGCAATATGGGTGGACCGACAGCTTCCGCGTAGCCAATGGCGTTCCCTGGGCAAAGTAGGGGGAGAGAGCGAGTGTTCCGAGCGGGTAAGGGAAACACGCAGTTTGCACTTGTTGCTGCAACCGTAGTGGGGATAGGCGTGCTGCTGTTGTCGCCTCCCCCAGCTTTCTCGCAGAGCTGCGCCCTTTGCTATACGCAAGCGGCTTCGGCCGGGCGCGGGATGATTCAAGCCCTGCGTAGCGGGATCCTGATCCTTATCCTTCCTCCTACGCTGGGTTCCATCGGGATGATTTTTCTCGTGCATCGCAAGCGCAATCAGGTTCGGCGGACGGAGAACCGCGACGAGCCCGGCCAAGACTGGTAACATGGGAATCTCAACGGTGAAAGCCAATCCGAACCCTGGGGGAGGATTTACGTCCAAGCTGCGCGATTACTGCACCTTGACCAAGCCTGAAGTGAACCTGCTGATCCTAATGGCAACTTCGGCCGGTTACATTCTTGGAAGTCCCGGAACCTTGGTTTGGGGCAGGTTCATTCACACCATCGTGGGGACGCTGCTGGTTGCCAGTGGTACCGCCACGCTGAACCAGTTCTTGGAGCGGGTCTATGACGGGCGCATGCGACGCACCGCCAGCCGGCCGCTGCCGCAGGGCCGATTGAACCCGGGCCACGCATTCTGGTTTGGTATTCTGCTCAGTGTCGCGGGCGGTCTTGAGCTACTGATCGCCGTGAATGCGCTGTCTGCTTTCCTGGCCGTTGCCACCTTATTGTCGTACCTGTTGCTGTACACGCCCCTAAAGAGAAAAACACCTCTGTGCACTCTGGTAGGCGCGATCCCGGGGGCGATGCCAACCCTGATCGGTTGGGCAGGAGGTGCGGGCAGGCTTGAACCGCGCGCCGGGCTGCTGTTTGCGATCTTGTTTCTTTGGCAATTCCCGCACTTCCTCGCGATTGCGCTCATGTATCGCGAAGACTACGAACGGGCGGGGTACAAGATGCTGCCCAGCTTCGACACCCAAGGCCGCTTTACTCGTGTCGAGATCCTGGGATTCAGCATGCTTCTTGCCGCCGTCACCGTCGGGATTGCTGCTCATGGAAGCAGCTTCGCTTCTCTCACCGGCATGACTTGTCTGGGAGCGTTTCTACTTTATTGCAGCCTGCGGCTCACTCATCGTGGATCTAGAGGAGAGGCCAGCCGGTTGCTCCACGCCTCGGTCATTTATCTGCCTGCGGTTCTGGCAGTGCTGGTCAGTCAGAAATTCTGAACTCCTAGGGACAATTGTTGGGAGCTTTTTGTCCCGCGAAACGCGCCTTGATCCAGGAAATCTGGGTGGCAACCGACGCACCGATCAGTCCGCTTGTATCGTTCTCGGAATACGTCTCAAAATCAATGTGATCCCCTTGCGCGCACATCCGAGCTACGACTCGGAAGGCCATAGAGTCAGCGGCCGGCGAATCCTCCGCGCTGACGATCAGCAGGGGAGCAGGCGTCGGCCTGAGCCCCAGTGTGTTTCGCGCGAGGAAGTTTCGGATGAACGGGTTGCCCTGCCAGCCCGCTTTCAGCATGTCACCCAGTGCGGGCGTGGGTGACAGACGGGGGGCGGAGCACGTCTGGTTTACGGCGGCGTATCGGGCCAGGCCCTTGGGCGTCAGCATGTCTTCTAGCGAAAACTGGGGGTACACCGTTTTGATGCCATAGGCCAGGAAGGCGAAACCGTCCTGCCACTCCCGCTCGGAAAGGCGGCCGATCTCTGCTTTCAGATCGATGGCACCGGATACCGCGACGCTGCCCAGGTAGTTGGGATCGGGTTTGTCACTCTGCAATTCGGCAACCGCCAGGGCGGCTGCTCCTCCGTCGCCATCGCCCATCGCGACCCACTTCAAGCTGAGCTGGCGCAAGGCCTGGCGCGCTGCCGGCACCGAATAGATCACGTCGGTCGCGTTCGCCTGCAGGTCCACAAAAGCATTGCGAAAGTCGCTGCCCAGTCCAACGTAGTCGGTCGCAACCACAGCGTAGCCGAGATTGACGTACATACTGAGAAATGGTCCATTGTTCAGTGCCCGCAATAGCGATGGGGCGCAAGGGCGCGCCGTGGCCATAAAGCGGTGTGCCCAGGCAATTACCGGCCACCCCGCTGGGGGTGGCATTCGGTTTGGGATCAGAACCACCCCGGAAGCAGCCACATCCTCTCCACGGGCCGACACCGAGTGATAGAGGATTCGCATGGCCGACACTCCGGTCCCCAGATCGTATTCGTCGAACGGTTGCGAACGAATCAAATCTCCCGGCCTGCCTGACGGCAGGGGGACGGGAGTGTCGTAGAAAGGAGTGAGCCGAAGAGTCCGGCGCAACATTGGCAT
This sequence comes from Terriglobales bacterium, assembly GCA_035623795.1. GTDB lineage: Bacteria > Acidobacteriota > Terriglobia > Terriglobales > Acidobacteriaceae > DASPST01. The sequence continues at coordinate 26,803 of DASPST010000064.1, forward strand.
TTGATCCGAGTAGCGAGATGGCGTCTGGGCCAACGCAGCCTTGTTCGTTGCCGGCGCTACCAACAAAGAAGCCAGAGTTACGGCCAGCAGTAGCAGCTTTGTATTCCCGGACCGACCCATGCAATGTGCCTCGAGCAGGCTCCTGGCTCCTTCCCGAGCCCGTGCAACTCCCTGACCCGCCTTCGCCTACAGTCTAGTCGGTGGATGCAGCTGATATTCGGGAAAAAGCGCTGGGCGGATCGAAGGAGCGGCGGGTGGTCAGGGCCCGAATCGTCGCCTTAACCTGCCGGCCCGTCTCGACGAACCCGTTCAGCAAGCCAGCAAACGCCACTGGGTCAGTTGGGAGAGTACTGAGTTCGACGCCGTGGGCAGCGGATTCGAAAAAACTGCGTCATCAGCCCGAGCATTGCCTTGATCACACTGGGGGATTTCTGGCAGGACGGTCTGGCAGGCTTGGCGCCTACTTCGCAGGATAGCTCAGGCTCGCACAAGTGCTGACTGCCGGACTGCTCGCCTTACCCGCCTTCGAATACACTGCCTCCCGCATCTGACGAAGAGAAGTTGACAGCGAGTTCCTCGAGACTCGCCGGACGATCGGGTCAATCGCCCACCGCACTTCCACCGGGATGTCGCGGCTCAAGGCCATGGCTTCTAGCTCCACGTATACCCCGCCATCGCGCTCCCCAAATCGCACAATGCTGTACAACCGCCAGATGTACCCGCTCCCCCCGTCGGGAGGGAGTTTCTCTTCTCCGCGCTGCCCAAAGTCTCGAATTTCCTGGATGCGGGTGCTATACGCAATCGCATACCAGCGCTTGGCGTCGACCTGCTGATAACAAGCCTGGTATTCGCTATCCAGCGCGCTTTTGGCGACCACTTCCTTATTCACCAGGAGCATCAAGAACCTGTCATCCTCACCCAGTGCGGGAAGCGCCTTGGATGCGACTACCGATGGCTTGTAAAAGTCCTGGTAGTGGTCGTAGTCGCGGACCACGGCCAGCACATCTTCGAGCTTTGTATTCGGGAAAAATACGGCTCCAATCCAATCATGGATCAGGCCTGCGGGCACTGGCCTGGGGATGTGGGTGGCTCCGGGCGACACCAGAATCTTGCCCGCCCGCACTCGCCGACCCCTGTCAGGCACCTCGTCCACCCAAAGAAAGGTCCCGCCCGTTTCCAGGCGGCCTCGCATCTGCGAGTTGACACCCTGAACGAACTCCGCCCAACTCTTTAGCGCGTCCTGCTTCAGTTCCGCGGCTTCCGAAAGGCTGCCTGCAAGCGCCAGTGTGCACACTAGGCCGACAATCCAGTGCGCATAACCCAGAGTGGGACTCCTCATGCGACCATCAACCCCGGTGCGTGCCCAGTCGAGTTGAGTCCCAGGGCCGCTCGAACCTGGCCCATTCCTCGCTCTCCGTCGGATGCGCACGGCCCCCGCTCTCCTCGCACTGGCTATCGTCTCCACGCAGCGCCTTTGGCACACCGCAGTGGTACATGCCGAGAATGGAATTGACTCCTCAAATTAGACGCCCATTATGTCTACAAGGATTCGTGCGTTAGAGGACTCCACGGGTCACGTCAACCATGACCGTGGCGACAAGTCGCGGCGCGTCACGGCGGTAGCTGCGGTACTGCGCACCGTCTCGCTACACTCCGTGGCCGCCAGAAAACTTAGAAAATCCGTCGCTTACCGGGGTCACCCGGCATTGTTTCAGGGTGCCAGTGGCGTTCCCACAGCGGCCTCAAGCTGCGCCAAGTTTGTCAGGTAAGCGGCCAGTTGCTGGCGATACGCAAGTTGTGTTGTGCGGTACGTCCGCTCCGCGTCCAAGAAATCGAGGATCGATGCGCCCCCATTGCGGAAGGAGAACTCTTCGAGATCGAGCGATTCCTTCGCGCGCGACAGATACGTCTGCTCGAAAAGGCGAATCCGGTCTCGGCTCGATTCAAACGAGGCATAGGCCGTCTCGACATCTTGCAGAACCTGGTTCTGCGCCGCCTGGACCAGGAAGTCTGCCCTGAGCCGCTCTGACTGGGCACGGGCGACCTCACCCTGATTTCGGTTGAAGAGCGGTATGGAGATGGACGCAATGCCCAAGCCCATCGCGTTCGAGACGCTGCCTTTAGGGTAGAAGGGCTGAAACCAGCTGGGCCCGCCGATCTCGTTTCCGGTGTGGATAAAAGATGTGCCGATGGTCGGGTCGGGCCAGCGGTTCGCCCTGGCCAGGCGCAGGTCCGCAGATGCCTTCTCCCGCCCGGTCTCCGCCGATCGCAAATCAGGACGATTATCCAGAGCGAGTTGCTGAAGCTCGGAAAGCGTCTTGTCGAGAGCAACGGCACGCAATTCGCCTTCAATATCGAACTCTTGCGGCAGATTGGCCGCGCCCACCAGCGCCCGAAGGGTTGCCTTGGCGGTCTTCAGGGCCAGTGTCGCATCGTCGAGGTCGGTCTGAAATTGCAGCATCTCGAGCTCGATCTTAAGAAGATCCGCTTTCGATATGGCGCCTTGTTGCAGCATCAATCGGTTGAGATCGATCACCTTCTGGTAATCGGAGAGGTTTCCCCGTGCGAATTCGAGGTCAGATTTCGCCTGCAGCCCGGCGATGAAGGCCTGGCGCAGGTTAAGAACCAGAGTTCGGCGGGTGTCTACGGAATCGGTTTGGAAGATGGCGGTCGCGAGCCGGGCACTCGCGAGGCGCGCCCCCCGTTTCCCTCCAACTTCGAATTCCTGATAGATCCCGGCTGTCGCCGAAGTGGTGTCGTTTTGAAATTGCGGGTTCGGCCTCAGGCCGGCCGTGATTTCGCTGGCACGGCTGGACTCCACACTTTGTGCCTGTGCCCGGAGTGTGGGATTGGCGGCCAAGAACCTTTCCCGAATCTGCTCCCAGGTAAAGCTTGGCTGTTGCGCGAAAGCCGCAGTGCAGAGGCAGGCCGCGGCGGTCATAGCACACAGACGATTCTGCACTTTCGGGGACCTCCTCACACTTCTGTCGCCCCGCTGGTGACCAGCCCGAGACTCGCAACCAGCGGAATCACAATCAGGATAGCCAGCGAGGTCGTAACCATCCCGCCCACCACCACCCGCGCCAGCGGCTGCTGTGCTTGCGCGCCTATTCCATGTGAGAGGGCAGCCGGCAGCAGGCCCAGGCCCGCGGCCAGGCAAGCCATCAACACAGCCCGCATCTCCCCGACACTGGCGCGGATGATTGAGTGCGTGATCCCATGCTCGTGTTCTTCGGCACGGCGGATGCCGGCTACGAAGACCAACCCGCCCAGGGTCGCGACGCCGATAACCGAGGCGAAACCAACCGCCGCGGAAATGCTGAAGGGGGTGCGCGAGACCAGCAGCGCCAGCACACCGCCGGCAATGCCGAAGGGCAGCACCGAGAGCACCGCCAATGCATCGCGCAAGGAATTGAACGAGACGTAGAGTAGAGCCAGAATCATGCCGACTGTGATTGGAATGATGATCGCCAGGCGCTGCTGCTCTTTGCGCAGGCTGTCGTACTCGCCCGCCCATTCGTAGTGGTATCCCTCGGGCAAGCGAACGGAGCGGGCAAGTTTCGCTTGAACCTCCTCGATGGTTCCCGCCAAGTCGCGACCCCGCACGCTGAATTTGATGGGAATGTAACGCCGCCCATTCTCGCGATAGATCATAAAGGCCCCTTCGCGAAATCCGATGTCCGCCACTTGTCCCAGCGGTACCCGGTTGCCGTCGGGCGTGGCCAGAAGAATGTTCCTCATCGCTTCCGGCTTCTGGCGATACTCCGGCTGGTAGCGAACCACGAAATCAAAGCGGCGGTCACCCTCCAGAACCTCGGTCACGGCCAGGCCGCCAATCGCGGCTTGCACCGCAGCGTTAATGTCTGCGGCCATAAGCCCATACCGCCCCGCCGCACTGCGATTGATAGAGATCACCAGGTTCGGCTGTCCGTTCTCCTTGAACACGGCCAGGTCGGTTACGCCGGGAACCTTGGCCATCGCCTCCTGGATCTGCTTGGCGGTCCTGGCCAGCACATCAATGTCGTCGCCAAACAATTTCAACGAGTTTTCGCCCTTAACTCCCGACATCGCCTCTTCGACGTTGTCCTGAATGTTTTGCGAAAAATTGAAGGCAACCCCCGGATAGCGCCGGAGAGCTCCGTTCATTTTCTGGATGAGTTCGTCCTTGGTGCGCGCCGTCTTCCACCTAGATTGAGGCTTCAAATCAACCTGGAACTCGATGTTGTTGAAGGTAGTCGTGTCCGTGCCGTCATCCGGCCGACCCACTTGAGACACCACTTGCTGCACCTCGGGAAAGGACCCCAGAGCCTCCCGCATTTCATCCGCCAAGCGTACGGCATAATCGAACGAGATATCCTGAGGCAGTGTGGCGCGAATCCAGAGATTCCCCTCCTCCAGCTTGGGCATGAATTCGCCGCCAATGGTCCAAAACATGGCGAGTGACAGCAGCAAGCCCACAATCGCCGCCGGAAGCACGAATCGGCGGCTCCCCATCACTTGCAGAAGGAGCCGTGTGTAATGACCCTTTAACCATCGCACCAGCCGCGTGTCCGCCACATGCCCACTGGGGACGATATGCCGGTACGAGGCCAGCACGGGTGCGAAGATCAATGCAAAAATCAGAGCGCCCGTCAGTGCAAATCCGTAGGTCACCGACATAGGCGCGAAAATCCTTCCCGGCACACCCTGCATGGTGAATAGTGGGAGGAAAGCCACCAGGATGATGAGCGTAGCGAACAGGACTGGCTTGGCGGCCTCGGCCGTGGCTTCGGCGATCAGGTCCAGCCGGTGCTGTTCGCTGGTGGCTTCGTGCATACGGCGATAAATGTTCTCCAGCACGACGATGGCGGAATCCACGATGATGCCGAAGTCGATGGCACCAATGGAGATCAGGTTTGCAGAACGACCGGTAGCCGACATCAGGCCGAAAGCGAAGACCACGGCGAAGGGGATGGTGAGCGCCGTAACCAGGGCGAGGGGTACGTCGCCCAGGAAGACAAGAAGCAACAGGCTGACGAGCAGCAGTCCGGTTAGCACCACATGCTGTACCGTTTCCGTGGTTGTGTGGATAAGAGCGGTGCGGTCGTAGATGGGGTCGATCTTCATGCCACGGGGAAGAAGTCCACCATTCAGCGCTCGAACCCTGTTCCGCAGGCCCTCCAGAGCGGGCAGGGACTGTTCTCCCCGCTGCAAAAGCACCGTGCCCTTGACGATATTGCCGTCCCTGTCTCGTCCCACCCGGCCAAGCGGCGGCTGGTACCCTTCGTGCACGTCGGCCACGTCCCGCAGAAATATCGGCGCTCCGTTGCGTTCGGCAATCAGAATGGCGCCCATTTCAGGCACGCCCTTGAGCAGCCCCAGGCCGCGCACGTTTACGTTTTGAGCGCCGACCTCGAGGTAACTGCCGCCGGCATTCTGATTGCTGGCGGCGATTGCCGAGAGCACCTGAGGAAGCGTGATGTTGAATTCCAGCAGCTTCTTGGGATCGATCTCCGCCTGGTACTGTTTTGTGGTCCCGCCAAACGTGGTCACATCAACGATTCCCGGCACCTGCTTGAGCTCGCGACGGACGAACCAGTCTTCTGTGGCCTTGATGTCATTGAGGCTGTAACCGTCGCTTTTGAGCTGGTAGCGGTAGATTTCGCCGACGGCAGACCAAGGTGACAGCTGGGGCTGCAGATTCTGCGGCAGGGTGACCGTCTGCAGACGGTTCAGAACTTCCTGGCGGTCACGAAAGTAGTCGGAGTCGAAATCGAAGTACAGCTTCACATCACTGAGTCCGAAAAGACTGGTGGAACGCACGTATTGCAGCCGTGGAATTCCATTCAGCGCCGTTTCAATGGGAACGGTGACCTGTTGCTCCATCTCTTCCGCAGACCACGACGGGTTCTGGGTGATCACATCAACCAGCGGCGGCGACGGATCAGGGTAGGCTTCGATGTCAAGGCGCAGCAGCGCCCAGACTCCGGCGGCCAGCCAGGCCGCCATGACGATCAAGGCGATCATCCGATATCGGAGGACGGCGCGGACCAAGGCTGGCATTACTCGGTCGGTCCTCCCTTAAGCAGCTCCGCGCCCTCGGCTGCAACCTCATCGTTGATGTGCACGCCGTTCAGAATTTCGACTTTGCCATCAAGTGTCTGCCCGACCGTCACCACGCGCTGCTCCGGGCGGCCGGCATGCCTTACGAAAACCGTCGTTGCGTTCCCGTCTCGGACGATTGCCGCGGCAGGAACCACCAGGGCAGGGTGGGTACCGGCTCGGACGTGAATGGTCCCGAACATCTCGGGCTTGAGCCGTTGATCGGGATTGGGAAGAACGACCCGCACCTTCAAGGTCCGGGTTATTGGGTCGAGCGCGCCGGAAATTGGGCCAATCCGACCGGTCCATTGCCGGCCCGGATAGGCTTCCAGAGTGATGGTCACCTGTTCATCGCGCCTCACCTTGGCAACATCTTTTTCATAAACGTCACCCACCAGCCAGACCGTGGTGAGATCGGCCACGGTGATCAACGGATTCGCCGACTCCAGAGACTTGGAAAACTCCCCCGGCGCTGAGCTGACGTCCAAGACAACTCCGCCGGTCGGAGATACCAACGTCACCAGGTCCGTGGTAGACGAAGGACTGACATTGAGTAATTCAAGACGCTGCCTCGCGCGCGCCAGCTCCGCCCGAGCCTCATCGGCTTGAGCACGCGCGTCGATGTAATCCTTCTCGGCCACGGCGCCGTGTTCGAAAAGCACCTTTTGCCGTTCCAGGGCTCGGGTGGCACGCTGTGCTTCGATATTGGCTTTCGCAAAATCTGACTGCGCACTGGCAACATCGCTGCTGCTCAGAGTGGCCACCGTCTGTCCGCGCTGGACGCGGTCGCCCGGCTTGACGTCAATGGCGACGACCCGGCCACTTGCGGGCGGGAAAATACGCACGACCTTCGTCGGATCGGCCTGCACTCTTGCCGCAAGATCCAGCGTTTCGGGAGCGGTTTGCTGAACAACCTTGACATAGCGCACCGCGTCCTCCCCAGCCAGGTCGTGAACGGAGGTTTTCCCTGAATTCTGAGCGGGCTGAGTACAGCCGGCCAGCATTACCAGCAGGCCGAGCGCTGCAGCCACGGAGTCGCAGAAATGAACCTCTTGTAGCTTCATGGTTCGAGTCTTAGTCTTGATTACATTCGTAGCCTAGAAAAGTCAGCAGGTTGGGTCATTATCCCTCGCGGCAGTTCGCGGAAAAGTCACAGCAGATCGGCGCAATTGCGGTGGAGACCGTCGCTCGAAAAACGCCGGGAAGGAGTGCCCGAGAGGAGGAGCTCTGGGAGAGGCTGGTCCCACCGCACGCGATCCTGCGCTTGATGGGAAGGGTGGTGTTGGCTCGCGTGCCGCGAACGCACGATATGCCAACATGCACCCGGTTGTGATAGCGAGGTCGGAACCGCGCTGCGGTGGCAGTCCAGAGGCAGGAAAGCCTGACCGCTGAGAAGGACCCTCGAGCCAGTGATTACCCGCGTCCGAGAAGGACGGAAAATCTTTGTCCCGAACGTTTCGCAATCTGCCCCGGCCCTCATTCCGCCAGATCGGAAGAAACTTGTGAGTGAGATCCTGCTCGAGGACCAGGTCGGCCGCGCCATCCTGGTTCACGTCCAAGGCTGAAACTGCGAGCCCACTGCGGTTCGATTCGAAGGGGAGTTCACTGTCCCCGCCGTCCGTGAAATGCAGTTCTATCGCCCGGAAACCAGTCTGAGGCTGCCAACCGTAATCGAGGAGGATTGCACCGTCCGGCCTATTGTCATCGTCGAAATCAGCGGCGGCCGGCGTCCGACACCACGGCGCTGCGAGACCTGCTGGCGAGGTGCGATCCACCCGCGACAGCGCACCTTCGAGCCCAGCTTGCGCCCAAAGGGACGAGGCCGCGAGAGCCAGCACAACAGCAATGCACTTCAGAGCCGGCCATCGCGCTTCCTGGCCGCGGGTTTCGAACATGAATTCTTCAACGCGGGTTCGCAAGAATCTCCCATGAATATCCACTCCCCGATGGCGCCTCCGAAGGCACAATGGCCTCCCCCCGGGAGCGATTTCAGGTTGGGGTGCAGCGAAGTGCGGTTTGCGAATCACCGGATCGTTGTTGCGCACGGAGTCGTGACAGCCTGCCCGGAGCTCGGCGCGGGATCAGGCGAACTTTCTCAGAGGCCGGCCTAACAGGACTAGCCTACGAAGAAGGTTGCGGCTTCGGCCACAGGTGAGCTTGGACGCTCTCGAGCAGCCGCGATGCAGCTTCGCCTGCATCCAGAGTGGAAAACTCGCTTCCCAGTTCCACAACCGGCAGCCGGGCCCGCGCGCTCTCGAAGGCCTGTCGAGTTGCCGGCGACGCGCTCAAACTGGGGCCCAGAACCAAGAGAGCGGGATGCGTTGCCCGTAAGAGAATGAGTGCATCACGCAGGCTGCTCGTCGTGTGGACCTGGTGCCCCCCGCGCTTCAATAGTTCGCGCAAATAAGCCAGTACGTCGCTGCTTTGATCGACGCACAAAACCGCGGGACCAGACTCCCGTACCTCGCCTGGGGCCGTAGCGCGCCGGTAAAAGGCGGAGATTGCGCTTTCTTCCGATTCATGGGTCTCGAACAGCCGGTCCAGATTTGTCATCTGCAGCAGCTTCTCGATGGCTTGCGGGACATTGCATAACTTCAGGTCCCCGTGCGACTTTCGCGTGCGGGTCAGCAGTCTTACCATCGTGCCCAGCCCGCTGCTGTCGATGAAGGCTACCTCGCCAAGGTGCAGGACGAAATCCCTGCGGTCTTGCATCATGGCACTGATCTGCGCCCGCAAAGCTTCCATTTCGCTGCCCGCGACGATGCGCCCGCTGCAGTGCACAACCGTGACCTTCCCCACTCCGCGCGCGTTGAGCACAAGCGGCATTTCCCCCCCTGGGCCGGCGATAGGCATCCGACGCGGATCCCCCCGAACCGCGAACTTGTGGGCCCTATTTTCACACAGAATCTCGGGACTTGGAATCCAGCTTCGGTGCCGCAGCGAAGTCGGGTGTTATCGGTTAATGGGGAGGGACGATTGGCGAGAGATCCGGTCTCAGCGAATGTGGCCGACGGGGAACCACTTCGGCGCGCTCGCGGGTCGGCCAAGAAGGCCGGGTTGGTGCGTCATTGAACGACCAGGAATTAATTGACATGCCGGAGCGGGAGGCCTAATATGCACACTCCGTAAAGGTTCTTGATCGTGGCGCGGGGCAAATCCCACGAGAGCAGAGCGTGCAGCGTCGTTTTCCTCGGCTGGAGCAGCATCAAAGGCTCCGCGCAACCGCGCGAACATCTGCAAGTCCTCCTGTACTCCATTCATTCTAATGGTGTTGTTGGTGCTGGCCGGCTGGGCGGGGGCAGCGCCAGGGGCCAACGAAGCACCGGGGGCCGTGATCGCTATCGGCGACGTTCACGGCGCCTTTGATGACTTTGTTGCCATCCTTCAGCACACCGGGTTAATTGACAAGCAGAACCACTGGGCAGGAGGCAAAACCACCCTCGTCCAGGTGGGCGACGTTCTGGATCGCGGCCCCAAGCCGCGCAACGTCATGGATCTGCTCATGGCGCTGGGGAAGGAGGCAGAGAAAGACGGCGGGCGAGTTGTGCCCCTGCTCGGAAACCACGAAATGATGAATATCATGGGGGACCTCCGCTACGTTACCCCTGAGAACTATGCCAGCTTTGCCGATGCAAATTCCGAGGAGCGCCGTAAGTCCGGCTACAAGGATTTCGTCAAATGGCGGGAGCGTCACGCCTCGCTTCTGACTGAGCTTCCCCAGCCCATGGAACTGACGGAGGCGGAGTGGATGGCGCGGCACCCAGCGGGCTTTCTGGAGCAGCGCGAGGCCTTCAGCCCGAAAGGGAGCTACGGCAAGTGGCTGCGAGGACACGCCGCAGTTGCTGAAATGGAAGGAGTGATCTTCCTGCACGGCGGAATCTCTCCCAGCGTGTCTTCCCTGAAACTGAATGCCATTAATTCCCGCATCCGCGACGAGATCGGCGCCTTCGATTCTTGCAAGCAGTACATGCTGGACGAACAGCTGATCTTGCCGTTCTTCAATCTCCAAGAAATGGCTGCCGTGGCGCAAGCGCAGATCTCTGCGGAACAGAAGTCCAGGGTGCCGTCAAACCCCAACCTCCGAGCCAAGATTTCCCAATTCCTGCAGTTTCCAGATTGGCTGAGCGTGCGCACCGATGGTCCCCTATGGTTCCGCGGTTACGACCAGTGGAGCGATGAAGAAGGCAGCTCGCAAGTGGATAAGATCCTGCAATCCCTCAAGGCGAATCATCTGGTTGTCGGCCACACGGTTCAGAAAGGGGGACAGATCCGCTCCCGTTTCGCAGGCAAAGTCTTTCTGATCGACACCGGCATGCTGAGTAGCTATTATCCCGGGGGGCGGGCGTCGGCTCTCGAAATCGAGAATAACGTCAAGTTCACAGCGGAGTATATGGACCAACAGGTAGTGCTCCTCGAACCTGCCAAGGTTTCATGGGTGACAGGAGGTTCGGATGGGCCTCGAAGAGCGGGGAGTGCGGAACCCATGCTCCTCGGCTCGTCTCTGCCCGCCGTACCAGCCTGGGGGGTAGGCAACGAGATACTCAGAATCGGGTTTCTTGCTCATGCGACGGTGGATCGAGCGAGCCCTTAACATACACCATGGAGACCTGGGGCGGGGCACTCTGCTGTGTTCGTGTCTCTTCCTGATCATCAGCAGCTACGTCACCGGGAAAGTGGCGCGCGATGCCTTGTTCCTGGCGCGCTTCCAGGCGGTCCAACTGCCTTATGCCGACATTGCCTCTGCCGTGCTGGTGGGCTTCGTCGTGGCCGGCTATGTTTACCTGGGCCGGCGGGTCTCGTTGCGTACCTTGCTGGTGGGCAGCCAGTTGTTCTTTGCCGCCAATTGCGCGCTGTTCTGGGCGCTGGCCCACTACTACCACCCGCCGTGGCTTTATCCGGTCTTTTACGTCTGGGTAGGCATCTTTGGCGTGCTGGCCCCGACGCAGGTGTGGACTCTGGCAAATTACGCCCTCACGACCCGTGAGGCGAAACGTATTTTCGGCATGGTGGGTGGAGGCGCCATCGCCGGCGCGATCTTTGCCGGTTTCTTCTCGAAGACCGTGGCCGAGGCCTACGGCACCGAAAGCCTGCTTTTGGGAATGGCAGTGCTGCTTTTGACTTGCTCCCTGCTGATGCTGGTGATGTGGCAGACCGGGCAAGTCCAAGCCGGGGATCCGGAAGAAGCTGGCGCTGGAACTGCCCATCGAGGATCACAGGACCTGCGGCAAAGTATGCACCTGGTGGCGTCCTCGCCTTATCTGCGAGCCATCGCCGCCGTCATCTGCATTTCCTCGTTTGTCACCACCTTGACCGGTTGGCAGTTCAAAGCCATTGCCAAGCACTTCCTGGTCAACAAAGATGCATTGGCTGTTTTTTTTGGAAACTTCTATTTTTATGTCGCGGTTATTTCCTTGCTCTTGCAGTTGCTGTTGACCACCCGTTGTCTGCGCAAGTTCGGGATAGGCGTCCTGTTGTTCGTGCTTCCTGTCGTCGTGTTCGCAGGTTCAGCCGGCCTGCTCGTGCTGGGCACGCTCGGGGCGGCTGTGTTCTTGAAAGGCAATGACCAGGTGCTCCGCTATTCCATCGATAAATCGACAGTAGAGCTGCTCTACCTACCCCTTCCCGGCTCCGTCAAGTTGCAAGCGAAGTGGTTTATTGACACTGTGATCTGGCGCATGGGCGACGGTCTGGCAGGGATCACGGTGCTGATCTTCGCCACCTTCCTGCACATACCCGCACGGCAAATCAGCTGGGTGGCTCTGCTGCTGATTAGCGGCTGGCTGGTGGCCGTGTCCGTGGCGCGCCGACAGTACGTGGTGACTCTCGAGGAGAACATCAGCCGGCACAGGGTTGACGTCGAGCAAGCGTCCACGCTGGTGTTGGATCGGTCGACCTCCGACTTGCTCGCGGCCAAGATGTCAGCGTCTGATCCCAAGGATGTACTCTACGCACTGAGCTTGCTTGAGGTGGAGCGCAAGCCTGCAGTGCACCCCGCGGTCCGTGGCCTGCTTAGCCACCCTGACAAAGACGTCCGCCAGAAAGCGCTGGCCCTCCTCGATGCCTCGGGTGACACCTCGGTCCTACCGGAGGTGCGGCATTTGCTCAAAGACTCGGACCTCAGCGTCCGCACCGAAGCCATGCTATACCTGGCTCACCATGCCCACGTTGATCCGCTGACGATAATTGAGGAACTGGGCGACTTCGCCGACTTCTCGGTGCGCTCAGCGGTCGTGGCCTATCTGGCCCGGGAAGGAGAGACTCAAAATCTGGAAACGGCGCGTCAGATTCTGGAGGGCATGGTTCAGGAACCGGGGTTGGAAGGCCAACGCACCCGCATGGAGGCGGCGAAGTTGCTGGGTGAATTGCCGGACTGCTTCGATCCCTCCCTTTCTATCCTGGTCCACGATTCAGCCTTGCCGGTTGCGCGGGCAGCCATACGATCGGTTGGAAAACTCCGCAAACGGCGCATGGTTCCGGATCTGCTGGATCTGCTGGCCAACCACGAGCTAGCCGCGGAAGCTGCCAAGGCCCTTGGGCAATTTGGTGATGCGATTGTGGGTTCGTTGCGAGACCATATTGCGGACCCCTCGGTCCCGACTGCGGCCCGGAGGGAAATCCCGGCCATACTGGTGAACGTGGGTACGGCATCGGCCGCACGGGTACTGCATGAGAATCTCTTGGAACGGGACACCACGCTTCGTTTCCGCATCATCTGTGCACTCAACAAGCTGCATCGCCTGCATCCCGAAGTCGAACCCGATACGCAGATGCTGGAGACGGTGCTGGCAGCGGAGATTCTCGGACACTACCGCTCCTACCAGATCCTGGCCAAGCTTGAGTCGGCTCATGACCGTCAAGATCTCGTGACCCGTGCGTTGAGTGAGTCCATGCATCAGGAGCTGGAACGCATCTTTCGCTTGCTCGGCCTTCTGTACCCTCACCTCGACGTGCACAGTGCGTATCTGGGCTTGCAAGCTAAGAAAGTAACGGTGTATGACAATGCTCTGGAATTTCTGGACAACGTTCTAAAGTCCCAGTTGCGCGCCATGTTGGTGCCGCTACTGGACGGCAGGGTCTCGGTGGCACAACGCGCCGCCATTGCCGACCGTTTTGTGCGCGCCAAGATCGAAAACCGGGAACAGGCGGTGGAAGCCTTGGTGGCCAGTGACGATCCCTGGCTGCGTTCTTGCGGGGCTTACGCCATTGGCACGCTCGGAATGAGGTCCTTGGAGGGAGAACTGACTCGCTGTTTGAATGATCCGGATCCGCTGCTGCGAGAAACCGCCCGCGTCGCGAAACAGCGACTCGAACAACTGGCCAAGGTATGAATACCTCACGGTGCGCCCCACAACCTGGCGACTCTGTGGGAGGCGTTTGGTTTAGCTCGGCCATCTTGGATCGTTGGACACTGGGAGCTTGCCGCATCATTTTTCAAGACTAGACCTGTCGTCACACTTTCGGAGGTATTGTTATGGATATACGTGCCGTGCTCGGGACAAGGCGTAGGATTGCCGTGGCGATGTGCCTGCTTAGCGTACCCCTCGCCAGGGCGGCGGACGACACCACTCTAACCAAAGAGCAGATCAAGCAATTCCTGCTCACTGCCAAAATCGTTGGTGCCAGAGAATCGGGGAAGGGTACCACCCACCCGGTGCGGTTAACGCTCAGCGACGGCAAAGTGACGCATGACGCCTCGTACCAGGGTATCGACGAACACAAGAGCAACGTCCAGCTGCAGAGCGGCCGTACCGAGATGATCTTCGTCGACTCCTATAAGTACAACATTGCCGCCTATACCTTGGCCGAGATGCTTGGCGTAGAGGATATGTTGCCGGTTTATGTGGAACGCAAATATAAAGGTGACGCAGGCTCTTTGAGCTGGTGGCTGCCGGTTAAAATGGATGAAGCCGAGCGTCTACAACGGAAAGTAGTCGCTCCCGATGCCGACGCTTGGAATAACCAGATGTACCGGATCCGGGTTTTTGATGAGTTGGTCTACGATACCGATCCTAACCTCACCAATGTTCTCATCGGGGAGGATTGGAAAATCTGGAGAATCGATTTCACGCGTGCATTCCGCCTCTACAAAGATTTGAAGGATCCTAACGATTTGGTACGCTGTGATCGCCAGCTACTGGAGAAGCTGAAAACGTTGGATGGCAACCAGTTGGCAGAAAGAACCAAACATTACCTCACCAAGGATGAAGTCAAGGCGGTAATGGCGCGGCGGGACAAGATTGTGGCTCGCTTTCAGCAGCTGGTCAGTGAGAAAGGCGAGGCCGCTGTCCTGTATTAGCTCTGCGAAATGACAACGGGGAGCGACGTTCTTGGGAACAAGGTTCTTATTGGGCTTGTTGTTTTCGCTGGCGCAGTCTATTCTTACTCGCTTGCATTGCATTCTCTAGTGAAAAGGGGGAGGTCACATGTCCAAGAAAGTGGCAGCCATGTTGTTCATGGTCGTGCTTGTCTGCTCAGTCTCGCTGCTCGGGTTCGCCCAGGGTGGCGCGAAAGAGGCTCGCGTGGAAGGCCGGGTCGTGCGCAGCAACAAGGACAAATCGACCCTCACCGTCCGCACGGGGGAGCCTGCGGCCGAAAAGATCGTACATTACGAAGCTTCTACCAAGTGGACCAGCCAGTATCACGCTGATAAGAATGTGAACACGATTGACGCCAGCCAGGTCAAGGACGGTGATTATGTGATTTGCCTGGGCTCATACGACGACAAGAGTGAATTTCATGCGACCTCGATCTCTAAGCGGCTTTCCCACTCCCAGTAGACAGCGTTCCTTCTCTGCTGCGGGTGGGAGCGCCTGAGCCCTTACGGTATGTGGCCAGGCAGTAGCTTCGTGCCACTAGCTTCAGCTGGGATGGAGAGAGGCCGGTCTGATTCTTGCCACCGAGCAGATGCGGGCGCTCGCGGTATTCGTCGGGTGCAAGCAGTCGTGCGATAGGGGCGAGCGCGGGAGCCTTTCCGAACCAGGTTCTTGTTGGCCGTGTTGTTTTCGCTGGCGCAGTCTATTCGTACTCGCTTACATCGCATCTTTAGAAGGGGGAGGGAGTCAAATGTCCAAGAAAGTGGCAGCAATGTTGTTCATGGTCGTGCTTGTCTGCTCGGTCTCGCTACGCGGGTTCGCCCAGGGTGGCGCGAAAGAGGCTCGCGTGGAAGGCCGGGTCGTGCGCAGCAACAAAGACAAATCGAACCTCACCGTCCATGTGGAGCAAACCAACGCCGAGAAAACCGTGGCCTACGACGCTTCTACCAAGTGGATCAGCCAGTATCACGGCGAGAAGAAGGTGAACTCCATTGACGCCAGCCAGGTCAAGGACGGTGATTATGTGATTTGCCTGGGCTCATACGACGACAAGGGTGAGTTTCATGCGACCACAATCTCTAAGCGGCTTTCCCACTCCCAGTAGACGGATATCCTCGGCGGCTGGGGGCTGGAACCCGAGTCACAGTTTTTTCCGAACGTCAGCAACTCGCTGACGCTTCGGCTCAAATGCCGAAACCTGCCCGGAGGCAGAAGAAAAGGGTTCCAGTTCGGTGCTGGTTGGGGCGAAGTACGCGCAAGTCGTTGACGGGGCGAGCGCGCCTTCGGGGCACCGCGGCGTGCTCACCCTTCAATTCCCGCTACTGCCAGCCGTGATTTTCTGATCCGCAATTAGTGCGTTCTGGAACTGCCCGACCGATCATCCAGGTGTGTGGCGGACAGCCCGGCGCCTTTCGCCGGGCCAGGAGCACCAATGGTACTGGAAGGCGGATTTCGTGCGCAGCGCCACCAACTCCTTTGTGCGCCTGCGCTTGGTAGATTGCACGCCCCAAGTCCACGGAACAAGCGATCGGTGCGTCAGCCTCCGTGCCGTGTGCGGTCAGCGTGATCCGTGAGCTAGCGGGGTTCTTGCCGGTACATATCCTTCAGGGGTCGCTGCAGCGATCGAATATCCATTAAATCCCCCTCCGAAATCTGGGATATTATAAGCGCAGCAGGGTTGCAGGGCTGGGGTCTGTCGCGGCCGCGACTTAAGCATTAACTACGCAGCGGGCAAGAGTCCGCTTCCGCATGCCGAGTGAGGCTCCTGCAAGTTCGATGAACCCACCTTCGATGCCAGGTTCGGAGCAATCCACTCTCTCGCCGGGTGCTCGCCTTGGCAGCTATGAGATTCTTGAGCGACTGGGCGTTGGCGGGATGGGGGAGGTCTATCGCGCCAAAGACACGCGCCTCGATCGTGAGGTCGCAATCAAGACCCTTTCGCTTGACCACTGTTCGCATCCGGAAGCCTTGTTGCGTTTCGAGCAGGAGGCCCGTGCTGCGAGCGCGCTGAATCACCCAAACATCGTGACGATCTATGAACTCGGACACGAGAACGGCACGCGCTATATCGCCATGGAGTTGGTGGATGGAGCAACGCTGCGTTCGCTGCTCACCTCAGGCCCGATTCCATTTCGCAAATCAGTTGCGATCGCGTCGCAGATTGCCGACGGTCTCGCGAAAGCGCATGAGATTGGCCTCATTCATCGCGACCTGAAGCCCGAGAACCTGATGGTTTCTCGAGATGGCACGGCCAAGGTGCTCGATTTCGGTCTGGCGAAACTTCTGAAACCCGACCGCGGCAGTTCGGATTCGAACACCACCATCACCGAGCATGGAGCGGTGGTGGGCACTGTCGGGTATATGTCGCCGGAGCAAGCGGCCGGCGAGGATCTGGATTTTCATTCTGACCAATTCTCTTTCGGGTCGGTTCTCTACGAAATGGCCACCAGAACCCCCGCATTCAAGAAGAAAACGCATGCGGAAACGACGGCGGCAATTCTTCGCGATGAGCCCGAGCTCCTCGGCGCCAAAACGCTGCAGGCGCCCTCTCCTTTCATTTGGATCGTAGAGCGCTGCCTTGCCAAGGATCCGCAGCAGCGCTACGCCTCGACGCGGGATTTGGCTCGCGACCTCGCCGCGGTGCGCGACCGCCTGTCCGATGTGCCTGCCCGGGAATCCAAGCCGTGCCCCCACAATCTGCCGGGGCAGCGCACCGCATTCATTGGCCGGGAACGGGAGGAGGATGACCTTTGTCAGCTCCTGAGTCGCGCGGACGTACACCTCGTGACCCTCACCGGTCCGGGCGGCATCGGTAAATCGCGGCTCGCCTTGCAGGTGGCGGGCAAAATGGCCGACCAGTTTGGAGGCGGCGTTTGCTTTGTCGGTCTGTCAGCGATTGGCGAGCGGGGTTTGGTCGCTCCCGCGATCGCGCAGGCGGTGGGCGTGCGCGAGACCGGAAATAAGTTACCTCAGGAAAACTTGATGGAGTACCTGAGTGGCCTAAGCCAGCCGATGCTTCTAGTGCTCGATAACTTCGAGCACCTAGTTTCTACCGCGCCGGTCGTGGCGCAAATGCTTACTGCCGGTCCCAAACTCAAGGTTGTGGTTACGAGCCAGTCGCCGCTGCATATCTATGGCGAACACGAATTTCCCGTGCCACCGCTCGAGCTCCCCAATCCCAAGTCCATGCCGGCTCTAGAAGTGCTGTCCCGTCTTCCAGCGATCGCGCTCTTTGTGGAACGCGCGCAGGCCGTGAAGCACCAATTCGCCCTGACCAAGGAAAATGCAACCGCAGTTGCGACCATCTGCACTCGGCTTGACGGGCTTCCTCTGGCCATTGAACTGGCGGCGGCGCGGATCAAGCTGCTTTCTCCGTCTGCCATGCTAGCGCGCCTCGAAAACCGTTTGAACCTGTTGACCGGCGGTGCGCGCGATCTGCCGGCACGGCAGCAAACTCTTCGCAACACAGTGGAGTGGAGTTACGGGCTTCTTAATAGTGCTGAACAAACTCTGTTTCGGCGGCTATCTGTCTTTACCGGCGGCTGCACTCTGGAAGCCGTGGAAGCGGTGTGCGACACCAAATGCGATCTGGGAGTGGACGTCCTCGATGGCATGGCTTCGCTGGTGGACAAAAGCTTGGCGCAGCAGGTGGATCAGGTTGAAAAAGAAACGCGCTTCATTATGCTCTCCACCATCCGGGAATACGCTCTCGAACGTCTGGCTGAGAGCGACGATGAGTCTGCGACTCGGCGGGCACACGCCGCTTATTACCTCGTGCTCGCCGAAGAAGGCGCCGAGGACATTGCCGCTCAACCCGAATGGCTCGACCGTTTCGAGGTCGAGCACGAAAACCTCCGCTTGGCGATTGATTATCTAATCAAGACTGGGGATGCGGAATGGGGAATGCGCCTTGGCGCCGCCCTGTTCCGCTTCTGGGAAACACGAGAGCATCTTACCGAGGGCCGTGACGCTCTCGGCAGGATCCTTGCGATGGAGGGAGCCAGGGCACGTCCCAGGCTGCGCGCCCGCCTACTGTTCGCTGCCGCAGTTTTGGCGGCGGCGCAGGGCGATTACCGCTCTGGGCGCCCATTGTTCGAAGAAAGTCTAGAGACATGTGTGAAGCTCAACGATAAGCGCGGCGTTGCCGTAGCCCTAAACGCGTTAGCCGTCAACGAACGCGATCGTGGCGAATTCGCTGTTGCGTCTCAACTCTTCGAGCAATGTCTCGGCATATGGAAGGAGCTTGGCGATCCCACTGATATCGCACGAGCGCTGAGCAATCTCGCCAGCGTGATGAAGACGCAGTGTGAATATGAGCGCGCATTCTCACTTTACGATGAGTGTTTGAGCATGTTCCGTCAGGCCGGAGACGACACGGGTGTGGCCTGGACGTTGAACTACCTGGGCGACGTCGCCCGGGAAAAAGCGGACTTGGCAGCGGCGCGTTCCTATTGTGAGCAGAGCCTGGCAGAGTTTCGCCGGCTGTGTGATAACTGGGGAATTGCGAGCACGCTCTGCGATTTAGCGAGTTTAAGCTGCGATCAGGGAAACAATGCTGAGGCGCGCCGTCTATACGGTGAAGGCATCAAACTGTTCAAGGAACTGGGCTACAAACGCGGTATCGCGAGGGCACTCGAGTGTCTTGCGGTGAGTGCCTCAGCGCAATCCAACGCTGAGCAATCGCTGCATCTGGCAGGGGCCGCCGCTGCGCTGCGCCAACAATTGGGCGTTCCGCTACTGCCGAGCGCGCAACGCCGGCTGGAGAAGGCCCTTGAATTTGCGCGCAGAGCTCTCGGCAATGCTGCGGGCCTGACGGCGTGGATGGAAGGATGGGCTATGCCGGTCGATCAAGCCATCCATGAAGGGCTTCACTGCGACGCGGAACCAGGCGTTCGGACCAATGCCTCACCCGATAATTAACTTGGGGCGTTGGGATCGATCATGCGGCGGACGGCGGAGATGCGATTCGCAGGAAAACCTCCGCGGCGTGCGTGCTCGCGAATCGTTTCCTCGTCCGGCGCCAAGTACACACAATAGACTTTATCGCCCGTGACGTAGGAGTGGAGCCACTTGATTTCCGGTCCCAATTCCTTCAACACGCCGACCGACTTTCTGGCGATGGCCTGCAATTCCGCATCCGTTAAATTACCGGCGCCTGGGATCTCACGCTCGATCACATATTGGGGCATGGCAACCTCACCAAGCGGTGATGGTAGCAGATTTTAAGGCTAAAGGTGCATCCCACCCCGCCATGCAGAACACCACAAGCTGCGGTCGTGGAATCATACTGGTTCAGCGTGATTCGGGCCACGATCGCAATCGCTCGAAACAGTCCGGCTGCAGCAACTGAGAACGTTATGAAACATGGCGGAGAGAGTGGGATTCGAACCCACGATACGGTTTCCCGTATACACGCTTTCCAAGCGGGGCCAGAGCGCAATTTTGGCGTTCTCGTCTCTGCGTATCTCAGTTGGGCTGATGCCAACCTTGCTCCGTGCACCGCGTACGGATATCACAAAATTTGGGAGTGCTACTGGCAGGGAGATGTCGCATACCTCGCGATAGCAGACATCACAACACCCCTTCTCTCCACGCTTCTCACGAACATGGCGAACCGCGGCCTGGGCAGTTGGCAACTCCGGCACAACAAGTGGCTGATCAGTTCTGTGTTCGTCTGGGCAATTCGCATGGGCCGGGCAACATACAACCCAATACGTGATGCTGGCTGGCTTAAGCGAGTGCCGCGCAGGCCCACACCACCGGTCTACACGCTCGACGAAGTACAACAGATGCTTGCTGTGCTCGATGGCGTGGCTGCATTGGCCGTAGCGTTGGCATTCTACGGTGGCCTCCGTCCGGCAGAGATCATGGGGCTACAGTGGCAGGATTATGATGGGCAGTACCTGCACGTCAAGCGGACAGTCTGGCGGAACACGGTCAACGAAGACTGCAAGACTGAAGGCTCACGGGCATCCGTCCCCGTCGTCGAGCCTCTCCGGTCGATGCTCGATGCTTGCAAGCAGTCGCACGGGTACATCCTGGTAAACCGCGCGGGCAATCCGCTTAGCCTGAACTCGCTAAACAACCGGGTCATCCGCCCCACGTTGCGCAAGCACGGCATCACCTGGGCTGGCTTCTATCCTGCCCGCCGAGGCGTGGCTTCGCTGATTGCGGACACGTCAAACCCGCTGCTCGCAACGGGACTTCTCAGACACGCGAACCCAGGGGTGACGCTCAAGCACTACGTGAGAGCAAATCCGGACTCTGTCCGTGACGCCCTGACCGCAGCTGTGGGATAAGAGAGAAGCGGGCGCTGGTCCGATGCGA